>NZ_PQDH01000002.1:658493-987740 GCF_002964605.1 Vallitalea okinawensis
CACTTGTTTGATAATTAAAAGGACTCATATTACCTTTTGACATGCGTAATATAGAGTACACTTTACCATCTGAATTAGAACACATCAAACTTACTCTTCCAGATTTTAAATAAAACACCTTTTGTCCATATGAATTTACTGTTGGTAGTAACTCACCAGTACTGAATTCTACCTCGTTAAAATCTTTCCCCTGAAATAAGTATTCAAATTCTTTAAACGTATCTAAAAAACAATGATAGAAACACCTCTATTCTTTTTGCCAAATGTAAAAACTAGAGCCCTTACAAAAGATGAAATCCATGGCCTAGTTAAAGCTTACGGTCTAGCAGCAAAACATGCTAAAGAGGCAGGTTTTGACTTTATCTATATTCATGCCTATACACATCTCATCGATCAATTTTA
Organism: Vallitalea okinawensis; assembly: GCF_002964605.1. Classification (NCBI taxonomy): domain Bacteria; kingdom Bacillati; phylum Bacillota; class Clostridia; order Lachnospirales; family Vallitaleaceae; genus Vallitalea; species Vallitalea okinawensis. The sequence goes on from NZ_PQDH01000002.1 coordinate 658,896, forward strand.
TCTCCTGCTTGGAATCAAAGAACAGATGAATACGGTGGAATCATAGAGAATAGAATGCGATTTATGATTGAATGAGTTGAAGAAGCTAAGAAAAATGTGGGTGAAGATTTTCCATTGATTACTGGTATCTCTATGAACCAAGGTATTGAAAATGGTTTAACAAAAGAAGATGTCATTGTCATTGCGCAAACTTTAGAAAAAATGGGCATTCTTTCAATCCATTTAAGAATGGGTAGTTATGACGGTCTATATCTCCAGATGCCAACCTATGTTGATCCTACTAAAATGGGTTTGGAATATGCAGCAGAAGTAAGAAAACATGTCAATATTCCAGTTTCAGTAGATGGTGCATTATTAGATCTTGATACATGTGAATCTATCTTAGAAAATGAAAAGGTCGACTTAGTCGGTATTGGTAGACCACTTATCGGTGATCCATACTGGTCTAGAAAAGCACGATTAGGTAAGCCTGAAGAAATACGTCCATGCTTAAGATGCCTAGAGTGTCTAACAAAGGAAATACCTAGTGGCTATTGTGAATGTTCAGTAAATCCTGAGGTGGGCAAAGAAGGGTTTAAAACTGTAAAGGCTGATATCAGCAAGAAAGTTTTGGTGATTGGTGGAGGCCAAAGCGGAATGGTAACCGCTTTATATGCTGCACAAAGAGGTCATAACGTAACTCTTGTTGAATATAGCAGTCGGCTTCCTTTCTTCTTTTCTAGTAAGTTGAACAACGGTCTCCACATGAGTCGTATGCGGAAACATTTCAACAGATTGTACTTCACCAACATCAAATCCATATTCAACAAGATATTCGAAAACTCTTGCTAAAGTTGCTGAATCACAGGAGACATACACAATTCGTTTGGTGCCATCTACTAGTGTGTTCTATGACAATACCACTTTTTTATAGTCATTAGGATTATTATTACAAACTTTCGAACATTGGTTCAATATACTCTTTAATAAGCTTTAGTCTATCCTTAGCCTTGGGGACAAAAACAGAAGCAATGGAAATAACCATGTTTTTCTTTGCATTGACATAAATCACATTTCCACCATCTCCCATGGCTGCATAGATTTTTTCTTTTTCATTAATAATCCACCAAAGATAACCATATGACAGCTTATCCCATCGACTATGTTCCTTTATACTCTCTTCTATCCACCATGCGGGTACAATTTGTGTACCTTCCCATACTCCTGAACATAAGTATAACTGGCCTATTTTTGCCATATCCACAGGGGTTAATGTAAGACCAAAGCCTGCAGTATTTATTCCCTGTGGGTCAGTAACCCAACCTCTGGCATTTTTATCTTGGAAAAAAGCAATATGTTCCTCTTTATTGTGTAACACTACATTGTCGCCTATATGAATTCCAATTCCTGAAAACAAATTTTCTTTAGCAAAATCAATCACTGATTGCCCTGTTGCTTTTACAAGAATGCCCGATAAAATATGCGTTCCTACTATGGCAGAGTACATAAATTCTCCAGTCAGCCTTTTACCTCCTAATAAATCAAGTGCAGTTTTGATCCAGTTTTCACTGGTGAAAAATTCTTCATAAGGTTCTATCTTATATTTATACGGGGCTGTCATAGTTAGCATATCCTTAATCGTAATACTCTGTATTGTTTTTTCACCTGCTTTAACAGTGTAATCTGGAAAAAAGTCTAATACCTTCTGCTCTATACTTTTAATATGTCCCTTCTCAATGGCAATACCAATCAAAGCAGAAAGAATACTTTTTGTTACCGAAGCTACATGAACAGCATTAGTAGCACTATATTCATTAAAATACTTCTCATATAATATTTTACCGTCTTTAAGTACAACTATGCCTGTGGTATTGTTATAGCTACTATATATTAGCTTTTCTAACCATATCTTTTTTCTTTGATTCATATGATTTCCTTTCTTACGAAATTTGAAATAGTTCTTTTTTCATCAACATTTCAATCTTCATGCAAGATACCTTCCTGTCTTGGAATTCGGGTTGGCTCTCAGTTCATCTGGTGTTCCTTTAGCAATAATCTCGCCACCCTTGTCCCCACCTTCCGGCCCAAGTTCAATGATATAATCACAGCTCTTTAACACCTCTACATTGTGCTCAATGACAATCACTGAGTTACCGCTGTCAACTAGATGATTTAGTAACTTTAGTAGCAGTGCCGTATCATATAGGCTTAGCCCCGTCGTTGGCTCATCTAACACATAAAGCATATTACCCTTTAATTTCCGTCCTAACTCTTTAGCAAGTTTCACTCTCTGCGCCTCACCACCACTTAATGAAGAAGATGGTTGACCAAGTGTTAAATACCCCATGCCCATCTGCTCTAAGATACGCAGTGATTTCACAATGCTATTCTGATTTACAAAAAATGAAATCGCATCTGTAATATTCATCTCTAACACATCGGCAATGTTTTTTCCGCTATAGTCTACAGAAAGACATTCTTCATTAAAACGCTTGCCATGACATGTCTGGCAGACCTTATCTACAGAAAAGCTAGAGGTCAGAAATATCCTTTTATAACCACTCCCACCACACTCTTGACATGCCCCTTTAGAATTAAAGGAAAAATGTCCTGCGCTCATATTTCTTCTTTTTGCTTCTGACTGTTTAGCAAAAAGTCCACGAATCTTATCCCAAATACCAATATAAGAGGCAGGAGTGGAGTTAGCACTTCTTCCAATTGGCTCCTGAGATACCTTTACAAAACCACTAATCCCCTCTACTCCTACAACACCAGGTGCATGACCATATTTCATAGCACTGGTAAGTCGTTTTAAAAGCGTTTCTTCAATCAGAGAACTCTTGCCACTTCCGGATTGTCCAGCAATACCAACCATTGCATGAAGCGGAAAATCTACTGTTAAGTCCTTTAAATAATGGGTATTGGCATGTTTCAAAGTTAGACAGTGTTCTTTAACGATAGCATGCTTTTTAACCCTTCGTTCTGGCATTAAATATTGACCGGAAAAATACTGACTAAGTAGAGTGTTCGCTTTCACGTATTCCTTATAATCCCCCTGGTAGACCACTGTTCCTCCTTCTACACCTGCCTTGGGTCCAATCTCAATAATATGATCAGCATGACGGATCATCTCACTGTCATGCTCTACTATAATCACTGTATTACCCAGATCTCTTAGTGTCTTTACTTCATTAATCATGCTTAGCTTCTCAGATGGGTGTAACCCTGCCATCGGTTCATCTAGGACATAGATCAGGGAATCCAATCTGGACTCCAGATGGAGATGGAGAAAAATACGCTGAACCTCTCCACCGCTTAAGGAAACCATTTCCCGGTATAGAGTCAGATGTCCTAAGGAAGATTTGATCAGATGCTTTATTTTCTTGTTCACATTCTTTATCACGTTCTTACCAAACTGAGATAGATCTTCTTGGGGGATTTCACCTAAGAAATAGAAAAGATTAGACAGTGTCATCTGTCCCAGCTCGCCAATTTGCTTTCCACCAAGGAGTACTTCTTTCGCTTCTTCACCTACTCGCTCCCCTTGACAGACCGGACAAGTGGTCTTTGCATAGACCTCCTCTACATCCTCGCCCTTTTCATAAGCATTTCTTAGTATTCTCTCAAGACAATAGCTTTGTTTGCCATTGTCATATGTTCCATAGACCACTTCACCTTGAATATCTTCTGGAAGTTCCCAGAATGGAGTCTCAAAATACATGCCGTATTTCTTCTTTAAAATCCTTAAAAAACCTGTTGTTACCTTCATACTCTCATAGACATTCATGAGGGTTGTTGTTTGATCAGGAATCAATTGCTCCAGATTGATATCATAATAAAATCCACTCCCCTTGCAACTAAGACACATGCCATCGGCTGTTGTGTAAAGAAAAAAACCTGGAGAGAGATGTTCACTCTGCTCATCCAAAGATTTTCCGTCACTGGCATAAACAAGAGCCAGCTGGTTAAGAATCCCGGTCTTGGTACCAACTGAAGAACGGGGATTGCTCTGTCTGATTGTATTCTGGTGTACCGCCACCGTTGGACCTATTCCTTCTAACATATCGAACTTGTCATGACTATCAAGCCCAGCCAGTATACCAATCGAACTTAGATACTGGTTCTTGCCTTCTTCAAATAGGATATCAAATGCAAGACTCGATTTACCAGAACCACTGATACCAGTTATGACCACAAGTTGACGCTTGGGAATTGTTAGATTAATATTTTTCAAATTATGGATTCGTGCTCCATGAATCTTGATTTCTTCCATATGCTCACCTCTTAATTGATTTGCTGCATATTAGAAATTAATGGGCTCAATGGGAACGTAAATGTCCACCTCATGTGTATGACTCTCATCGGTACTCGCATCATTACGATACACTTCAAATGGATAGTAGTTTCTTGGAACATAACCACTTCCTGTAATCCACTCCTGATACATGTAATTCCAAGCATCACCATACTGTTCCTGCTGAATCTTGAAATGTCCTACAGCATATAGACCGCCTTCTAATTTCATCATTCCAAGGACCCCATCTTCCTGAATCTGAATGTCTTTTGGAACTGTCAGACATATACTTGTACGAAACTGACTTTCCTCTCCAAATTCAGGATTGTCATGGTACATGGCAAGCAGCCAGTTTTGATCACCCACAAGAAAGTGTTGCTTTTTTGCTTGAGTAAATAATGTTTGCATAAGATTGACATACTCTTTCGCTAATGTCTCATAAGTACCTATATGTCTCACATAAACCATCTGTTTCTCATCTAAGTTTTCAATGGTGATCTGCCCAGTAACAGGAAATGGATTATTGGCCCACTCTTTCTTTACTGTATTCTTATTGTAATCACTTAATAAAAAAGAATCTTTGCAATTCTTGCTATATTCCTTCCGATATTCTCTTGGGCTGATGCCATAGTAATTCTTAAATGCCCGTGAAAATACTGCTGAATCTGAAAACCCAAGAGCATAGGCTATGTCCGTCATATTTTTATCTAACCTGTGTGCAAGTAGAAACAGCGTCTTCTCCATTCTAATCCTGTTCACATAATGAGCTAACGATTCATGTAGTATTCCCTGAAAAATTCTACTGAAATGATACTTTGAAAACCCGGCTACATTAGAAAGTTCATCTACTGACAAGGAACGCTCTAAATGGTGTTCAATATAGTCAATTACTTTATGAATTCTCCGTATATATTCATCTCGACATTTTTGATCTGACATTTAACTCCCTCCTGACCGTTTAACTTATACACATTTTATCTTCTTATTTCCATATGCGCAAGGTACAAAAGAGACTAACGCCACATTTAAACTGATGATAGGAAAAGGACCCTTATTCGAAAAGGTCCCAATCCTTACTGCATTTATTTAATTGTCATTTTTAGTGCTTGTCATACCATTCAATCATCTGCTTAGGCTGCTCAGAAAAATAGGTGTATCCGCGGAATCGTTGTGTCGTTCCTTCAATCCAAAACAGTTTCTTATCCTTCACAGGTATGGCATCATAGATTGCCTGAATATCACCGGGATAGGTTGCTGAATCATCTTTTACTTGAATGACGAAGGTTGGTATGCTGACTAACGCAGCATCTTTTATCGGAGAGGAATCCTCAGTTCTATATCCCCAAAGTTCACGATAAAATTTTTCAAAGAGCTCAGGTCCTTTTTTACCCATTCTCAGGGTTTTGCTTAAAGTCTTAACCAGTGCTTCTCCTGAAATAGGCTGAACAAGCATCATTGATTTAACATCTTCAAATTTCATAGGATGTTTTTTCATCGCAGCTAACGTAGCATTGCCACCCAGACACATGCTGTGAAGATGAATCTCCATACCTTTGGTGTCTTCTCTATTACGAATATAGTTAAGTGAACCGATTACATCTTTGTATTCAAAAAGCCCGGGATTATAACCACCGTTTTGAGCTGCTGCACTGAATCCGTGATTTCTTAAATCATAAGCTAATATATTATAACCTGCTTCATGAAGGGCTTTGTACTTAGGTAAAAAGTTTACCTCAAAACCACCTGCAGTTCTCCATGGACGAATGTGTCCTGCATATCCATAACGATTTCCAGGTGAGAAATGATTGCAGATAACTACTTTGTTAGATAACTTCTTTGCTGGAATATACCACCCTTCTAAGTTCACACCATCAAGAGCAGGGAAGAATACATCTTCATATTCCATCCCATTTTCGTCAGGCCGTCTAAGTACAGGTGAACGATTTGCTTTACCTACCATACCTACTATACGTTTCATTATTATATTTCTCATCATGATCTCCTCCATAAAAATAAACTTATTTATATCAATTTGAACCTTTGATTTACATGTATCTATAAAGGAAGTCTGAAAGCAGTTTAGGATTCTTCCCTATATAGTCATAAGCTGCTGCTCTGCTCTTTTCCTTATCTATCCAAACCATTTCCTTTTCAGTTTTCAAACTGTCATAGTATTTTTGAACAGAGGCTTAGTTAGCCCACGAATCATTTGTGTTTTGAATAACCATAATAGGGATATCATATTGTTCCTCCTTTCAACTGTATCTGCTCTGTATATATATTTATCATACATGACAACATGCCATATCAAAATAAATCAATTGCAGAAAGTCTTATACATTTTCAGTATTTTTTAGAATCAGCAAAATGTATAATCATTTAGCGAATAGGTATATGGGTTTAAAAAATCACTATGCTATAATAATTATAAACAGAATAAATGGTGTTAAAATAAAGAAAAGGAGTTGAGAATATGGATACGATCTTTTCCATAGATAATATAACGACGCTTCACGAAATCAGCGGCTACGAAAAACCAACACATCCCCTTGTCACCGTTATGGATGTCAGTAAAATAAAACCACAACGTGAAGTAAAAGACGCAAGAGTACGTTTAGGCTTTTACAGTATATCGATGAAATCTAATGTTGAATCTGGGATGAAATATGGCAGACAATATTATGATTTTCAAGAAGGCAGTCTGATTTTTATGGAACCGAATCAGGTGGCAACCTTTGATATTGCAGCTCCTGGAGAAGATGCAGAGGGATGGATACTATGCTTTCATCCTGAATTCATTCGTGGTAGCGGGTTGGCCAAAAAGATTGACAATTTCAGTTTCTTTTCTTACAGCGCTAACGAAGCACTTCATCTTTCTGATAAAGAAAAGAATACATTGACTAATATCGTAGAATCTATACAAGAGGAAATCACACAGAATATAGATCCCTATACAAAAAAGCTGATTCTAAACAGTTTAGAATTGATACTCAATTATAGTGACAGGTATTACGGTCGTCAATTTCTGACCAGAACGTCTAAAAACAAAGACATCATAACAGAATTTGAATCCTTGTTAAAAGAAAGAGTTAATTCTGAACACCTAGCGGATAAAGGGATTCCATCTGTTAAAGAACTGGCAATATCATTGGGATATTCCCCTTACTACCTTAGCGATCTTCTAAAAAAAGAGACCGGAAAAGGGACACAAGAATATATTCAGGAGTACTTATTGTCTAAGGCAAAAGATTTGTTGATCAGCACGAATAAGCCGGTCAATCAAATAGGATATCAATTGGGCTTTGAGTATCCTGCACATTTTTCGAAGTTTTTCAAGAATAAGACGGGCATGACACCAAGTAAATATAGAGCAGGTTAATTCAGGTATAAAAAAGAGGCATTGCGCCAGCATATCTTTTGCTAGTGCATCAGCCTCTATATATTATATAATTTATCTACGACGTCAATAACAACTTCTATTACTACAATATCTTTTCTTTCTACTGATTGGATTATGTACCAACCTACATTTCACTTCTGTAATCAGTAATACTCATTCCAGTCCAAACTCTGAACGCTCTAGATAATGACTTAGCATCAGAATAATTAATCAGAAATGCTATTTCATTTAAAGTCATATCCATTCTTAAATAATTTCTCACCATCAATTCTCTGGTATGATTCAGTTGCTCATTAAAGCTCGTATTTTCTTCTTTAAGTCTTCTCTGTAATGTTCGCTTGCTAACACCAAGTTCACGTGATATTTTATCAGCATCACTAATCCCTGCTGGTAAGAGTTCAAGCAAAGTTTTTCTAACTGTTGAAGAAAAACTTAGATCGACTTCTAATTCTCTTAGTCTCTGATTCAATTCACTCTCCAAATAATCCCACATTCGGTTGTTTTCAGTTATAAAAGGTCTCTTTAAGTCTTCTTTACTAAAAGCAATCTCATTACCCTTCTTACTTTTTATTGGACTTATTCCCAAATAATCTATTGCTTCGTCTGGATAATCATATTCACTTGCCACTTTGATAGGTAGCAAACTTTCAACTCCTGTTCCCTTTCTTATGATACTCAAAATACTAATATGAGCATGTACAAGCATCATTCTTGGTAATGAACTTCCATCGTCATATGCGTATGATATCTGCAGTCGATCAGGCCCTTCTACAACATTCATCCTAACCGGAGCAATGATTATTTTGAATTTAGCAATCCTTTCAATACACTTCATCCCATTCTCTGCACATAATCCAGCAAAAAACTCAGGATTAAAAGATGCAACTGTATCTACTTTAGAAATTGCAACAATGAATTGTTTATCCATATGTCGATCCATTGCATTAATGAATCCTTTATATTGATCTGCTGTCAATTGAAAGTTACTATTTTGCACAGCTCTTGGAGGAATTTCAGCTTCTCTTAGAAGAAGTTCTAAATTCACTCCAATCTGTTCAAAGGTTTTTGCGCTGCTTTCATCGAATTTCAAATTATAATACAAGTTCACCACTCCTATCCATTCAATGCAATCCAACAAGTTTGTATGTTTTGCTCACTAGTTCTTTAGCGACTTTCATATCTTTTGCATGCGGATTCGGCGTTGCTAAAGGCCAACCACCATCTTTACATTCCTTATCTCTATATAATACACTACTTTGACTAAAATACTCACCTGAATGTTTAACAGCTTGATCGGAAATCAAGCAATGTAATGATGTTTGTGCTGATTCCTCATTTGAGTCTGTCATTGATCGAATAAAGGGTGCCATAATTGGACTAATAATTCTCATAAAAACATTTTCTTTGCCAAAATTTGATCTAGCCCACCCAGGATGTACTGAAAAGGTAGAAACATTAGTCCCTTTTAATCTATTTGATAACTCTAGTGCATATAAAACATTAGCCACCTTAGCTTCTGAATATGCATTCATTGCATTGAATTCCCTTTTGTCATAGTTTAAATCATCTAAATGAACATAAGGTCTATTATCAGGTCTTCCGGCATGAACACATGAAGATAATAGAACAATTCTTGATGGCGCACTTTTTTTCAGTATATCTAGTAATGATTCAGTTAAGAGAAAATGTCCAAAATAACTCACTCCTATTGACATTTCAAAACCATCTTTAGTTCTGGTAACGTCTCTTCCCATTGATACCATACCAGCATTACAATCTAAGCCGTGTAATTGATCATAACGACTAAGAAAATTCTTAACAAATTCTCTAACTGAACTTAAGTCCGCAAGATCTAATCTCATAACATCAAAACTACCAGTTAAACTCTTAAATTCCTCAGCTACCTTTTGACCTGCTTTTACTCTTCTACACGCCATCACAACGTGAGCACCTTGTTTTATAAGTTGTCTAGTTGTTTCGAGTCCTACACCAGAATTAGCACCAGTTACAATATATGTTTTCCCAGACAAATCCTTATTTTCTGTCACATTATCAATCCATAATTTTCTTCTTGCCATTATTATACCTCCAAAATCACTAATTTTTAAGTCTATATTTCGACAACCATTCACTAACCGGTTTGTTATGATAGCTTAAGTGTATCAAATCTGGAAAGAAAGTATAACTCCAAATCATGCCAACATGTCGTCAAATGACGCCATTAACTTGAATTACGAATATTCATGATAATTCCTCATAAATTTACTCTAGATATGTAAAAAGTTCTGAATCGCATATTTAAATTTAGATTACATTTAGTCACTTAACTATGATATATTTAATTGATTTCGCCAATACTAAGTATATTATTTTCAATTTTAGTTACGTTTAGTTGATTAATTTATTTAAATATGATATAATTCTAATTAAAAAGGTGAATTATGAGTTTTGATAGAGCAAGAAGCAAAGAAAATAAAGAAATTAGATTTACAGAAATTAAAAATGCTGCATGTAAGCTTTTTGATACAATGGCATATAGCGACATAACACTATCAAAGATTAGCGCTGAAATTAATTTTACTAGGGCTAATTTATATAAGTACGTAAAATCAAAAGAAGAAATTTTTATATTAATTATGAAGGATGAGTATAATTCTTTAGTAAAGGATTTAAAAGAGAATTTGATGTTAGATCATCCACTAGACTCTAAGAGTTTTTGCAATTTATATGCAAACGTATGTGGCAAACACACTAGATTTCTAAAACTTCAAACTATTTTATCATCTATAATAGAAGAGAATACAAATATCGAAACACTAATAGAATATAAAAATGGTTTTGTAGATATAATCAAAGATTTTTATGATATATATAACTTCAATTTTAATGGACTAGATTCAGATGATATATTTAAAATAATGGATTATTCTAACTCACTTATGATTTCAAGACACATTGTATGTCATTCCAGCGAAAAACAACAATTAGCATTACAGGCATCTAAGTTTAATTTTCAAGTCCCAGACTTTGAAGAAACTTTATCTGAAGCAATGCAATATTTAATAAAAGGTATTAAGGTAAGCAAGTTATAAGTCAGTATTCGAGGTAAAGGTAAAGCGTATGGTGAATATTTTAGTAGTAGAAGATGAAGAAAATATCAGAAAATTACTTGAGATAAACTTAAGAAATGAAGGTTATAATGTTATACTAGCCGAAAATGGCAGGATTGCACTTGATATCATGGACGTAAAACATATAGATTTAATCGTTTTAGACATAGTTATGCCTGAAATGGATGGATTCGAGTTTACAAAAATACTACGCACTTGTAACTACACAACACCTATCTTAATGGCGACTGCTAAGCATTTTCCATCAGATAAGAAAAGAGGATTTATTCTAGGTACTGATGATTATATAACAAAACCAATAGACATAGAAGAAATGCTTCTTAGAATTAAAGCACTTTTGAGAAGGTCAATGATCTCTACAAAAAATATACTTACAATAGGAAATGTTACTCTTAACTATAATACTTTAGTTGTTACGAAAGATACTAGAGAATACAATGTTCCTCAGAAAGAATTTGAGCTCCTTTATAAATTATTATTATACCCTAACAAAATATTTACTAGACTGCAACTTATGGACGAAATATGGGGACTTGATACAACCAGTGAAGAAACAACGGTAAATGTTCATATTAACAGACTTAGAAAAAAATTCTCTGATTTTGAAGAATTCAAGATTGTATCTGTTAGAGGTCTTGGCTATAAGGGAGTTATAAATGAAAGCAAAAAAAATTAATAAGTATAAATTAACAATCTCACTCTTTTTAATAATAATAGTATCATTTATTGTAATTCAATCTTTAGTTACATTCATAACACAAAATGTGCTTGAAATAACAATAATAAAACAGCTCAAAAATGCTAATCCTAATATTCATACTATATTTAAAGTATTTAGTTTTGTAGCAGTAGGCATAGGGGTTTCTTTTTTTATTAGTACATTTATACTTAAACCTGTCCATGTAATAATTGAAGGAATACATAGAATAGGTGAAGGCGATTTTACTATAAGACTTGAAGAAACTGGTGTAAAAGATTTAAAGTCACTTGCTATAAGCATTAATAAGATGGCTAAAGAACTAGAAAACAAAGAAATTTTTAATACAGATTTTATTAATAATTTTTCTCACGAATTTAAGACTCCTATAGTTTCTATAAAAGGTTTTGCCGAAATTTTAAAAGAGAATAATTTAAGTGATGATGAAAGAAAAGAATATCTTAATATTATAATTAATCAATCAGATAGATTATCAAAACTAGCAACTAACGTTCTTGATTTATCAAAATTTGAAAGTGAAGAAATTCTAAAAGATTTAGAAACATTTAATCTTACCGAACAAATAACACAATCTATATTACTTTTTGAAAAACAACTTGATGATAAAAATATTGATCTAAATGTAGATATGGAAACCATTTATTTCACTGCTAATAAGGAGCATTTATCTCATATTTGGATTAACCTTATTGATAACGGAATAAAGTTCAGTCCTGTAAATGGAATAATAATTATTTCTCTTTATCAAGTGCATAGCTCTATAGTATTTACTATTTGTAATAAAAATAGTTATATAAAAAAAGAAGATATCCCTTATATTTTTGATAAATTTTATAAAAGCAAAAATAGTTCAAAAGGTAATGGCCTTGGTCTTTCTGTAGCTAAAAAGGTTGCGATGATATATGGTGGAAATATTACCTGTAATAGTAACGAAGAAAAAGGAACAGAGTTTAAGGTTATTATCTAGCCTTGCTCTGTTCTTCTTTTTATTTTTCAGATCGTCCAATCAATTCAATTAACACATATTCTGATATAGTGCCAAGCCTAATAGGTGTCCCCCATGTGCCTATTCCTGACGTTACCACAGAATTAAAATCACCTATAGTCTTCAGTCCATAAGAATTATTATATATGAGTCCTACTATTAAGTTGCCGGGGAATATTTGGTCATTATGAGTATGCCCTGATAACGCTAAATCCACGCCTTTATCTGCTAGTACATCTAATTCTAACGGCTGATGGTCTAATACAATTACAGGTTTTGATAAATCTATGTCTTTTATAAGATTATGAAAACTTTCTCTATTATTATCTATACTAATATCATTTCTTCCCACTAAATAAAACCAGTCATCTATAAGTACTGTTTCGTCATTTATAACATTTATGCCATTTTTCAATAAGTTATCAAGCACCATATCTTCATTTAATTCAGAGAACATATTATGAGGTGCTGTATCGTGGTTGCCATAAACATAATAAGTTCCGTATGTAGATTTAATATCCCCTAATATAATGCTAGTTTTTTCCATTTCTTCTTTTTTTGTACTATCATCAAAAATATCACCTACTAATAGTACAATATCTGGTTTCTGCTTCTCAATCTCTTTAGCATACTTTTCTATATTAATACTCGTTATTGATACACCTAAGTGAACGTCTGCTATCATAGCGATAGACAGTTTTTCGCCTTCTTCCATTTTATCAGTAGTAATACTGTATGATGTTTGTTTTACGTCATATGCAGTAAATACACCTACTAAAATAATTATTCCTGTCAACAAAATTCCTAATATTAAAGAAAAATCAGCAAGTTTAATACCTTTAAAGTATTTACCTAAACCATTAAATAATAAAGTAGAAAAAAACAAAATAATAAAGACAATTATGCCTGTAACTACGCCTCTAATCATAATACCTATAAGAGTAAATCCAGTGAAAATCATAACACTTTTTTTTATTTTACTATCTGTTAGTTTATACTCATTTTTATAAAATTTGTAAAAATATATTGCCATAAAAACCACTAAAATCATTAAAATTATAGCAAAGACTATAAACATTTTTTCTCCTCCAAAGAAATATCATCTCCTATATTTTCTCCAATCGATACATAGGTAATATTATCTAAAAGATTATCTTTTGGTCTGATAACTCCCTTTTCAAATAGAATTACAACTGCACTGCCACCTAATTTAAAACTAGATATAACATCACCTTTTTTTATTTGCTCATTTACCTTTATGTGTTTATTTATACTACTAACAAGCATAGATCCTATTTGCACAATTGCAACCTGTCCAAAGTTTTTTGTATCAGCTGTATATACACTTCTGTAGTTAGTACATAAGGTATTTTCCCAAAATTTAGATACAACTGAGTGTGTAGAGTGATAACCACCTTCTATTATTTTTTCTGACTTAATTACCATATCATCGAAACTGTAAAGTCTATGGCAATGGGATGTAGTAAGCCTAAAAACATATGCTAATCCATCATCAAATTTATCAGAACCACTATTTAATAATTTTTTTGCTGTAAAGCTTTCTCCTTTTATTTCTACATCTGTACTTATATTTCTTATATTGTTTATAACCGTAACATTGCCCTCGCAAGGGGAACAAAAGGAGGTGTTCTTACTCTTTAAATGTACGAAATCGTCACCTCTAGCAAAAAAATCATTAAAGGAATTATAATTTCTTTCCACTTTAACACCTCTTTTTTTAGCGAATGTATTAATATGTATCGTACTAAGTCTGCTATCAGCATACTTTTGTGCTATTTTCAAAACATTTTTTCTCATAATTGCCGTTAGTAAGTTTCTTGTTATAAAATTACTATAAAGATATTTTAAGATCTTTCCATCAACGTCTTTTTTCATATCTCTCTTCCTCTTAACGTTTTAATTTAAGTTTATACTCTAGACTATTATTCCAATCACCAAAAGTAAGAATATCATCTGCTAAAGACTTAAATATAAATTTCCCGCTGTACATATGTGTACCTTCAAGGGCACCACTTTTTAAAACAACTGTAAGATCAGAAATTAAATATGCCCTTCTTACTTCATAGCTACCTTCCAAAGCACCACCAAATTCATAAGAATCTACAATAAATTTTTCTCCATCAAAAGTCCATATTCTATCTTCAGCAGTGTAATCAATTATTCCATTGCTATCCTCATACGATATGAGCTTCCACTCGCCGATTATCTCATTATCTACCGCCTCTACACTTAATATTTCTATATGCCTTAATTCCGTATTATTTCGTGAAACATCTGTTTGAATTTCTGTACTTGCATAGAATGTTAGTATCAACATTATACATATAAATATTACATTTCTAATTTTCAGCATATTTTTACTCCTTATTTATAATATGAAAAATAGCGTAAAAAGTCCTAATGCAGATAAAATCAACATTTCTCTTAATCTTGGTTTTACAACCTTTATTGGCGATATAAAGGCTATTGCCACTAACAATAAAAGCGCTGTATAGCAACTAGGATTTTCTACTCCAAATACGCCATAAAACATTGGCAATATAAGAGCCATTGACGTTATTGGTAGCCCTTTGAAATATTTCCTGCCTGTGTTTGTAACAAGCGAATTATTTTCCACCATAATATTAAAGTAAGCCAACCTTATCAGCCCTGCTAGTACATAAATACTAGATACTATCATAAAATGAAAACTTTTACCAGTTATCTGAAAACAAATTATTGCAGGAAAAACACCAAAACAAATTAAATCACAAAGACTATCTATCTGCACACCAAAACGTTTCTCGTCATCAGTCCGCTTTCTTGTTGCGGCTATTTTCCCATCAAACATATCGCAAAATCCAGATAACATAAGGGCTATTAGAGCATATTTTAAATTACCATAAATAGCAAAATAGATTCCAACTATTGAAATGAATAAGCTAAAGTACGTAAGTATAACAGTGTAATTGTAAAATCCAACTAACATATTTTCCTCCTTTAAAAAATCGACTCTAAAAGTCCACAATACATTAATAAGCTCCAAGGTTTACCTATAGCAACCATTAGCAGAAATCTTTTATAAGACATTTTAGTAAGACCACCAATATAATACAAAGTATCATCTGGCATAAGAAGTAAAGATACTATGGCTAAAAAAGATAAATCAAAACTTTTCTTCTTATCTGTCCACTTAGTGCATTTATTATAATTATTTTCTCCAATTATATTAATAACAAATTTTTTACCATACCTCCTTGCTAAATAAAATGCTAGACTACTACTAAGTAAATTTCCTATATACAGCAAGATAAATGCATTAATAGGACCAAACATTGTAACTCCACCTACATACCCTATAAAAGTTGGAATAATTGGTACTAGTACTCTAATCACAACATATAGAGTAAAAATCATTGGTGCCAAAATTCCAAAACCCTCTATATAGTTAGTAAATGTATCACTGTTTTCAAAAGCCCCAGTATAAAAACCAATTATAATAACGGACATAGCATTAATCAAAAAAACTGAAATTACTATAAATCCAATCTTTTTGATTGTGTTTTCTTCTATTTGTGACATCATACATTTTACTCCCTAGATTAAATAATTTACGCTAGTAATCATAATACCAAAAATTAATAAAAATACACCGACTACTTTGTTCAGTTTAATAGGATTAAGCTTGTTAGCATATGCTGCAGCAATTTTTGCTCCAATAAATGCAGTTAAACAGCATACAAATAAATATAAAATATCATGCGGCATAATTATCATGTGACTTACTCCTCCTATTAACGCAGTAAATGTCATTATAAATACACTTGTACCGACTGCAGTTTTTACATCGTATTTTAAAACACTTGTTAAAATTATAAGTAATGCTATTCCACCTCCAGCACCAAGATAACCGCACATCGCACCACATAAAGCTCCACAAATAACGCACTTAATAGTTCTATTTTTATCTTCTGTGTCATTACTCTCAGTAACTAAAATAGGTCTCGCTAGAAATCTAGTTCCAAGAATTATTACTATTAAATTTGTCATGCTACCTAATATTTTTGTATCACTAAGTGATGAGATGTAGGAAAATATAAGTGTGAAAACCAATACTGAACCTAGTAAATACAAACTGTTCATTATGTCGATATTTTTATTTTTTCTATATGTCAATGCAGATGTCGCCGAAGCAAAAACATCAGAGAAAAGAGCCATTCCAATAGCAACATAAGGGTCAGTTCCTAAAAATGTAACAAGCAGTGGTACAACTATAGCAGCTGCCGATACACCTACAAGACCTGTTGCAATCCCTGCTAGACCTCCTGCTATAGATAATATTAAATAATCCATAATAATTCGTCCTTTATTGTGATTTGTTTTTTACACTGAAAGAATAACATAAGAAAATAAACTGAAAATAAACTTTACAAAGAAAAGTAATACTAATAACTATGTTTTTTTATTAAAATATACTGAATATAAGATAATAAAATATTAAAAATTGAATTTTTTTAGATAGATATGTATTTATTAATTGAATAATATATGCAACTAAATCCCCACAACAGACTAAAGAAACCATAAAAAAAGAACAAACAATAATGTGGTACATGCATCTATACCAGTAGTACCTTTGACTTTTTTCTTTATACTCCTTTAGCTCTAAAATAAAAGATTCATGTTAAAAACCCCGCAGCAAGCTACGGGGTTTAGACCTTTAGTTTTTTACAGATATACTGAGATTTTTACAATCAATTAGTTTATTATTACTCACACCTCAGTACCGTGAGGTATTTTCTGACCATTCTTCTTTTTTTGCATGCTTGCCAGCTCGCTATCTAGCCATAACTGTAATTCCTGGCTTATATCAAGTAATGATTCATCCAGAGCAAAACGGAATCCTTCACAACCTTTTTGACAGTTTCCGTGACCACTACCATTCTTTCTGTCACATCCATATCCTTTAGAGATCTTCTCCTGCAAATAATCTGGGAACTTCTCAGTTACATGGGTATATGTTGAGGTGTTTTTAGTCTTAAGGATGATACGGTAACCGTTATGTAAAGATGTCGAAAACCTCCATATTGCTTTGCCTTTATACGTGTAGATAAAATGAACGCATAAAAATCTTAGATCTACATTGCATTTCATTCCCGAATCCAAATAATGTTGATGTAATTTTAAGACGAATTCTTGCAAAGGTGCAGACAGTGGATAGACATAGTCTTTCAAAATAGAGGCGACTTCTGTTTCCTCGTTTTTCAACACTCTGTAATCGCATCGGAGTAAAATATCGTCATTTTTACGGGATGATAGCTCATTCTGGGCAATACCCAAAACCTTCCAACCTGTTAGCATAATCGGATAATCGGGATATGTAACTTCTACTGCCTCAATTTTTGATATATCAGGTTTTTTCATACTTAAGTCAATGCCATCAAAATTAATACCGCATTCAGTCAGAAATCGCATGCTTTTAATCATCTGCGGAACAGAAATTTTTGTAGTTGAATTTTTATTAAGAGATCTTTTAAGACTAAGTTTTTCCCAACCATTAACCAACAGTGAATCACCTGTCTCAGATAATATACCATGCTGACCTATGTTTAATAATATACTTCTAATGTTGTTCATGAATGGAAACTCCACTGTAAAAGTTGTTTCGTCTGAAAACTTTTTTTTGCCTTTTTTAGGTATGTCACATAAACTGTTGTCATCGATTAAGCAATCACAAAATCGATATAGGAAATCTCTGAAAGCAAGGACGCCGCTTCGTATGTCCTCTTCATCTGAAATGTTTCTAAACATAGATTTAATTGTATATGTTTCAGGAATATTGACTGGTATGAGTTGTTTCAAGAATTTTGCCATGTCCCCCATTGTTATTTCCATAAATAATTCTCCTTTTAAGTATGCGCCAGTAATAATCGCCGAATGGCATTGCCTCGCCAATATTAAATTCTTTCATTCTTCTCTCGTATAATAAGTTTATAGCTTAATAAATTAAGCCTGTACACCCTTTATTTTACAACTTTATTAATAAAATCAATTTCATACTTCTGTTCACCATATTTTTTTTCATTGTCAATGATGGTACCTTCTGTGAGGGTGATTCGCATAACGATAGAGTTGGGATTGTCCTCGTCGCCTACATATTCGAACCATCCGAAGACTTTTTTGAACATCGCTAAGATTTCCGCATTCTTCTCGTCCTTGACCCAACCGAGATTTTCAGCTATGCCCTGGGAAGCAAACCAATCCAACCCGCAGACAGAAACTTCGTTGTTCTTCTCAATTTGCAAGCTTTTATTTTTTGTTGCGTCCGTGGAAACATAAAATACACCGTCTTCATAATAAGCGCAAACCATACGGGCAGCAGGACGGGGATTACCGGCAGCGTTCGCAGATAATGATATTGTCGCAAGGGCAATAACTACTTCTTTACCGTTTCCGCAACGCTCTTCCATTAGTTTGATTGCATCGTCATATTTGCTCATTTTAAATTCCTCCAATATTATTTTTTTTCCTTTATAGTAAGTCAAGCTGTAGATTCTACATCTTTCCATACTAGGCAAAATTGCAAAAACAATGTGAGCTTCAAAACCTTGACACCTTTATTTACTTCAGTGATAAAGTGTCAACGTGCTTACATATCATCTTTCAGCTTTATAGGAAAATATCTTTGCATCTGTTTATAGCCAAGTCCCTTTTCTATGTCTTTATAAGCAATATCTCTTCCCTCTTCATATATATAAGGCATATTGAACATAACATTGCGGCCTTTGTCAAGCTCGAAATTTGTGTTTTCAATCCATCGGCCAACTTTTTCTTCCACTTTATGTATACTCTCGTTATCTTCGTCTATACTGACTGCCATAGCGTATATGCCGCCCGGAAAGTCGAATAATTTAAAAGGGCTTACATCCGCATTGGTGACACCATCTTTAACGGCACATATCCATTCAGCTTTGTCATTTTTAGTAATCAAAAAATCAACACAATCGAAAATCACACTCTTATACAAATGATAATACTGCCACAATTGATACATATATCCGCCTTCTTTGAACATTTCCCCCCACGGTTGGTCACCGCACGTTACCGCTTTGAATCCCGGTATCCTGACAACCATTATATCAGGAATTTTTTTATCTAATTTTTCAGTAACTTTAATCAAGCGGTTTATATTGGAGGGCTTGCCAATATAGTCAGTACTTATCAAATGTGTTTCAATCTCTTTAGCCTTGTTATACAGCAGTTTTATATCGGAGTTATCTGCAAAGTTCACTTGTTCGATTTCGTGTATAAAATCCAGCACGATTTCCTTCAACTCATGCAAAAGCGAAACCTCGTCGTCTATTTTTTGTACTTTTTTCCCCAGCACTTCTAGAACTACATCGGAACCAGAAGTATTGAAAACTCGTTGAATGTCTTTTATACTGATATTTAGCTTGCGTAAAATTAGTATTTGTTCAAGCCGCCTAATAGCGTTATTGTCGTACATTCTATATGCGTAGTCATCACTTCGGGTGCTAGACAGCAATCCCATGTCCTCATAATAACGCAGTGTACGGGCTGTTATGTCATATTTGCTTGACACTTCTTTGATTTTGATTAGGTTGTTCACCTGTCTCGACCCCTCTTCTAAATTATAATGATAAACTTAATATAAAGGCTTACCCAAAGGAAGAGTCAAGAGGGTAATGCTATTTTCTGCAAGATTATTAGATAGTGAACATCTCACATCCATTAAATAGTTCCCTTATATACAAGCTATTTCTTCTCTAACACCACAACTGTCTCCACATGCCTTGTTAGGGGCATAGGTACACGTCTGTTGCGTAAGTAGACAAATTATCTTCTTCAATTATACCAGATGACTAAGAGCATTTCACCATTAATTGTCAATGTATTGATATTTTCTTTATCAAACATAATGGCTACGTTCTTTTTCTTTAATAAACATACATATTTCAAAGTATTCCTAGCAAATCTAGATATTATCTTTGTGATAATCATATCTATTTTGCCATCAAGGGCATCGTTAAACATTCTTTGAGAAAATCCCATACACAATCGCTGCAATCAGATAGGTATGGTCTTATCAAGACCAACAGCGATACTTGACATGCAAACCATTACACTGTATTATATAACTTAAGTTATATAATACAGTGTAATGTAAAGGATGATTGGTATGCCACCAAAAACGAAATTTGATAAAAATGCTATTGTAGATGCAGCTTTAGAGATCGCTAAAGAAAAGGGCTTTTCCGGAATCACTGCCCGCAACGTGGCGAATCAGCTTCACTCTTCCGTTGCTCCTATCTATGTCAATTTTTCTACTATAGAAGATTTGGTAGAGGCTGTGGTTCAGCGAGTTTTTGCCATATCGGAAGAACTGCTTGCAAAACAAAAGGGACAAAGTCTGTTTGAAAACATTGGGAAAGCCAGCTTGGCTTTTGCCCGAAAGTATCCGGTATTATTTCGGGAATTGTCGATACAGCCAAATCCATATATGGCTTCGTATGAAACAGTAGAGAATTCTATGATTGAGTCCCTTGCAGAAGATGAGGCTATGCAGGGTTGGACTCTTGAGGAACGTAAGAGGTTGTTGTTAAAAATGCGGGTATTTCAAATGGGTCTGTCGGTCATGATCGCCAATGGTCATGTGCCCTCATGGCTGGATAATCAAGAATTTGACGAGTTGCTTATGGAAGTGGGAAATGACATATTGATAGCGCAACAATTAAAACGAAAGGAGCATTCGTAATGAAAAAGATAGTTATTATTGGTGGAGGAGTGGCTGGATTAAGTGCAGGTATTTTTGCCCAAAAAAATGGCTTTGACAGCATTATTCTTGAGAAACACCATACTTTAGGTGGAGAGTGTACGGGCTGGGATCGTCAGGGTTATCACATCGATGGCTGTATACATTGGTTAGTAGGCACAAAGGATGGAACTCCAATCAAAAAGCTTTGGGAAACTGTAGGTGCTTTGGATGGAGTGGATATTTATGACCCCGAGAGCTTTATGGCTATAGAACACGACGGCGTTACTGTACACTTCTATCGTGATATTGATAGAATCAAGTCAAGCTGGCTGGAGATATCGCCGGAAGATAAAGATGCCATAGAGGAGTTATGCAAGGACATTCAGCATTTGCAATCCTTTTCCCTTCCAGTTGAAAAACCAATGGATATGATGAATATCATTGCAAAGATAAAGCATCTCCTATCAATGAAGGATGTTGGGTTGGTCATGCAAAAATATGACAAGATCAGTGTACAGGAACTTTCCAAAAAATTCAAACACCCAGCATTGAGAGAAGCCATAGCTTCTTTTATGCCTGAAGGAGATTATAGTGCTTCCTCAGTTATTTTTCCTCTTGGTACCTTTACCGGGGGGCAGTCTTCCATTCCTAAAGGAGGTTCTAAGGCCCTAGCCATGCGCATGGTGGAAAGATATCTCTCTCTTGGTGGAACCATTAAACCCTCCTGTGAAGTGGTGGATTTAGATATCGAGAAAGATGCAGTACGGCGTATCAAATGTAAAAGTGGAAAATCCTTTGAAGCCGATTATGTTATTGCGGCCTGTGATGCCCAAGTACTATATGAGCGGTTGCTAAAGGGACAATATCCAGATCCAGAGTTTCAGAAAAGGTACAATAATTTTCAACACTATCCTTTGGCCTCAAACATCTATATTGGAATTGGGTATGAGGGTATAATGGAAGATATTCCTCGTACCCTTAAATTCCCTGTTGAGTCACTGTGTATCAATCAAAACCAGAAGCCAGTAGAACATCTGCAAATGACCCATTATGATTACGAGCCAGACTTTGCTCCGAAGGATCATACCGTGATAACCTTCGCCATTAATCAATTCCAGCCGGAATTAGATGAGTGGGAAGCTTTGGTAAAAGACAGGGAAGCTTACTCCCGGGAGAAAGTTCGAATAGGCGAAGCAGTAATTCAGGCAATGGAAACTCGTTTCCCATACATGAAAGGAAAGCTCAAATTACTTGATGTGGCCACCCCACAAACCTACGAACGATATTGCAACGCCTACCGCGGTGCCTTCATGGGTTTTTGGCCTACCATTCCCGGAAAGCCATTGGTTCATAACGGTCACATAAAAGGTTTAAATAACATAGTCTTAAGCGGGCAGTGGCTACAACCACCAGGTGGACTCCCCGTAGCGCTGATTACTGGAAAAGACACAATCATGCGGCTTTGCAAGAAACTAAAAAAACCGTTTATAGGTGTTTAAAGTTACTAAACACTTACAACCCTAGATTCATCAAACTGAATCTAGGGCATTTTGCTATCTAAATTTACATAAACAACGCTCAAAATCTACTGCTAATAGACGTATTCCTACGTACCATCTTCATCAACCTTACCTATGGCCTCTCAAGGGCTTGGTGGGATACATATAGCCGAAGTTGCTTATCTTTTATCCTTATTGTTCTTATTAATAAATGCTCTCTCGATTGTATCAAGCAAGTCCACTGACTTAGATATCTTTTATTATGATGTAAAGAGACTCTAATTGATGAACCCTACTATTCTATCAACCAAAAACTCTGGCAACTCCAGTGGGATTATATGTGCAGACTTAACTTGCTCCTCTTTATAATTATTTATTTTGTCTTTAAAAACTTTACTTGAATTATATACATCTTCATAATCAAAAGATCCAACTAAATGATAAACTTCGTTATCTATTTCGTTTAATTGTACATTAACAGGTGGATTGATAAAATCTGGCATTTTATAGTTAGCACCATTTAAAAGATTCTGCTTAGTTATATTTTTAAACAAATCAAGCTTATCTGAAGAAATATCTTTATTACTTCTCTTTTCTCCCACTAGCCAAGTTTTAGTCCATATTCTGGCTGCTTCTTCCACATTTCCTGAATATAACTCAGATTGAAATTCCTTTATACGTACAACCTTGTTTTCATCTTCATTTACTCCAAACAATCCAGTTGAAATAATAAATAATTTATCTACTTTTTCAGGATATTGAATTACGTATTCTAGTGCTGTGTGACCCCCTGCGGAAAGACCAATTAGATTCACTTTAATTAACCCAAGTTCATCAATTAAATAATTCAAATCCTCGAACAAACTATAATTTGAGTTATCCTGTTCCGTTTTACCAGTATATCTAAAGTCAAACTGTATAACCTTATATTTCTTCGATAAACTCTCTTCCACATTGTTCCATATTCTTAAATCTGCAAATGCTGGATTCAATAATATAATGGGTTTCCCTTCTCCCATAATTTTATAGTGTAATTTCAAACCTTTTTTCTCTAAAAATAAACTTTTTTTATTATTCATAATACCTCTCCTTATTTTTTTAATCCTCATTATTCTAGAATAAAAAATAGGACATCTAGTATGTCCTATTTATATATATTATTCATTTTTCTTATCATTTTTTTTACATCAATCATGAGTGACTCAGGTTCTATAACCTCCACTTGATTCCCAAAAGATAGAATCATTGATAGTAGCCACGCATCATTTCTAAGAAATGTAGTTACAGTAATATATTCCTCATTTAATATGCTTATCTCATCATCACTAAAAATATCTACTACCTTCGGATATGATCTATTAGTGAATTTTAGAATTTTTTTCTCACTATCATTACTTCTCATTTTTTTATTGTCAAATTCATTATAATCCTTCTCAATAAAATGTTGTTTTGTGATTTCTAATCCAACGATTCTATTGACTTTAAAAACTCGAAACTCATTCCTATTTAGACAATAGGCATTTAAATACCACCTACCACTCTTCATTTTTAAGCCATAAGGTTCTATTTGTCTTTTTGATGATATTCCTTCTATATTACAATACTCAATGTTAAGTAATAATTTATTCTTAATTGCATCAGATAAAGTTTTTACTTTTAGTGAAACAGATTCATCATGATTCCATGGAGATAAATCAATTTTCATTGGAACTCTATCATTATTCGGCTCAGAGTTTAATGCATACTCAAATTTCTCCCATAATACTTCTAATTGCTTATTATCATAGATATTTCTTAATCCATCTAAAATAGAATTTAAGACGCCTACTTCAAAACTTGATAAAAGTTTTGTATCAAATTTATATGAATCTAGTATTCCGTATCCACCTCTCATCCCTTTTTCAGAGAAAACGGGTATTCCAGCCATATTCAATGTTTCTATGTCTCTTTGAATTGTTTTAATTGAAACTTCATTCTTATCAGCTAAATCTTTTGCTGATACAAGATCATTATTTAGTAAAGTTGTTAAAATAGATAATAATCTATATACTTTCATAACTCCTCCTTTTACTCCTACATAAGTTTTAAAGAACTTATGTTAATTGATTACTATTATTAATAAAATACAATGTAAAATCTAATTATTCATCACTGTGATACGGTTCACTCTATATAATCCTAAGTTAATTGTATCATATACAATAAAATCGTCGCTACGTTTCTGTACATTGTTTTTTTGCAGAGCAACCTTTTTGACTTGCTACAGCTATCACTTCACTCTTCTTCATATCTCCCTTCGGTCGATTTTGATGTTTTTTCTCCTATACCAAAAGAGATAGGTATCTGATTTTAAATCAAATCCTATCTCTTTTGCTCTCTCTCATATAGTCCTTCGAATCAGAGGTACTGTATGTTGACATGTCTATATTTAGTTAAGTGAGCACTACAATGATAATTTCAAGCTCTCCAATGGGCACTTTATTCTTAAAATCACACCCATCATTTATAAACTTAAAATCCTATGAATCCCTTGTAAACACAGCTATTTCGCTGATACCATGTATTCCATCAGGCTTTTTTACAGTACAGTCCACCACTAATCGTAAACCTGTTTTTTTAAAAAAGTTACTGAATAAGGATTTCTAATACCTGACTCATCAACTTTTCCAATGATTACTTTGTCGATAACATTCTCAAATATTTCTCTATCAAACATTTCTAGTACCATCAATATTTAATTCTACAAGTTTACTTAACTTATTTTCTAATCTATACCCAATTTATTGATAATACTAGCATTATATGCAGCGCTAAATAGGAACGCCTACAAGTTATATTTGCTAAGAACCAGATTAGGAATGTTATGTAACCAGAAAAATAGATAAAAGTAATTTTTATGAGAGGTGATAGAATGAGTATAAATGATAGAATTGACCATACAATACTTAATGCAGATGCCATAAGAGATGAAATAATAGAGTACTGTGATGATGCAAAAAATTGTCTATAAAGGAATCAACCTTATCCATTGTCAAGTCATACTCTTTTTCTTTTCATCAAGTAACTTTATTATCAAAAGGGCTCTGCTATCGCTTTCTTCAATCACCGCAGATGGAATATTTGAATCTTCACTATGGATACTTATTTCTAATGTAACTGTATGCAGCAAAATCGTAGTATATAATTTATTGTTAGTCAAATAAATTTCTTGTTAACTCTTCTTGACATTCATTATTTTAGATGCTATGTTAGACTGAAATAGCTAAATATTATTAGGAAATACTCTAGAATATGCCAAACATATGTTAAGGAGAAGAATATGAAAATAGACCGTATGCTGACAATCATTGTTATATTACTTAATAGAAGTCGAATATCGGCAAAAGAACTTGCGGAAAAGTTTGGAGTTTCAGTTCGAACGGTTTACAGGGACATTGAAGCTATTAATATGGCTGGTATTCCAATTATATCATACCCTGGGAATAATGGTGGTTTTGGTATTATGGAGAATTATAAATTAAACCATCAGTTGCTGACACTAAACAATTTGTGTTCCATAATTTCAGCACTTAAAGGTATTAACTCAACTCTTGAGGATGTTGAGCTTGAATCATCCATAGAAAAACTGCGAAATCTTATTCCACAGGATAAAACGCATCATCTTAACCTGCATATGGAGCAAATCATAATTGGTACGGAGCCATGGGTATACTCCTCAAAGCAGAAACAGCTGGTCAAAAACATCCGGAATGCTATCACTCAATCACAATTGATTACAATTATATATAGAAACTATGCAAACGAAACAAGTAAAAGGCAGATAGAACCAATGTCATTAATCTTTAAAGGTTATACATGGTACCTTTTTGGCTATTGTCACTTAAAAACAGAATTCAGGGTATTCAGGATTTCACGCATTATTGACTTGCAGATTGAAGATGTACTATTTAAGCGTAGAGAAAAGTCATATCAAGAAATTGAAGAAGCATCAAAGAAGCAGGTCTCTTTGACCAGCATTACATTAAAATTCGTACCTCAGGTGAGGACTCGAGTTGAAGATATTTTTGACAAAGAAAATATTGAAATTCTAAACACAGGTGAACTGATTGTGACTGCACAATTTCCAGAGAAGGAATGGTATTACTCATTGATCTTCAGTTTTGGCGAACACGTTGAAGTGTTAGGTCCTGAAAGGGTACGCCGAGCTGTTGCATCTAGAATAAAATCGATGCATGAAAAATATCAATAAAACTATATTTTCAAACCTGACATATTGGTGTCACACCACTATACTATAATGCTGATTGTAACCGTTTTTTTATTGCAGTTAGTATAGGAGGTAATATAATGATTAATAAAACTGTTTTTCCCGAGCCTACCCTTATTTCAGTCAACGGTGTAGAACTCGAAGTTTTTGAAGCAGGCCGACAAAATGTTGGAAAACCTATTGTACTTTGTCACGGTTGGCCAGAACATGCTTTTTCTTGGCGCTATCAGGTGCCCGTACTTGTCGAAGCAGGCTACCATGTCATCGTCCCAAACCAACGGGGTTATGGCAACTCATCCAGTCCGACTGATGTAACCGAATATGACATTGAACACTTGTCGGGTG
This sequence comes from Vallitalea okinawensis, assembly GCF_002964605.1. NCBI lineage: Bacteria > Bacillati > Bacillota > Clostridia > Lachnospirales > Vallitaleaceae > Vallitalea > Vallitalea okinawensis. The sequence continues at coordinate 686,290 of NZ_PQDH01000002.1, forward strand.
ATCTCATCGCACTTCTCGATCACTTCGGATACGAAGATGCTATCTTTGTCGGTCATGATTGGGGTGCATTTGTCGTTTGGGGACTGACCTTATTGCATCCAAACCGTGTAAATAAAGTGATAAACCTGAGCTTACCTTACCAAGAGCGAGGAGAAAGACCCTGGATCGAGTTCATGGAAGAAATATTAGGCGGCGACTACTATTTTGTCCACTTCAATCGACAGACAGGCGTCGCAGACGCTGTATTCAAAGAAAATACATCCCAGTTTCTTCGCAACTTGTACCGAAAGAATGAGCCATTAAGAGAGCCTCAGCCGGGTATGGCGTTGATCAATCTCGCCAGAGAAGAAACACCTTTCGGTGAACCCATAATGAGTGACAGCGAACTGGCCGTTTTTGTTTCTGCTTTCGAATCATCAGGGTTCACCGGGAGTATAAATTGGTATAGAAACCTTGATCGCAACTGGCACTTATTGGCGGACGTGAACCCTATCATCCAACAACCCACACTGATGATCTATGGTGCCCGGGATGGGATCCCGAAATCTGAAAAATTAACAGAGTTCGTGCCCAATGTTGAAGTGGTAAATCTAGATTGTGGTCATTGGATCCAGCAAGAAAAGCCAGTAGAAACAAACCAAGCCATTTTAAAATGGTTGAAACAATGGGAGATGTAATTTTTTCAACAACCGAGAAAAGTTTAACTATTGGCTAGAAGAACATCAAGATGAGGCTAGCGAAATTTGGTTGGGCTATTTCAGGATAATTATTGGGCATACAAGCTTACTTGGTCTACATCATTTGATGCCGCTCTTTGTTTTGGGTGGATATTTATACTTCCTTTTGATTTGGTGTTTTTCTCCTAAAACAAAAGAGATAGGTATCTGATTTTAAATCAAATCCTATCTCTTTTGCTCTCTCTCATATAGTCCTTTGAATCAGAGGTACTGATTATTCACCAAACATCAAAAAAATACATCTATTTTTGTTTACGTAATATCTTTTCCATTGATTTTCCTCTTGCCAACTCATCAATAAGTTTATCTAGAAATCGAATTTTTTGTATGATTGGATCTTCAACATCTTCCACTCTTACGCCACAAACAACACCTCTAATTAGAGAACTAAGAGGGTTGAAGTTGATAGCCTCCTCAATGAAAGTCTCTAAATCCGTTTGCATTTCTATATGCGCTTCTATTTCCTTTTGACTATAACCTGTCAGCCAACGCATGATCTCATCAACTTCAGATTTTGTTCTACCTTTTCTCTCTGCCTTATTTACATATAATGGATAAATTTTTGCAAAGCTCATTTTGTGTATTTTCTCTTTTAACATCCTGATATTACCTCCATTCATAACTATCTAGTTACATATAGATACTAATATTATATCACACAGTTAAATTTAGTAATATTTCTTTAGAGCATAAAAAGTTCTGAGAAGCTTTCGCTTAGAACTTGAAATTAGATACTATTATTATTTATAATGTTAGGTTTAGTTTCACAACAGTCTCCACATGAGTGGTATGGGGAAACATATCAACAGGTTGTACTTGATCAACCTCAAATCCATGTTCAACAAGATATTTCAAGTCTCTTGCTAAGGTTGCTGGGTCACAGGAGACATAGACAATACGCTTTGGTGCCATTTCCACTAAGGTGTTCAGCAGTTTTCCATCGCATCCTTTACGTGGTGGATCTACAACGATGACGTCTGCCTTAATACCTTCAACATACTTTTCTGGTATGATGACTTCTGCCTTTCCAACAAAAAATTCTGCATTAGTAATGCCATTTATGTCTGCATTATTCCTTGCATCTTTAATAGCTGGTTCTACTATTTCCACGCCATATACCTGCTTAGCTTTTTGTGCTAAGAAGAGGGAAATGGTACCTATCCCGCAATAAGCATCCCATACAACTTCTTCTCCAGTTAATCCGGCATACTCCAAAGCTCTATTATAAAGTACTTCTGTCTGAATAGGGTTTACTTGAAAAAAAGATAAGGGTGATATTTCAAATTTAAGATCACCAATATAATCTACTATTTTCTCTTTGCCCCAAAGCATCTTAATCTCTTTACCCAAAATCACATTTGTCTTCTCTTGGTTATAATTAAGACAGATACCAGCTACACCCTCAATAGCCTTTAATGCTTCAATGAGTGTTACAGTATTAGGCAGACTTCTTCCATTAATAACGATACAAGCCATGATTTCACCTGTATGATGGGATGTGCGTGTAACGATATGGCGGATGAGACCTCTATGCTTAACTTCATCATAGACTGATATATCAAATGCTTTGATAAACCCTTTAATAACCCTAATAATCTCTTTATTAATTGGGTGACCAATTTCACATTCATCTGTATTGATAATATCGTGGCTTCTCCTAGCATAAAAGCCAATATTTAAATCCTCTGTTTTGCCAACAGGAAATTGAGCCTTATTACGATAGTGGTAAGGTTCATCCATACCAAGAGTAGGTAAAACCTTTATATCTTTTAGTCCCCCTATCCGCTCCATGATATCTTGTACTTTCTTCGTCTTATATTGTAGTTGTCCTTCATAAGATAGATGTTGCAGCTGACAACCTCCACATCTTTTTGCAATAGCACAGCTTGGCTCTTTACGATGTTCTGAAGATCGAATAATCTTTAATAACTTACCATATCCAAAGTTTTTCTTTACTTTTACTGCACGCACTTCTACTTCTTCACCTGGCAAAGCACCTTCAACAAAAAGGGTATATCCTTTTACCTTACCAATTCCCTCGCCATTTACACCTATATCTTCAACCTGCATTACATAATGTTTATTCTTTTCAACAGGTATATTTCTATCTTTCTTCATATCTTCTCAGTCCTTCACATACAATCATAAATATATTGTAACCTTTTAACATTATAAGTACTAGTCTTATTTTGTGTCAAGTGGTCAAGAGGTGGTCTAATGTTATTATCCAAATTCGCAAGCTTTCTGGGGCAGAACTGGTTTCTATTAATCCTTCCTCTCATGTTGGTCATCTATTCAATCATCTTGTTCCGCATTAAAATCATTACAGATATTTTGATTAAAAAAATACGTGGTCTATACTATTCAATCTGTATGTTTATACTTGTATTTATCCCCAGCTTATCTCATGTATCTTTTACTAACAATTATCTTGATGATCAGATAGCTGGGGATATCTTTATGATCATTTTATTTTTTATTATTGTTCTCATTGTTGACTATTGTATCATTGATCCAAGAAGAATTAAGTTACTAGGTAAAGGTGGACTTGAGTTCAGCGAAGATAAGTTACAAGACCAAGTCCTTATCGATACTTTTAAACGTCAAGATGATATCACATTGAGTAAAATTGCATCTCTTTATTACATATTGAAAGATCAGGTAACTGTGATTAACCAACAAGAGACTGAGATTCAGAATATGATATTGGGTTATGACGAATGGGATTATGAAGAGGTTCTAAAATCCCAAGTAGAAGAGTTTTGTAACCTACAACAGCAAGAGATATCATTTAAATTAATAAAAAGAGATTGCTTAGAACGTGTTTGCAATACTTATAAGCTCAGTGATGATGAGATAAAAGAACTTAAAAAAAGAATAAATGGTAAAAAACCTTGTTTAAATAAATCCTTCAAACGCCTTATCATCCCTTATAACAGTATCTTTAATGAAGAGTATATCTTAATATTCGAGACTCAAAATGACATCTTTAGTAGCTTAGATTCATATATTATAGTAACAGTACTTAGTGAATTTGAAGTTAAACTGTGGAATCTTGTTATTGCAATATTAAATAGAAAGGGGAGTTCCAATTGAAATTATCATTAGCAGAAATAGAAAATTTAAAAGAACTTTATGACGAAAATGGCTTCCCATTTGAAAAAATTAATTTCACAAAAGAAAAGTCATTACTGGATGAAAAATATGAAGAGGTACTCGCTAAACGATCTATGGCTAATATAAAAACAGCTCGTAAATAACTGATGATATTCAAAAAAGGCTTATTTTATTTTGAAATAAGCCTTTTGTTATATTCATTATTGGATTTGCTATTAGATTACTGGTATATCAATCTCAATTTCTTTACCAAGGTCTGATGATTTAGATATACCATCAATGATGGCTTGATTATACAGTATTTGACTTGTTGGTACTGGAGCTTGAGTTTCGTCTATAATGGCATCTAAGAAAGATCTTATTTTCAGGTCAAATAAATCTTCTTCTGTCTTTAAAATAGGTATTTTAGTTTCTGTTTGCTCTCCTGCAACATCATGATATAAGGTCATAGCACCACCAACGGATCCGTTCCAACATTCAGTTGATGGAATACGAAGTGCTCCTTTTTTACCAAATAGAATCGTATCACCTGTTGTATCTGGATGCATTGCCCATGCTATTCTAAAATCTAAAACAATGCCACCTTCTAAGCGTACAAATGCAGCTGCAAAATCATCTACTCCAAAGATATCTGCATACTCCGGTTTATTTGAATATTCTTTGCTTTTGCCAAAGAAATCAGATTTATAGCCCGTTACAGTTAATGGCTTTGGATAACCAATTGCATTCAATACCATATCAAGGGAATAACATCCAATGTCTCCAAGTGCTCCAAGCCCCGCAGTTTCTTTTTCTATAAATGAAGTTCCAAAAGGAGTTGGTATACCTCTTCTTCTTCCTCCACCAGTTTGAATATAATATATTTCTCCAAGTTCTCCTGAATCAACGATCTTCTTGATCATTTTCATATTCTCATCAAGACGTGGCTGGAATCCGATAGAAAGTACTTTGCCACTTTCTTTCTCTACTTTCATTATTTCAATTGCCTCATCCAGTGTTACACACATTGGTTTTTCAAGTAAAACATGAACACCTTTCTTAAGAGCGTCAATTGTACACTCTGCATGAGTTGCATTATATGTACATACACTAACTGCGTCTAACTCTTCATTCTCTAGCATTTCTTTATGACTATGATAGCAATTTACCCCTTCAAGGTTATTATCTTCAAAGAACTTTTTTGCTTTTCCATCTACTAAATCTGCACCAGCTACTACTTCAACATCTGGCATATTCTTATATGCGATTAAATGGTATTCTGCAATCCACCCTGTGCCGATTATACCTACTTTTAATTTTTTATTGATGTCTCTTTCCTTCATGTTAGAATTAGATTCTTTAAACTTATTTAATAAATCATTACTCGCCATTATAATACCTCCATAATTACAGTCTTAATCCTTTTAGATATTGAATGCTTAGTTCAACAGATTCAAGAGGACTTTGACCTGTTGCTGGTCTATCTTGTTCTACTATTACCCACTTGGCACCAGCTTGCTTACTAGCTTCAATAATCTGCTTGAAATCTTGAAACCCATACCCTACAGGACGAAATGCAAATTCCTCTTTACTCTGCTGTGCATTCTTATCTATTCCTATTAATTCATATAAATTTTCTTTTTTGGCTCTACCCTTCATAACAAAATCTTTTAAGTGTACAACAGGTGCTCTATCTTTATATTTCATTATATATTCTGATGGATCTAGACCTGCAACATTAACCCAGCATGTATCAATTTCTGCTTGTAGTAAGTCTGCAGAGATAGTTTTATAAATTGTATCCAGATAATACTCTCCGTCAACTACATCAAACTCAAAATCATGATTATGATAGAGCATTGTCAAACCGTATTCTTTGGCTTTTTCACAAGCAAAAGCAATATTTTTAAGGGTATGATCAAAATTACCAGCATGTGGTCTATCCTCTTCTGGTAAATAAGGAATTGCTATATACTCTAACCCTATATCTTTATATGTCTTTAAGACTTTGTCCGGGTCTTTTAGTAATTCCGCTAAAGGGACGTGAGCTGATACTGCTTTTAATGAAAGATCCTTAAGAATTTCTTTAACTTCTTTTCCTTCCTTCCCAAACAGACCAGCAAACTCAACACCTTCATAGCCTAATTCTTTAACCTTTTCTAGTGTACCTTTAAAATCTTTTTCCATCTCATCTCTTAAAGTGTATAGTTGTACTCCTATTGATAAACTCATATTTTTTCCCCCTTACCATAATCCTATATTGTTGATTGTATTATAAGACACTATATGCTATAATACAAGTCAAAACAGGGTATTTATCAGACATATATTGTTCAGAATAGAGGAAGATGTTATGGTTGCTTTTTATGAAAACAAAGATAAGGATTTATTTATACACTATGGAAATAGTTTAGACTTTGCACCACATCTTCATAACCATATTGAGCTCATCTATATGCTTGAAGGTGAAACTGTTACCAATGTTGATGGTAATAAAGCTTTACTGAAAAAAGGTGAGATCTTTGTCTCTTTTCCTAACCAGGTCCATCAATATTCAAGTAAAGGTCCAGAAAAATATCTAATTTTCATCTTTTCACCTGATCTATTTAAAGAAATGAAACATATTTTTCAGAATTACATTCCTGATAATCAAGTCATTAAAAATGCATACAAATATCCTTGCTTATATTCTTTTTTATCTTCCGCAGCTGAGGTATATGAGTCAAATCATGAATTCAAAGACTTACAAATAAAAGGATATTTACTAGTATTTTTTGCAGAACTCTTAAAAATAATGAAACTCAAATCCATTAAAACATCTAATTTATCAATGCTTCAAAATATTTTAGTTTACTGTTCTGAAAATTATGCAAAAGATTTATCTTTAGATACTATTTCAGAGTCTTTACATGTAAGTAAGTATTATGTATCACATTTATTAAAGAAAAAAATAAATATAGGGTTTAGTGATTATATTAATGCACTTCGAATATCAGAAGCATGCGGACATTTATTGTCTGAAGACAAATCGATTACTGAAATAGCATATCTGGTTGGATTTAACACTATACGGACATTTAATAGAGCATTTATTAAACAAACAGAGCTGACACCTACTGATTTTAGAAAAAAGAATTTATATGGAATAAAGATTCAAAATAAAGAGTTCTAATTTAAACTTACAGAAAAGATTATACGCCCCTTATAATTAGTTAATTATAAGGGGCGCGTTTTAAACAACCATTTTTTATGAGCCTTCCATCATACATCTACATTGAATCTTTCGTCTTAATCTTTCTTCAGGTGATATATTTATTGATGGTGATGTAAATTTTCTTGTAGCATAAAATGAGAGACCGTGTTCTGGTTCTGGCTCTTCTTGTAACAGCATTGACTCTTCTTGAGAATCACTAGGAGGTTTTTCATATAACTCGGGATTATAATGACGACGATTCCATCTCTTAGGACGCTTTCTTCTTCCCATACACTTAGCTCCTTTAACATGAAAAAGTTAGCTTGACCAACTCTTCACTTCATTTCTACTCTATTATATGCTTTAAAAAATTTAAGCGGAACAAAAGTAATACAGTGCAAAAGTGGCTAACGCCACGTTTAAACTGGAGATAGGAAAGTATAATTCCTTGCGAGCAAAACGCAGTACTTTCTTATACCATGAAAAAAGAACCATAGCTCTCGGCTATAGTTCCTAATTGATAGATTAATTCATTTGTTATATATTTGTTCGTCGTATGTTTCTTTGCAGCATACGGTGATAATTTGTCCACATACCTTCAGTTGTATCTTCCATGATGGTTTCTTCGAAACACTTCACTTTGGCATCCATATTATCAGCACAATGGATAATCATAGCCTCAATCGTTTGAGGTACCTTAGGCGAACCGTACTCCAACTCCCCATGATGAGAAAGGACCATATGTTTAATCAATGTTGCTATCTCTTTAGGGAAATCCTTGATTTCACTCATTTTTTCAATAATGTATTCAAGACCAATAATAATATGACCAGTTAGTTGACCTTCATCGGTGTACTCATTAAGTGGTAATGGTGATAATTCATGAACCTTTCCTATATCGTGTAACATTGCCCCGGCAATAAGAAGATCTCTCTCAACAAAATAATATCTTCCAGATAAAAATTCACAGATCTCAACTACAGATAAGGTATGCTCTAATAACCCACCCATATAACCATGGTGTATATTCTTTGCTGCACTATGAAACTTGAATTTCTTAATAAAAGCTTCATCATCAATGAATATGCCCACTAATAAATTCTTAATGAACTTGTTTTTTACACTATGGACATATTTTTTTAGACTTTCATACATTTCATCAATATCTTTATTACTAACTGGGATATAATCTTTAGGATCATATTCTCCTTCTGTACTACGACGTATTTTCTTTACGTTGAGTTGGTAATCATTTTGGAATGTCACTACCATAGCATCTATTTTAATATAATCGTGTGTATCAAAATCGTGTATTTGATCGCTTAAATCCCATACCTTAGCATCAACTGTTCCCGTTTTATCCTGCAATACTAACGAATAATAGGATTTACCGCCTCTAGTTTTAAGTACAGATTTTTGTTTACATAAAAAATGTTCAACTACTCTGTCACCTTCTTTAAAATCTGCAATATACTGCATATTCTACTCCCTTTCTAATTCCTCATCTCACTCATTATACAATAAAAATCGCCAGACGTCGAGGATTCAAAGAAAAAAACCCCTTTCGGGGTTTCATAATTAATTGCATAGTCTATTTAGTTTAATGAGGTATCAGGTTTAATAACTTCATCACCAATACCCTCTAAGTCTTCTTCCATCTTTTCTGCGAAATCCCCTAGGTCTTCTGCTTGCTTATTTGCCTGGAGAAGATCTTTTTCTAACTCACCAACATATTCAATTAAACTTTTGTTTTCATTTTCAAGTTCATCTTGGTTTTGGTTGAGTTGCTCATTCTCAGCTACTAAATTTTCATTATCTTTTTCTAACTTTTGATTCGCTTTATCCAATTCGTTATTAGCTTGTGATAGATTTTTATTCTCATCTGCTAATTGCAGATTTTCATTCTCTTCTTCTTCTAGCTTAATTTCTAATTTCTCGATTTCACCATTGGCTGTTTCCTTAATAACTTCAATTCCATTAACGAGGTTATCTATCGACTTTTCTTGAGTCATGATTTTATCATACATTTCATTCATGACACTTTTGGTTTTCGTTAAATCCTCTTGACCTTCCCAAGCAACACTTCCTATGATGACACCAGAAATAGCTAGGGCTGATAATGTTGTAATCGCTTTAGCACTTAGCACCGCTATCCCCTTCCTTCTAGTTTTATTCTGTTGCGTCTCTCTTATTTTACATGAGAAGGTCAATCTGAATCAATGGTATTATTATGAAATAAAAAGCGTATAATAGGCTTCATATGTCCCTACTATACGCTTGATTGACTATTGTCCTTGCAGTGTTAAACTCACTTGTAATGCTCTACCATCTCGAATATATTTAATGGTTACTTGGTCACCAACTTCATAACTTTCAATACTACTCTTTAAATCACTCATATTCTTTATCATTTGGTCATTTAAACTAACGATGACGTCTGCTTGTTGCAAACCAACTTGTTCTGCTGGTCCACCAGGAATGACATCAATGATAAATACTCCAACGGGTAAACCATATAAACTTGATAGTTCGCCTGTTACATCTTGACCATAAATGCCGATAAATGGTCTTTGGATACTTCCATTCTCAATGATATCGTATAAGACTGGTTCAGCAATTGCTATTGGAATAGCAAATCCTATACCTTCAACATCAGTCTCACCAATTTTAAGTGTATTGATACCAATTATTTCACCATAACCACTCACTAGGGCCCCACCACTGTTACCTGGGTTAATAGCCGCATCTGTCTGTATAAGAGTAAATTGACCAGATTCCGTTTCTATCTGACGATTAATAGCACTCACCACACCAACAGTTACTGTTTCACCTAATCCTAGTGGATTACCTATGGCTACAGCTAATTCACCTACAACTAAATCATCGGATTCCCCTAATTGGGAAACTTTAATGTAATTAGATAGACTTGCAGGTAATTCAGATTTAATGATATAAAGTACAGCTAGATCTGTCATCGGGTCTGTTCCCTGAAGATATGCATTGACCACTTCACCATTAATTGTTAATGATATTTCAGAAGCTCCTTCAATGACATGGTTATTTGTAGCTATATAATAAACGTCTTCATTCTCTTCAAATATAAATCCTGATCCAGCGCCTTCACCATAGAAGGGCATATATCCATTATTAACTTTTGTTTTGGTATTGATCGATACTACAGAAGGTCCAACTTTTTCTGCAATTTCAGGTACCGTCAAAACTGTGTTTTGTGATGCTACCGGATCAGTCTTATTGGTTAAATCAATAGTATTATTCTTAGCTAAATCTTCATTTACATCTTCAATAGATCCCTCAAAATAATCTGCTAAGGTATAACCTGCGTAAACTGATGTTCCAATGACACCTGATAATAAGAAAACACCTAAAAAAATTGCAGCTACTACTTTCCAAGTCTTTCTTTTCTTCTTACTCCCACCGTTACCTCCATCATTTCTACTGCTGAAACAAGGTCCCTTGTTATCAAAATTTACATTGAAAGTATCTGTAGGGTTATCTGCTTTCTGTTCATAAGTTTCTTGTTTTTGGTCATTATATTGATTAACAGTATGTGTTGACCACTGATTATAACTTTGGCTAGAATAAATATTATCACTTTTTTGTTCTTGGTCTGAAGAAGAATTTCCTAGCTGAATAACATCCTGCTCATTATTTGATTGATTAGTATCATGATTTGAATTATTTTCATTTTGATCCATCATGCTACCTCCTTTTACCACTTATTAGTATATTGCGTCACTAACGCTCCTTATTTAATTTCATTATACCCAATGGTTTTAAATAAATTATGAACGCTTTGTTAATAATTTTGAATTATTTGCTAACGCTAGTGTAAAAGTAAATGCTGTCCCTTCTCCTTCTTTACTAGATACTGTAATTTCCTCACCATGTTTCTTAATAATTTCTTTAACAATGGCAAGCCCTAAGCCTGTACCCAATTTATGAACACCTCTTGAATAATCCCCTTTATGGAAGCGGTCAAAAATGTGCTTAAGGGATTCTTCATTGATACCTGGACCTGTGTCAATAATACTAATATGAACTTTCTTATTAATCACAGATGATTCAATAAAGATTTGATCATTCTCGCCAACGAATTTAACAGCATTGTCCAATAAATTATGAACAGCCCTTTGAATCTGTTCTAAATCACCATGAACCATTAGGCGTTCATCAATAAATATCAGTTCTATCTTAATATTTTTCTCATTAATGCGTTGTTCAAGTCCTATGAGAACCTTTCGTATCACTTCATGAACATCAAAATCACGATACTCCAATTGTACTTGATTAGACTCCATCTTGGTAAGATGTAAGATGTCATTCGTCATCTTTGCTAATCTCTCTGTTTCATCCAAAACAACATTTAGATAATGGTCCTGCATATCTTCAGGTATCGTACCATCTAATATAGCTGAAACGAATCCCTTAATGGATGTTAAGGGCGATCTAAAATCATGAGAGATATTTGCTATAAAACTTCTTCTCATCGCTTCGAGTTTACGTAATTCTTCACCCATGTGATTAAAACTTTCAGCTAATTGTCCAACTTCATCATCCGTATGAATTTCCACCTTAGCTGCAAAATTACCACCAGCCATTTTCTTAGCTGCTATATTCATCTGATTTATGGATCCAATGATATCCCTTGATAAGATGAATATAAGTATAAAGGCTACCAACAGTGATATCCCTAATACAAAGGTTATGATCGTTTGCATATCATCAACTGTATTTTCGATGGTAGCTATTTCAGTATGAAGAAACAGAAGCAAATCCATATGTCCATCATCACCATACAATGGCATACCTACAGTTAATACTTCTACATCAAAGTACCCTTGAAAGTCACCAGTCGTCTGAACCACATTCCCCTTTAATACTTCTTTACTTAAAGGTGAATCTAACTTCATAACCCCAGTAGCTCCATCACTGGTTACAATCTGACCGGTTTCAACGTTAACCAACCACATTTCTGTCTCTAACATTTTATTCACTAACCCAGCCAAAACTTCAAATTGGAAATTAAATCTAGTTGCTTTATAATACTCTGCAATAGACTGTCCTTCTCGCATTAATACGTCTGTTTGATTTTCTATAAAATAGCCTCTAATGATGCTCGGAAGTAAGGCAGATAGAATTAGAAAGGTTCCAACTATGATCCCCAAATAGATGGATAATAGTTTTTTCCTTAATGATTTAAATTTACCCATTATTTCACCTCAAATTTATAGCCTACTCCCCAAACTGTTTTCAAACCCCATTCGTCTTCTTCGTTGAATTTCTCTCGAATACGCTTTACATGAACATCTACCGTTCTTGTATCCCCAATGTATTCATAACCCCAGATTTGATTAAGTAACTGCTCTCTAGTAAATACTTGATTAGCATGGGAAGCTAGATAGTATAGAAGTTCTAATTCCTTTGGTGGCATTTCCACATTTTTTTCTCTATAAACTACAGTATAGTTTGATAAGCTAATCGTCAGATTAGGTATGACAATTTTCTTATCGGAATCATCTTTCTTATCTACTCTACGCAGAACAGCTTTAACACGTGCTACTAATTCTTTTGGGTCAAAAGGTTTAACAACATAATCATCTGCACCAAGTTCCAGACCTAGTACCTTATCAAATGTTTCTCCTTTAGCAGTTAACATGATTATAGGTATATTACTAACTTTGCGTATTTCTTTACAAACATCATAACCATTCATTTCTGGTAACATCAAATCTAAGACTACTAGATGTGGAGCAAAATTAGAAAATTCTTGAACCGCCTCAGAACCTGTATAAACCTTTTTTGTCTCATACCCTTCTTTAGTTAAATATAAGGATACTAGTTCTGCAATGTTTTTATCGTCATCTACAACTAAAATCTTTTGACCCGTTGTCATGAGCACTCCTCCTCGATTTCTATCTTTCGTACGCTAATTTTCTTATGGTTAACTTTACATGGATTACTCCTCATTACTTACTTCATGTGAATTATAATTCTACTATTGTCACACCTGATTCACCTTCACCATATTTACCCAAACGGTAAGCTTTTACATGACCATTTCTTTTCAAATATTGGTGAATGGCAGCTCTTAAGGCACCAGTACCTTTACCATGTATAATCGTTACTTGGGCTAAGTTGGCTAGATAAGCATCATCAATGTACTTATCAATTTCACCAAGAGCTTCTTCCACAGTACAACCTCGTAAATCCAATTCAGTCTTAATATTTCTTGCCTTACTTACATGAGTACGACCTTTTTTAACTGGTTTACTTATTTGATGCTGCTCTTTCTCTTCCATTATTCTAAGATTCTTCATGTTGACCTTTAACTTCATAATACCGGCTTGAACTGTAACATCACCTTTTGAGTCAGGCGTTGATATAACAACAGCTTCTTGGTTAAAAGTATCAACAAACACTTTATCACCTTTTTTAACACTCTTAGGTGCTTTTCTATTATTGTTCTTGAAAAGGCTTTTATTCATTTTCTTTTCTACATCCCCTAAAGCATCTCTTAATTGTGCGCGATCAGCTTCAAGTTCATTAAAGTTAATGGTCTTACCTTTTTCTCTTGCGGCTTTATTAAGTCGCTTTAAGATGTCATCAGCCTCAGTTTTGGCATCTTGTAATAAATCTCTAGCTTCTTCTCTTGCTTGGCTAAGAATTTTTTCTTTTTGATCGGCGATTTTTTGTTTCTGCTCTTCGCTTTTTTCTTTTAATCTTTCAGCTTCTTCTCGATAGCGTACAGCTCTATCTTTCTCGTATTCAGCCGTTTTTTTACTAATTTCTAAATCAGTTATTAAATCTTCAAAACGTACATCGTTTTGCTCAAGCTGTTCTTTTGCTAAATTAATGATATCATCTTTCAATCCAAGTCTTTTGGATATAGCAAAAGCATTACTCTTACCAGGTATACCAATTAATAAGCGATAAGTTGGTTGAAGCGTTTTAACATCGAATTCACAACATGCGTTCTCAACGCCATCGGTAGATAAAGCATAGACTTTTAATTCACTATAGTGGGTAGTAGCTACTGTTCGGATACTTCTCCAGTGCAAGTTTTGTAAAATAGCCATGGCTAATGCTGCACCTTCTGTTGGGTCAGTTCCTGCGCCTAATTCATCAAAAAGCACTAATGATTCTTCATCAACATTTGCTAAAATGTCAACGATATTGACCATATGGGATGAGAATGTACTCAAAGACTGTTCAATACTTTGCTCATCTCCTATATCTGCAAATACTTTCTTGAAAACAGCAAGCTCTGATTGGTCCAAAGCTGGGATATGTAACCCTGCTTGCCCCATTAATGTAAATAGTCCTATAGTCTTTAATGTAACGGTCTTACCACCCGTATTGGGTCCTGTAATCATCAACGTAGTAAATTCTTTGCCTAAATAGACTTCAATTGGAACCACTGTCTTAGAGTCTAATAGTGGGTGACGACCTTTCTTAATATGGACAAAGCCACGATCATTAAAGATCGGTTCTGTTGCGTTCATTCCTAAAGCTAATTGGCCCTTAGCGAAAATAAAGTCTAGTTCTGTTAAAACCTGAAGATTAGTCTTAATATCCTCATAGTTTTCATGTACTAATAAGGTTAACTCTTCAAGAATTCTTTCTATCTCTTCTTTTTCTTGAATGTAAAGCTCTCTTAGTTGATTATTGAGTTGAACAACTGCCATCGGTTCAATGAATAATGTATTACCTGATGATGATTGATCATGGATCATACCCTTGAATTGACTTCTATATTCTTGTTTAACAGGAACACAATAACGATCGCCTCTCATTGTAACAACCGCATCTTGTAACATATTTCTATATGAATTTGATTGAATGATCTTATTCAATTGCTGCTTTATTCTATCGTGAGATAGGTTGATCTCTCTTCTAATTTTCTTTAAAGTTGCAGATGCGTTATCATCAATTTCTTCTTCTGAAATGATACAACGACTAATTTCAGTATATACTGGTGTCAATGGACTAATTTGAAAGAATAAATTATCCAGAATATCAAACTGGCTCTGATCTCTTTCATCTCGCGAATAGTTCTTAACCTTCTTACATACTCTTAAAACCTCTGCTACATAAAGAAGCTCAATAGCTGACAAACTAGCCCCTAATCGTATGCGTTCTAAAGAACTACGAATGTCTTTTATTCCACCTAATGGTATAGAACCTCTTTTCAATAACATACTAACTGACTGTGCAGTCTCACGTTGCCAGATCTTTATTTCATTTATATCAGTTGAAGGTTCTAAAGCTTCACAACGATCTTTTGCCATCTTTGAAACGGCCTTATTAACTAATTGACTAATCATCTTATCGTATTCAAGCTTTTGTAACACTTTTTTTTGCACAATAATTACCTCACAATCTTATCTCTAACTAAATCCTAATTCCTCTAAATAATAATACTTGCTATTTACTATTATAGTATTTCCAGACTATAAATCAATATCTAATTTAATATAAATCATTCTACCTTCCTTATCTTATTATAGATTCATCACAATTCTTGGTTAATTTTAGTATGAATTTTTCACAAAAACGTTATTTTTGTAATAATTCTGTTACATTTCTATAATGATTATGTTATAATAAATACAACAAAAGATAAGAAAACAAAAGTACATAAGATGACTAAATGTTTATTTTAATGTTGGAAAGACGGTATCCTATTGTCTTTCCAATAAAAATGTGGGGGATTAAAATGAGCAGATTACGTAAACATAATCGTAAAGTTGATCGATATACCACACTGATTTTAATGTCAAGATCCAGTAAAAATCCAGTATCTATTCGCATTCCCAAATGGTCTAAATATCCTATTTTATTAATTCTTTTATGTCTTATTACATATTTTTCAATGCTCTCATACCAACATAGCCAATATGTGAAAACTCTTGAACAAGAAAACGCTATTTCATCTGAAGTTATTGATGGTTTAAATAGTGAAATTGATCAACGTGACAAATCCATTGAGAATTTAGAAGGCACCACTAAGAGTCAATTTGTAACTTTAAAACAATTACAAGATCAGTCTGCTGACGTTAAATCTGACCTTAATACTTTACAAGAAGAGAAGACCAAATTGGAAGAAAAATTGGAACATACTGATAAGACCACAGAGACAAAACCTTCTAGTTTTAATGACGTGCAATTAGAAGAAGAACTATATTCTTTAGACATTTCAGACGAATCTCCTAGACAATTGCGTACTACAGCTTTATTTTCAGATAGCTTTGAATTTCAAGCTAATATGTTATATAATGAATTGGAACAAACTAAGACCAACATAAATGTAGAACTTAATGACCTTGAAATGATGGAACAAGAAGCAGATGTTCTCATTCCTTATTGGGATGCCTATCCTTCGATCTATCCTACAAATGGAACAATTACTTCTTATTTCGGATGGCGCTCTAGTCCAAGCGGATGGGGTTCAGAATATCATGAAGGCATTGATATGCGTAATAGTTATGGTGCCGATGTCTATGCAACGGGCAGTGGAACCGTTATTGATGCTGGCTACAGTCCCTCCTATGGGTACTACATAGTAATTAATCATGGTTATGGCATACGCACAAAATACGCTCATAACTCTCAATTATGTGTTGAAGCTGGTGATGATGTTAGTAGAGGTGATGTCATCGCAAAAATCGGTAGCACTGGTTATAGTACTGGTCCTCATATTCATTACGAGATTAAGGTTGATGGTGTTGCAAAGAATCCATTGGATTTTATTGACTAAGTAAATTCATTATACATTTATGACGTGTAGGAAGATAAGGAGGTTCAATACCTATGAAGAAGAAAAAAGCAAACTATGAAAAGATAAATACTTTTATCGCACAAGATGTAACCATCGAAGGTGGTACTTTAAAATCGACTGAAACTATTCGTATTGATGGTACATATATAGGTGATGTTATATGCCAAGGTAGCCTTTGTGTTGGTGAAACTGGTCAAGTTAAAGGTAACATTGAAGCTAATAATATATTAGTGGGTGGAAACGTTGAAGGTAATTTGGTAAGTGCAAATGAAACACATTTAGCAAATACAAGTACTGTTGTAGGTGACATTCGATGTGGAAGTTTTATTGTTGATGAGGGGGCTACATTCGAAGGTCATTGTAAAATGGTTGGTAACCCACCAAAGTCTGGTTCCAAAAAACCTGAAACAAATGAATCAAAAAAATAAGCCTAAAAGGCTTATTTTTTTGGTTCATTATTCCCATTTATAATTGTGTAATTGGCCCTCTTCTTGGAGGTCACTGAAGTTTTGTTGACGTAGTGCTTCGTAAAGTATAACAGCCACTGCGTTTGAAAGGTTCAATGAGCGCATTTCATAACTCATTGGTATTCGTATGCAAGTTTCTTCATTCTCCACAAGGATTTCTTCAGGAATACCAGCACTTTCTTTACCAAACATGATAAAGCTGTTTTCATCATAAGCTACATCTGCATAAGTATGACGTGCTTTTGTTGTTGCCATAAAAATCTTAGCTTCAGGATATTTTGCTTTAAAATCATCATAACTTTCATGGACAAATAATTTTAGCTTGTCCCAATAATCAAGACCAGCACGTTTAACTTGTTTTTCATCAACAGAGAAACCTAAAGGTTTTATTAGATGTAATTCTGCTCCAGTGCAGACACAAGTTCTAGCTATATTACCTGTATTTTGAGGTATTTCTGGTTCCAATAATACTATTTTTAAACTCATTCAATCACCTTTATCCTAGTTTTCACCTATGATTTTAGCATACTCCATTCTAATAAGCAATATCCTCACTAACGTACCAAACATATGTTTGCATTTGCAATTTTTGCATGTTATGATAGAATCTATAGAGAAAGTTTTCGAATAAAAGTGACCAAAACAGATTAACATAAGACCGGAAAGAACTAGTTACGTTTAATGTTAAGTTCAATACATATAAGATAAAGAGGTGACAAATTGGTAAACGATAAAGCAAACAGCTATGGCAATGATTCTATTTCATCTTTGAAGGGAGCAGACCGGGTTAGAAAAAGACCTTCTGTTATTTTTGGTTCAGATGGCTTAGAAGGTTGTCAACATTCATTTTTTGAGATTCTTTCCAACTCAATAGATGAGGCTAGAGAGGGATATGGAAATGTCATTGAAGTTATACGACATAAGGATCAATCCATTACTGTTAAAGATAGAGGCCGAGGTATTCCTCTGGATTATAATACAAAAGAACAACGTTACAACTGGGAATTAGTCTATTGTGAGCTATACGCAGGGGGAAAATACAATACCAATGAAGGAGAAAACTATGAGTACTCTCTTGGTTTAAATGGTTTAGGTGCGTGCGCTACTCAATATGCTTCAGAATATATGGATGTAACTGTTTATACAGATGGTTATGAATATCAAATTAGTTTTAAAAAAGGTATTGTTGCGGATGAAGGTCTTCGGAAGGAAAAGAAAAACTATCGAAGTTCGGGTACTATTCAAAAATGGAAACCGGATCTAGATGTTTTTACTGATATCAATATACCTCTAGCTTATTTTCAAAACGTATTAAAGAAGCAAGCTATTGTAAATGCAGGTTTGAAATTCATTTTAAAAGATGAGGAATCTGGTGAAAAATTTGAGTTTCTATATGAACACGGTATCATAGATTATGTTGAAGAAATTAACGATGGTAGAGGTTTAAGCGAAGCTATCTATTATGAAGATTCTGGCCGTGGAAAAGATCGTGAAGATAAACCTGAATACAAAGTAAAAGTTCAATTATCCTTTGCTTTTAATAATGAAAATAATCTCTTGGAATACTATCACAATTCATCCTATTTAGAGCATGGTGGCTCACCTGATAAAGCCGTAAAAAATGCTTTTATTTATGAAATGGACAAATTCATCAAGAAATTGAATCTCTATAATAAAAATGAGAAGAAAATTTCCTTTGTTGATATTCAGGATTCATTGATTCTTGTAACAAACTCTTTTTCAACCATAACTGCCTATGAGAATCAAACCAAAAAAGCTATTACTAATAAATTTATTCAAGAGTTTATGACAGACTTCATAAAAAGACAGTTGGAAATTTATTTCATTGAAAATCGATTAGATGCTGAGAAAATTGTTAATCAGATTCTCGTTAATAAACGTAGTCGGGAAAAAGCTGAAAAAACACGATTAAATCTTAAGAAAACTTTAGGTGGTAAAATCGACCTCAATAATCGTGTCAAAAAGTTTGTTGACTGTCGTAGTAAAGATAGTGAAAAAAGAGAACTCTACATCCTAGAGGGTGATTCTGCCCTTGGCGCATGTAAGTTAGCAAGGGATGCAAGTTTTCAGGCTTTGATGCCCCTTAGAGGTAAAATCCTTAATTGTTTAAAAGCTGATTATGATAAAATCTTTAAAAGTGATATTATCATCGATCTCTTAAAGGTAATAGGCGCAGGTGTTGAGATCAACACTAAACACAATAAAGATCTAGCTAATTTCAATATGGATAATTTACCTTGGAACAAGATTATTATTTGTACCGACGCTGATGTAGATGGTTTCCAGATCAGAACCCTTATTTTAACCATGTTGTATCGATTAGTACCCACTTTAATTCAAGAGGGTAAAGTATATATAGCAGAATCACCACTCTATGAAATCAATACAAAGAAAAAGACTTATTTTGCTTATTCAGAAATGGAAAAGAATGCAATCGTCAGTAAGTTAAGTGGTAAGTATAACCTTCAACGCTCCAAGGGACTAGGTGAAAATGATCCCGAAATGATGTGGACAACAACCATGTGTCCAGAGTCGAGAAAATTGGTAGAAATCGTTCCTGAAGATATGGAACGCACAAAGGAAATGTTCGAGATCCTTTTAGGTGATGATTTAGCAGGTAGAAAAAGCTTTATTACTGACAATAGTGACGAGTACTTAGAATTATTAGATTTAAGCTAGGGGGATATACATTGAATAATACGAAACAAAAAATCACAGAAACTCTGGAAAAAAACTATATGCCCTATGCTATGAGTGTCATTGTATCAAGGGCTATCCCAGAAATCGATGGATTTAAACCTTCTCAGAGAAAATTACTCTACACCATGTATAAAATGAAACTCTTAACTGGAAATAAGACCAAATCTGCCAACGTCGTTGGACAAACGATGAAGTTAAATCCTCATGGTGATCAAGCTATCTATGCCACCATGGTACGTTTAACCACTGGCTATGATGCTCTATTACTTCCCTATGTTGATTCTAAAGGTAACTTTGGTAAATCAACTTCAAGAGATATGAAGTTTGCTGCATCCAGATATACAGAGGTAAAATTAGATAACATCTGTCATGAAGTCTTTAAAGATATCGATAAGGACACAGTGGATTTTGTAGATAACTACGATGCCACACTATTAGAACCTACTTTACTCCCTACCACCTTCCCTAATATTTTAGCAAATCCGAATAAAGGTGTAGCTGTTGGTATGGCTTCTAATATTTGTTCTTTTAATTTAAAAGAGCTTTGCGAAACGACCATCAACTTTTTAGATGATAGATCTATCGATTTAACAGAAACACTACTAGCACCTGACTTCTCAACTGGTTGCTATCTGCTATACTCTAAAGATCAGATAAAGAAAATCTATGAAACTGGACTAGGCTCATTTAAACTAAGAGCAAAATATGAATATGCTAAAAAAGATAATTGCATTGAAATAAAAGAAATTCCATATACAACTACTGTTGAACAGATCATAGAGAAGATAGCTGATATGGCCAAAAATAATAAATTGAAAGAGATCTCAGATGTTCGTGATGAGACAGATCTTGGTGGTTTAAAGGTCACTTTAGATTTAAAAAGAGGTGTTGACCCAGATAAATTAATGGCCAAGTTATTCCGTTATACCACTCTAGAAGATAGTTTTTCATGTAACTTCAATATCCTTGTTAATGGTCGTCCTAGGTTAATGGGTATCAAAGAAATTTTACATGAGTGGACTGCATATAGAATTATCTGTATTAAAAGGCAACTTACTTATGATATTAGTAATCTTCAAAAGAACCTTCACTTATTATACGGTTTACAAAAAGTACTCTTAGATTTGGATGCTACCATTAAAATCATTAGAGAAACGAAGGAAAATAGATTAGTTGTCCCTAACTTAATGGAAGCTTTCTCTATCGATGAGACTCAAGCCAATTATGTGGCTGATATCAAATTGCGTAACATCAATAAAGAGTACATTTTAAATCGTATTTCAGAAGTTGGCGAATTAGAAAAAGAACTTGATAAGCTTAACCAAACTCTTAACAGCGAAAGAAGAATTAAAACAATCATTAAAAGGCAACTAAAAGAAGTCTCCAAAAAATTCGGTAAAGATCGTGTGACCGAAATAATGGATTTAGAGGCAGCTGTACTTCATCAACACGAAGATCATATCGAGGACTATAACTTAAAGTACTTTTTCACAGATCACAATTATTTCAAAAAAGTATCTTTAGTTTCTCTTAGATCTAGTGGTGATCATAAATTAAAAGATGATGATGAGCTACGTCAAGAACTGGATGGAAATAATCTAGATGAAGTACTCTTCTTCTCTGATAAGTGTAGTGTGTATAAGATGAAGAGTCACGAGATTTCAGATCATAAAGTCTCTCAATTAGGACATTATCTGCCCAACTTACTTGAGCTTCCAGATGATGAAAAGATTTTATTTGTTCATAATACAAGAGATTATCACGGCTATATGATCTTTGCATTTGAAAACGGTAAGGTGGCTAAAGTGCCTTTGAATGCTTATCAGACAAAAACTAATCGAAAGAAATTATTGAATGCCTATTCAGATTACTCAAAGGTTATTAGCATTCACTTTATAACTGAAGATATCCCATTTGCAGCTATTCGTTATGCTTCACCAAATGAATATCGTTTATCTGTATTA
The DNA here is from genome assembly GCF_002964605.1 of Vallitalea okinawensis. Classification (NCBI taxonomy): domain Bacteria; kingdom Bacillati; phylum Bacillota; class Clostridia; order Lachnospirales; family Vallitaleaceae; genus Vallitalea; species Vallitalea okinawensis. The sequence continues at coordinate 708,267 of NZ_PQDH01000002.1, forward strand.
GATAGTTCATTAATTACTGAAAAAAGTACAAGAAATACAAGAGGGGTACAAGTTATTCGAATGAAGAAAAATTCTTCAATGTCACACTTTGTACCCGCTGATACATTGACTATTCATGATATGGATGAATACACTGTAGATGCTATACCTAAGTCAGGTAAAGAATATGATATGAGCCCTAGTAAGCAAATTAATTTAGTAGACTCTTAAATTATAGAAACCTCAGGTTTTAGAATTCCTGAGGTTTGTTGTGGATGAAATTGGTCAATCTGAGAAATAATAAGCATCGATAACAGTTTGACACTTCATCATTAATATTGTATAATAATAATTAGTAGTTTATAATCATTATTGAATAATGAATAGAAAGAAGGTGGGATACATGCAAAAGTTAGCTGAATTGTTAAAGGCTAAGAAACTTAAAGTTACACCACAACGATTAGCTATTTTTAACATGCTATACAATACAACTTCTCACCCAAGTGCTGAAACCATTTATAAGTCGTTACAAGAAACTCATCCAACAATGAGTTTAGCAACAGTTTATAAGACATTGGATGCACTTCAAAAAGCTGGACTCATCCAACAGCTTAATGTCGGTGAGGATTCTTTTCGATACGATGCAAATGTAAGTTCACACCCTCACGTTATCTGTTTAGAATGTAACAGAGTCTTTGATCTAGAATCTGATATTTTAAACGATTTACGTTCAAAAGTTGCATCTAATACAGATTTTGATCTTATTAGTGAAAAGGTCTATTTGTATGGTACTTGCCCTGAATGTAAAGAGAGTATGAAAGAAGAGTAGCGTTTAAAGAAGAGAAATAGAGGGATGCTTAAGCATCCCTCTATTTCTCTTCTTTTATCTTCTTAACAAATACTGTTATTCGTTCTAAAGCTATTTTTAACTGTTCTATGGAGTATGCGTAAGAAACCCTTATAAAGCCTTCTCCACAGTCTCCAAAAGCCGTTCCAGGCACCACAGCTACCCCTTGATCATAGAGCAACTTGGTACAAAACTCTTCTGAAGTCATATTTAACTCTTGAATAGATGGGAAAACATAAAATGCACCCAAGGGCTCAAAGCAAGAAAGTCCCATTTCCCTAAAACCATTCACCACTACTCTTCGTCTTCCGTTATAGGCTTTTTTCATCTCTTCAACGTCAACATCACCATTGCGTAAAGCTTCAATGGCTGCATATTGACTGGTTGTAGGTGTACACATAATAGCATATTGGTGAATTTTTGTCATGGCTCCTATCAATTCTTCAGGGCCTACTGCAAATCCCATACGCCATCCTGTCATGGAATAAGCTTTCGAAAAGCCATTGATAATAAGGGTTCTTTCCTTCATTCCCGGTAAAGATGCTATCGAACAGTGCTTCTTTTCATAGGTCAATTCTGCATAGATCTCATCAGATATAACGAATAAATCATGTTTAATGATAACCTCAGCAATCTTTTCTAACTCTTCTTTGGTCATTGTCGCTCCCGTTGGGTTATTTGGAAAGGGGAGAAAGATAATTTTGGTCTTATCCGTTACATAAGCCTCAATTTCTTCAGCTGTCAATTTGAATTCATTCTCTTCTTTAAGAGGAATCGTTATTGGTTTAGCACCTGCAAGAATGGTGCAAGGTTTATAAGATACGAAGCAAGGTTCTGGAATAAGTACTTCATCTCCTGGTTCTATCATTGCTCGTAAGGTTAAATCTATACCTTCACTACCACCTACAGTAACTAGTACCTCATTCACCTCATAGGAAAGATCAAATTTTCTATTCAGGTATTTACAAATCTCTTCTCTTAATTCCAGCATACCAGCATTAGAAGTATAAAAGGTCTTTCCCTTCTCTAATGAGTAAATGCCTTCTTCTCTAATATGCCAAGGTGTATCAAAATCAGGCTCGCCTACACCTAATGATATAATATTTTCCATTTCTGCTGCAATATCAAAAAACTTACGAATCCCTGATGGTGGTATTGCTTTTACAGTGTCATTAACTAAATTCATCATGGCGATACAACCATCCTTTCATCTTTTTTATCCTCTTCTAAGATCATTCCATAATCCTTATATTTCTTAAGTACAAAATGGGTACCAGTACTTATGACAGAGTCTAGGGTTGAAAGTTTTTCAGCTACAAATAAAGCTACCTCTTTCATGGTTTTACCCTCGATAATTACCGTTAGATCAAATCCACCAGACATAAGATAAACTGCTTTAACCTCTCTGAAACGGTAGATACGTTCTGCTATTTTATCAAACCCCTGTCCACGTTGAGGTGTTACACGTACTTCAATCAATGCTGTTACAACTTCTTTATCAGTCTTGTCCCAATTAATCAATGTATGGTAGCCACAGATTATTTTTTCCTTTTCCATTTCTTTAATTTCTTTTTGAATCTCATCTCTAGGACATTCAAGCATAATCGCTATATCATCAACTGTTATTTTTGAATTTTGCTCTAGGAGCTCTAGAATTTTTTGCCTCATTGTCATTCCTCCCTTACTAGCTAAAAATATTGTTTCTATTTTACCTTATTAAAGAGTTAAAGTAAAGATAAAAAAATAAAGACGGTAACTTTACCATCTTCAACGCTACCATAAACTCATTTGGGTTAAACACGATATAACTCATCTACTTCCGGTTCTTCTAAAGGATATTTTTTCTCACCATCTATAATCCATTTCTCTTGTTTACCCGTTATTTTACCAATAATACTAGCTTCAACGCCTTGGCTTCTTAGTTGCTTAATCAATCCTTCACCCTTTGGTGCAGCTATGATCATACATCCACTAGATATTAAGCGATAAGGGTCGATTTTGAAGTATTTGCAGATCTCAATAGTTGGTTGTTTAATTGGAATCTTTTTTACATCTATTTCGATCCCAACATTTGAACAAGCTGCTAGTTCCCATGCTGCTCCTAGTATACCACCTTCAGTCACATCATGCATGGCGTGAACACCGTATGTAGATGCAATCTTTCCTTCTTGAATCACTGACAAATAGTCCATATAACCCTTGGCTTCCTTGATCAGTTCAGTATCAATATCCGTTAAATCCTCTTCATGATCATTAGCAATTATGGCTGTTCCTTCTAACGCAGCCCATTTAGTCATGATCACATCATCATTGACCTTTGCTGTACTGGATGCTACCATGTGATCTTTTTTTACTTTACCAACGGCCGTTACGGATATAACAGGCTTAACAACAGCATCTGTTATTTCTGTATGTCCCCCAATGATATCCATGTTATTAGCTCTACAATGCTCATTTAACTCTTTCATAACTTGCTGAATTTGACTTTCCGTAGTTTCTGGAGGTAGTAATAAGGTTACCATTAATCCAATTGGTTCACCACCACTTGATGCTATATCATTAGCATTGATGTATACGGCTAGTTGCCCAATATTTTCTGTAGCTCCTGTAATAGGATCCGTTGATAAGACCAAAAGTTCATCATTGTCAATTTCCAGGACAGAACAGTCTTCACCAATTCTAGGTCTGACTAAAACCTCAGGTCTCTCCCCTTGAATCCCACCAATAATCGTTTTCTCTAATAGTTCATGCGGTACTTTTCCTATCTTCATTTCTTTCTCTCCATCTTTAGTTTAGCATCTATTAATTTGTTTCCTCTTCTGCATTAGCTTCTTCTTCATCTATATTTTGTTGTTCTTTTTCGTTTTCTTCGTCAATATTTTCTTCAATTATTTCTTCACTGGCATCATCTGCAATTGGTTCTGCAGCCTCCTCAGATTCAGCTTCTAGATTAACCGTTTCTCCATCCACCACTGTATCACCTTCTGGTACTACTTCTTCAGTTGGTACCATATCAGTTTCATCGTCCACATCTGCTGCTGCAACTTCCTCTGGTAGAGACTCAGTAATTTCTTCTTCCTTTTCAGGTGGAAGCTTCTTCTCCCCTGCTCGAGGGTAATAATAACTGTAGTCTACAAAAGCTGTTTCTATTAATACATCGTTTTCATATATTTCTTTATAAAGCTTTACACGATAACCATTTTTGGGGTTTAAAGTAATAACTTCTTCTCCCTCAGATAAGGTTTCATCATAGACTATTTTTTCAGGTGGTGGTGCAATCGTTTCAATGACAACAGGTACATATTTAACGCTTCGCTCTCTTTCTCGAGCCTCGTAGCCAAAAACTAAAGCATATAATTTATTATCTTTAAGATAGCTTTCGATGTAAAGAGGATAATCCGTATTGTTCTTAAACTTAAAATCCACTACATTACCTGAAACAGTTGCATCCTGTCCTAATGGAACATAGCCAACTGGCATTGAATGATTACGTCGCTCTACAATTTCCAACTCAGCGTTTAAAACAGCATTATAAAGAGTAGTGGCAACTTGGCAAACGCCTCCTCCAACTCCTGGAATAAGCTTTCCATTAAAAATGACTGGAGCACTATAATAACCATTTTCTGAGTCTACTGGTCCAATAGCTTCCATCAAAGAAAAGACTTCACCTGGTAATAATAAGGTGCCGTTCATTTTATTTGCTGCAACTTCTAAATTTTTATTACGATTGGGATTGCTATCACTAAAAGTAGTATAAAAACTTCCAAGTACGCTTTCAACATGGCTTAAATATTCTGTTGTCATAGTTGGCATAAATTCATTTACAACAAGCTCTACTCTTCCTTCTTCACGTAAATCCAGTTTCTCTTTTATACGATTATAACTTTCCTCAATGTCTAAGTCATAACTAATTACTTCTGGAGTAATACTAAATCCTCCATCTTCTTTACTAATTATAGCATCTTTCATTTCTTTATTAAAGCTTTCATTGATACTGATCAAAACTTCTTCAATAATGGCTTCATCGTATTCATATTTTAAGTCATAAGTCATTTTCTCAGTCTCAAGATTTGTGATCATCTCATATCTTTCCCTTAGGCTTCCCTCTTTTCCCACCTCATAGGCTTTATCAACTAATTGCTCTATGTTTGTCTCAAATCCCCAATCTTCATAGGTTAGGATCCAGTTTTGGTCTTCATAATATAAGATTAATTCCTTCTGTAGGTTGTCCTCAGTTATGTAGTCTTGCAGTACATGTAGGGCTTCACTTTTGGACATATTACCTACTTCGATATTATGGATTGTTATGCCTTGATAAATAATATCTCTATACACAACCTCTTTCATTTCTTCATAGTAATTATACACGCCGTAGCCTACACCACCAATGCCTGCTATGACTATGACAAAGATCATACAGAATATTAACACCTTTTTTCTCTTTTTTGATTGCATTTCATGGACCCTCCCACTCTTTCGTAAACATAGATTTATTATTTACCAGTTTTTTCTTTTTCATTCTATTTTTATGCTTGTCTTTATTATTTATTCATAATATTTGAAATGCTCAAGAGAAAACTGAATATGTCAGAAAAATATTAAGAGGCATATGATAAAATTAAATATCATATGCCTCCATTTATGCTTACTATTCTGTTATTTAATTAATAGATCATTAATCATACCACTAAAACTTCTAAAATCATTTTCATAAAGGAAATTATAGCTTTGCATTGGTACATCGATTTTATTGAAGTATCCTCTTGCTTGTTGCTTTTCCAAATCAGATAATTCATTCAAGTCAATTTGTCCTGAAAAAACCTCCGAAAACTTAATAGGTCCAGGTAAATAATTCTCCATCTTATCTATATAGAGTTGTCTAGTTTGGTCAGAATCATCTTCTGTAGTCACAAGCCAGACTGCCTTATCCACATCCTCTAATTCCGCCCTATGATTGGTAATAAAACTCTTCATTTGGAATAAAGGCTCATTATTATACATAGGTGTTCCCAATACTACAAAATCATAATCTCTTATATTCTTCACATTTTGTACATCCATTACATCTACTTGATCAGCATTTATACCTGATGCTATCCATTGGGCCATTTGTTCAGTACTACCGTGGCGCGTAGCATAAGATACCAGCACTTTATGATACATACAGCTCCTCCTCATCCATCAAAGTTAATTTTCACTTTTCTCACGTTATAGTATTTGTTTATAATGGTTGATTATACATAAAGGCCGCCAAAGCTATACAATATTTTGCATCGCTTTAGCGGCCTAAAATTATTCTTCTTTTAATGTTTAATTAACAACGTACGCCATAAGTATTCAAATACTTCACCACGAGTTACAATATGATTAGGGTCAATGCTTTCTTCTGTAATTAAACCAATTGATTGACCTTTACTCATATAGTTTGTTGGCCATGGTTCATTTGGATCAACTTCTGCACCAATAGCTCTTAACATCGTAGCTGTCATCTCAGCAAATGTAATATTTTGATTCGGCTTAAATGTTCCTTCAGGATAACCTGAAATAAGTCCTAATGCAGCAGCCTTTTCAATGTTTTGAAATGCCCAAAAGTCTTGGCTAACATCGCTAAAATCCAACTCTTCATTAGCTACTACATGCTTATCATCATAACCTAAGATCTTCACCAAAATTGTAGCTACTTCAGCTCGAGTTATGTTGTTATCAAGTCTTAAGCTACCATCTTCATAACCTGTTACAATACCAAGGGTTACTAATTGATTGGCTGCATAGGTTTGTTCGTCAGTAGCTGAGAAAACATTGACTGGTTGCAGAAATAGGACAAAGGCTAATAACAGTCCTAGTACTCTTACGCTTTTACTCATTGGTTTACCTCCATTGTGCAATAGAGTATCATACTCTTTAATATAGGTAGTACTGACTCATGATAAGCATTATACCATTTAAGCATTACAACCTGATAACAAAGGTGATAACTTTCTATTACAATCTTGGTGCCATCACTACCTCATATTTATGATAAAACTTTCCTCAGCTCTTAATTCAATATTAATTTCCAATAAGTGTCATGATACCTGCTAAAACCGGTAATACAATTGCTCCTGCCATCACTACGATTGTTGTTATTGCTATTGCTCTTTTAGTCTTAGGTTTAATCATACTAACTCCTCCTTCTTAATTTGAATAAGTTTATTTTTAATACAATAGGCTAGTTCAATCTTTTTTGTCGCCATGTTCCCCTTGAATTTAACATGAGCAACTTGACCATCTATCTTTTTGATTTTACCTGCTCCATAAGCTTTATGATGAATCTGTTGTCCAACTTCTAAACTGGAGAAGTCAAAAACTTCTTCCATCTCGTCAAGAAAGCGAGATACTGCTACTTCCTCTTCATAACGAGTACGTACAGAAGATATAAAGAGTTGTTCCTTTGCACGGGTGAGGCCAACATAAAATAATCGTCTCTCTTCTTCAATCTCATCATCGCGGTTTGACTTTTCATGAGGTATAATGCCTTCAACAACACTGATCATCCATACCACTTCAAATTCAAGACCTTTAGCACCATGCATAGTGCTAAGGGTAATCTTATCTTCATTATTAAGTTTACTGGTTTTCTTTTGGTTGTGATGCAATTCTTCTCTTACATCATCTATATGCTGCAACCAGTGTTCTAAACTCTCAAAATGCTTAGCACTTTCAACTAGTTCATCTAAAATTTCTTTTAATCCTTTGATCCCTATCTTCTTAAAATTAGCATATTCCTTTATATAATCATCATAACCAATGGTGTGACGTATATATTTAACTGCATTTACAGGACTTTTAATCTTCAGCATTATTAATTGGCCTTCTAATTCTTCAACTTTACCAATTTGCCATGATTTCAAATCTGGATGTTCATAGATGAACTTGAAAAAATCCTTAGGACTTCTTTTGAGTTCATTGATAATCCATTTACTTATATAACGTTTAGGCTTATTGGCTATTCGAACGAGGCTTTCCTTGTCTTTTTGGTCCAATGCCCCTTTTAGATAAGCGATTATATCTTTTGCAATCCAATGATCATAGATACTGGGTGCCCTATCCCTTAATATAAAAGGCAGATTATGGTCTAAGAAGGCATCGACAACAGCTCTTGCCTGTAGGTTTGTCCTAAAGATAACTGCCATCTCTTGAAAGGGGATCCCTTTTTTATTGAGATTAAGCAAGGTCTCTGCAATCTTTCTTGCTTCCTCATCTGTGTCTTCTACATGAACCACAATGGGTTCTAACCCTTTACCTCTATGCGATGTTAACGTCTTTTCATAACGTTTATTATTTTTCTTAATCACTCTCGTACTTTTTCTAACGATAGCTTCATTAGAACGATAATTAATGTTTAAAACAACTGATTGGGTACCTTCAAAGTCCTCTGGAAAATCTAATAAAAATTCTGGTCTTGCCCCTCTAAATTTATAAATTGATTGATCGTCATCTCCAACGATAAATATATTCTTTTTTGATGTCGCTAACATCTTAATAATCTCATATTGTGCACGGTTAATGTCCTGAAATTCGTCTATTAAGATATAAGGAAAACGTTTCTGCCAATAGGCAAGAAGTTGATCATTATGACTCAATATTTGGTAACAATGTGTCAACATATCATCAAAATCGAGAAGACGTTTTTCTTTTTTATAGCCCTCATACCGTTTCACAATATTGATGAAATCCTCTGAACAAAAATTCATGGGGTTATAGTATTTTAAATCAATTAACTCATTTTTCATCAGTGAAATATCATTTTGAAGTGCTTCAATAAATTCTTGCTCGTCCTCGTAATCGATACCCAGATCATGAATAATACTCTTAAATAAACCATACTTAACTTCATCCTTAATGATACTATTAACCGTATAAGGATAAACAGAACGGATAATTCGAAAGAATATAGAATGAAATGTACCGAAACTTATATTCAAGGACTTTCCCATCAATGAATGAAAGCGATTTTTCATTTCATCAGCTGCAGCCTTTGTAAATGTAATGACCAATATATCCTTAGGATGAATATTGTGTTGTTCAATCATGTGTTTTACACGATGAGTAATAACCATGGTTTTTCCTGATCCAGGACCTGCTAAAACCATCATTGGTCCATCTAAGTGTAAAACAGCCTTCCTCTGCTGTTCATTTAACATATCTAAAGACATATTCTCCACTCCCTGAAGATTATTATAACATATCACCCACCGTTTTCAACAGTAGAAGTAAAATTCAAAGCACCCAACTATTGACATAATAGTACATATCATATATATTGTATATATATTATATTAACAGTATATTCACATATGTCCTATATTGGAGAAGGAGGATTACCCATGCAACCCCTATTAGAAGTTAAAAATATATGCAAGAGATTCGACAACTTTGAATTGAAGAATATTAATTTTTCCTTAGAACCTGGCTATATTATGGGTTTAATTGGCGAGAATGGTGCAGGAAAAACAACCACTCTGAAGAGTATTCTAGGCTCCATTCACTTAGATGCTGGTGAAGTCAAGGTAATTGATAAAGAGAAAATAGGTTTTATTATAGGAGAAAACGCCTATTATGAATTGTTGTCTATCAAACAAATGGCTAAGATTTTCAGTAAGTTTTATAAAAACTGGGATAATCAACTCTTTCAAAATTACCTTAATAGATTTGAATTAGATGCTAAACAAGAAATTCGTATATTATCAAGGGGCATGAAAGTCAAATTTATGTTGTCCTGCGCATTAAGCCACGGAGCTGAATTATTGATACTGGATGAACCCACTACTGGCTTAGATCCTGTATCTAGAGTGGAAATACTAGAAATTCTACAGGAGATCATACAAGATGGCACCAGAAGTATTCTCTTCTCAACCCATATCACATCTGATTTAGAAAGAATTAGTGACTATATCACTTTTATCAATAAAGGAGAAATGGTTTTCACTTCTGAGAAGGACCGTTTATTGAATGATTTCAAATTGGTTAAAGGGAAAAAAGATCAATTACCAATGCTTATCGAAAAGGGTTATCTAGATGCACATGAGGTGAACACCTATGGATTCACTGGATTAACACAAAACGCTTCTATACTCAAAAGAAATTTTGGTGACGACATACTTATCGAAAACAGCACTATCGAAGATATTATGGTTCATTTAGTTAAGCATTTCAGACAAGAAAAGGAGGTCATATCATGCTAGGATTATTGTATAAAGATTGCTTCATTTATATCAAATCAAAAGCTTGGATTAGCTTGCTTTTTTACTACTTTATTGCCCTAGGTACATTATTGTTTTCAAACACTTCAATAGGTTTATTGATCATGGTCATGTTTGCTTTAGCTAATGGTTTAACCTATCTTGTTTGGCTTGACGATAAATACAATGCACCACTATTTCTATCAGCTTTGAATATTCATCGAAGCAAGTTGTTATTATCAAGGTACATCGTTATAACCATCATCACCTTACTATTTATAATAACTATTTCCATACCAATACTGCTCTTTTCAGAAGTTTACCAGACCCCAAGTTATATTTTACGATTACTGTATTATCTCTGCTTTGTTTATCTCCAATTAGGCATTGATATGTATATTATTAATCATCTAGGCTATAAATCTAGATGGGTATTATATATTGTCAATACTATCATAGGTTTCGTAGCAGGTTATAGTTATGGTTATTTATTCTTTTATACACCTTTAATTGAATCTTTATCCGGCATATGGCTAGGTGTATTATTACTTTTCATTGGCCTATTAATATGGTATAGTAGTTACGTTATTAATGCAAAACTATACGAAAAGATAGATTTATAGGAGGCTTATATGGATATCATTATTTCTAATGCTTCAGATGCTCCTATATATGAGCAAATTAGAGAGCAAATAGCATCTCAGATACTCAATGGTGAGTTAGGTCCAGGTACCAGCCTACCATCTATTCGTTTATTGGCTAAGGACTTAAAAATCAGTGTTATAACGACCAAAAGAGCTTATACTGAGCTGGAACGTCAAGGCTTAATCGAAACAGTTCCTGGTAAAGGTAGTTTTGTAGCTTCCATCAATCCTGGTTTAATTAGAGAAAAACAACTTGAACTTATATCTGAAAACGTGGATAATATAGTTACGTTATGTAAACAATACGATGTATCCAAAGATGAACTACTAGAAATACTTGATATTCTTTGGCAGTAGGAGGTTATAAGATGGGTATTCCCATTTTCTTTGTACTATTTATTATCTTCATCTTGGTTTTTAATTTTAAAATGAGAAAAAACGGCAAGTCTAATCGAGAAAAACTTGAAAACTATTATCAACGTGAGGAAAGAGCAATGTCCGTTCGGAAGCAACCTTTAGACGACTTAAAATTATATCGTTTAGATTTGAATAAACTACCCTTTGAAATCATCCAAACAAAGGTGTTCATGGATATAGAGAAGGATATTGTTCGTTTAAGTAAATTACCTATGGCTTCCTTCAAAGGGCAGGATAATACAGAGTTAAAGTTAAAATATGGTGTTGCCAACTTAAATACACTCATCCAATATGAAACCACTTATAATTTGATGTTACAACGTCTTGTTGAATGGTCATCCTTACTAAAAGATGAAGGTTATTCACGAGAAGCCATGGAAGTTTTGGAAGTAGGCATCCATCTTGATTCCGATATGAGTCAGAATTATTTATTACTATTAAGTATTTATGAAGAAACCAATGAAATGGATAAACTTAAAGAATTCGGCCACCTTATTCATGAAAGAAATATACTTCGTAAAGACTTAGTTCTTCAAAAATACAACGTGATTAAGAAGGAAAAAGGGTTACGTTAGAGCACGGTAAATGATAAAAAGAGCGCATTATCCTATCATCATCAATGATTTGGATATGTGCTCATTTTTATTGTTTCTTTTCTTTAGATTGATTGGATGCTTTCTTAAATATTTCACTCAACCCCATAACCAGTAAAAAAACACCGAACCCTTTCCTTAAATACTCAGGTTCAAGGGCATTGGCTAACAAAGAACCTATTACAGCTCCAGCAATACCACCAATGATTAAACCTATCAACAGGTCTTTTCTGATACGCTTAGCTTTAATATGAGCACATAGGGCAACTGTAGCAGTTGGTATAAAGTAGAGTAGGTTAATGCCCTGAGCTGTTTTCTGAGGTAGAGCTATAATTAATGTTAATGCTGGAATCAGAATCGTTCCACCACCAATGCCCATGCCACTGACTATCCCAGCTATAAATCCTATTAAAATTAAAGTAATCATGCCATTAACATCCTCACTGCCGCAATGATCATCACTGCACCAAAAATTCGATGTAGCCACTTAGCTGGAATCTTACCCAGCAGTTTTGCACCAACTAACCCACCAACTGTTCCACCGATGGCCACATACATTAATGCTCCCCAATCAATGACGCCACTTTTTATATAGACAATGGAGCTAATAACAGAAAGAGGCAAAATAACACTTATTGCTGTAGCATGTGCCTCGTGTTCTTCTACGTCTAAATACCTTTCTAAAAAAGGTACCAATATTGTTCCACCACCAGAACCAAGTAATCCATTAACAAAGCCTACTATAGTTCCTAAGATGGATGATTTACCATGTTTTCTTAAAATTCTATTTTTCAATGTTTTCCCCTTTAATAATTTGATTATTCAATTTTAACCTATCCAAGTTATGCATTTTTATAGCATGAAAACCAAGAATAAATTAAATAAAAAATCAAATAATAATGTTGATAGTATTCACTATCTTGATTAACAAGATACCAACAACAGTGATTTTTTTTAAACTTGCTGTGAATTTTAAAGGAGGATTACTCATATGACAAGTAAAGAGTTATCTTATTGCAACGATACTCTTAATGCCGAGAAAAATATCATTAAGAAATACCAGGAGTATAGTCAAGAAGTTACTGACCCTCAACTTAAGAATCTTTGTACTAAATTGGCTACAGATCATCAAAAACATTATGACCAAATCTACAATACACTCAATAGCTAAAAGGAGGATCTACAATGCGTCAAGAAAGAGAATTAATGGATGACTTACTCATAACCGAAAAAGCTTTATCCACACTTTATACAACTGCAGTTACAGAAGCAGCTACACCAAATGTACGTAATCAGTTTAAAAGTGTCTTAACTTGTGAATTAGATTTCCAAGATGAGGTTTATCAATCAATGGCAACTCGCGGCTGGTACCAACCTGCAAACGCTGAACAACAAAAGATTCAGCAAGCTCTTACTCAACATGCTCAAAAACCTCTGAATTCATAATCTAAAATACTTAAAAGTGATGGGATCCTATATTTCTCATCACTTTTTATTTATTAATAAGTTTATTTATTAACTAATTAGTTTATTTATTATACTTTTTAAACTTTTATAATCAAAGATTATATTGTATAATCTAGTAGGAAGAAAAAATGAGAGCGAGGCGTTTAACAGTATGGAGATTAAATCTAAATTTTTTGGTACAACAAAAGATGGACAAGAAGTTACACAATATACACTTATCAATAAACATGGTCATTACATGAGTGTTCTAAATTATGGAGGTATTATTACAGAAATTATGGTTCCTGATCACAAGGGAACATTGGAAAATGTGGTACTGGGATTCAATAATATAGCTGATTATGAGGAGAAATCACCTTATTTTGGTTGCATCACTGGTCGTATTGCGGGCCGTATTTCCAATTCTAAGTTTGAGATCGATGGTGAGAATTACATATTGGCAGCTAATAATAATAGTAATAACTTACATGGCGGTGTAAAAGGATTCGATAAGGTCATCTGGAGTGTTACTGAGCTTGTTGAGTCTGATTATGTAGGGTTATCTCTTAATTATCTAAGTATAGATGGTGAGGAAGGCTTCCCTGGTAATCTGGATGTTCATGTAACTTATAAGTTGACAAATGATAATGAATTGGAAATTTTCTATTCAGCCACTACAGATAAGAAGACCATTGTTAACCTCACTAATCACAGCTATTTTAATCTATCAGGTAATACTAAAAGAGATGTTTTAGATCAAACTTTACAATTTGATGCAAGTCGTTTTGGATGTGTCGATGAACAGATTATTCCAGCTGGTATATCGGATGTTGAAGGTACACCCTTTGATTTCAGAACTGCTAAAACAGTTGGGCAGGACATTAAAGCTGACAATATTCAAATTAAGAACGCTGGCGGTTATGATCACCCTTTCTTATTAGATGGTCAGAAGGAAGTTGCAGCTATACTTGAAGATCCAGAAAGTGGTCGTTACATGGAAGTCAGGACTGATCAAAAGGCTATCGTCTTCTATGCTGGTAACATGCTTGAAGAAGGCATGTCCTTATCATGCGGTGCAACATCACGTCAACATTTAGCTCTCTGCTTAGAGACTCAGTACTATCCTGATGCTATTAACCAAGATTGCTTTGAAACAGAACTATTAAATCCTGGTGAAACATATAAAGCTTATACGAAGTATAGTTTTAAGATAAGATAATTCTTTGATTAGATGATTAAAAGCCTTCTTGTTATGGATAGGAAGAAGGCTTTTATTTCTATTACTCTACATGAAGAAAAATCGGATTGGAATAAAACCATAGATTTTCCCATGCCATTTTTTCAGTGCTTTCATTAAATGGGTCCATTTTGGGATTTCCTTCTTGATCAAGATAAGAACTGTCTCCTATTCTTTGATTCGTACCCCTTAATCTAAAATATTGATTTTTTGTTGCCTCAAAGGTGTATGTCATTGAATAAAACCCATCGTCATCAAGGGTCCAATCTTTATTTGTAAAGATTTTAATAATTTCAGCTGTAGGATTAATATCCTGATTATAAGCTTCTGTTCCGGGTTCTCTTATCTCCGTTACTTCCCCCATGATTAAATCAATGTGGTCCACTTTAACTCTGTCACCATTATTATTGATCTCAGGACTTTTATATCGAAGGGCTATTGTTACATTAGCTCCATTGCTGACGGTTATTTCCTCTCCCATGGTAGCCTCTTTATTGTAATAGGATATTGTAAATTCTAAGGTCTTAATCAAATCACCTTGAACAATATAGACATTACCTGAGCGTATCCCATCAATAAGCCCCAGCTCACTGTGTTCATCAGTATACACATAGGTCTTCGTATATTCACCAGGCCAAAATGAGCTTCTTTCATGATGAAAGTCGCAACCCTGATAGACAAAGAATCGACGTCCTTCACCTAAAAGAGCATCCCATCCTCCACCTATTTTGGCTAACATATAATCTGCTCCTCCATAAGTTCTGGCTTTATAGTTGAGTTCTTTACCATGTTCAATATAATAATGCCCCCTGATTGGTTTCTTTTGATAACCGGGCATCCCTTCGAATCCAAAGCAAACATCTGGTGCTACATTATTAAAATCACGCATTTGATGAATAGGGTATATCAACGCTCTTGAAGGATGATTAAAGAAGAGGTAACTCTTACCACTGTATCGATCTTGCAAAAATTTCGCTCCTCTTACTGCATCTTCATGGGTCTTATTAAACTTAAGTAGCCCTTCATTTAAACGACTAGTATCTTTTTCATTACCTCTTCCAAAAATATACTCAAAGTCACTCATTGAGTTTTCTTCATCTTCATAGATGGCCATTCCCATATGTTCATGTCCTGGTACATTCCACTCTAAACCCTGAAGCAGAATTTTATCTTCATATTTCATACGCATATAATTGATAATTTGTAAGGATGTTTTTAGTGATTGCCATCTTGGTATGGGTTTCACTAGTTCTCTACCGAAAGGTGTTTTCTTTGTTGTTCCACCATGTTCAGCGTTTATGTAGAAATCAAGATGATAGTCATCAAATGCTTTGACTAACAACTCTTCTTGTGTATGTCTTCCATCTGTTAAGTGTGTATGAGAATGTAATTCTCCTGCTAAATATCGACCAGCCTTCTTCATGTCTAAGCTCCTCTCACTATCTGGAATTAATCAATATAGCTCAAATCAGTATGATCAATATGAGATGTATCACCAAATCTTAAGCAGTTAGGATAGATAGTGTCACCTTGATTTCCTTTAAACTCAATATAAGTTACACCTGTAGGTCGCATAGGAAAACAGGTTGCTATCATGGAAAAGGGTATATTTAGAAGATGGGCCGCCCATGCTGAACCAAAACCAGCATGACAGAACACTGCTATATTTTCATCACTAGGATTAACACAAGCAAAACGATTTCCTTCTCTTCTATAACCAAGGCTAAATAAAAATTCATCGGACTTTTCTTTTAAATTTAAAAATTTCCCTTTTATGTCTACTCCTTGATAGATAGGAGAATCATACCAGTTAGCATAGTCCTTAAAGCCTGCTTCATCAAAAACCATGTCACTATGAACTTTCCAAGGCCATTGACGATCAGGTAAACGCCAATCAACCAGCTCTTGCATCCACTCTTGGGTTGTGCAAGGAACGCCTGTTGCATCAGAAGTATATTGCATCGTGTGTTGCGCTCTTCCCATTGGCGAAGCATAAATCTTATCAATTCCTATTTTGCTTAATTTAGCAGCTAACGCTTGGGCTTCTAAATGTCCTCTTGGTTTAATGGTCTTATTCTTATAGTCAGGGGTCGCATGACGTATAATTAATAGTTTCATAGATTATTAGCCTCCTTCTTAGTGCATAACGATAAAAAACATGATATAATATGCTATATATAAATGATTTTAAAATTCTATATACTGCATGTTACCTTGATATTTAACATTTGTGAATAGTTATAAAGGAGAATAGGATGATATCAAATTATACTATAGATGATTTTTTTAAGAATCTTATATATGAGATGCAAGGTTATCAATTTAAACTTAATGATGTGTACAATATTGAATATATGAATCGATGGGAACTCCCCCATCGCCAAACTTCTAATTACAGACTGATGTATATCAGACAAGGTAGTGGTCATCTCCATTTTCCTGATAGGAGCATTCCTTTAGAAAAGGGGCGTGTTATCTTTTTTTCTCCTTTATTAAGTCATCACTCAACACAAAAGGATATTACTCCATCATTAATATCCATTAATTTTGGTATGAAAAATAGGGGGAAACAAGTATCCCCTCCTCAGCCCTATTACTTAAGTTTCATACCTGATGATCTCCATTACTATCATACTCTTTTTGAAAAACTAGCTAAGGAATATCACAAAAAAGGAGATCATCTCGATGAACTCCTTTACAGATTGACCATCAAGCAAATACTTGCCCATATCTATACCGACTGTACCCGTCGTAAGCAACATAAACCAAGCGACCATCGAATAGAAGCTGCTAAGACACTCATCAATAAGAATATTACATGTTTACCTACTATTACGGAACTTTGCGAAAAAGCAGGTTTATCTCAAGCATATTTTAGTAAGCTCTTTAAGAGTCAAGTAGGTATGACGCCAAAGCACTATATGTATAGCATGAAGATGGATCATGGAAAATATCTTCTGACGCAAATGGATTATTCTGTGAAGGAAACTGCTCTAACCCTCGGTTATTCCGATCCATATATATTTTCCAACCAATTTAAAAAAGCCTTTGGTTATCCACCATCTTTATATAAGCATTTTAAAGATGATTGATAAGCATCTTTACTTAGAAAACCTTTGGACAACTTTGCCTTGAAGTTCTTCTATACTATTTTGATACTCAAGTACTTGAACTAAATTATTCAATTCATAAGGGTCATTAATCATATCAAATAACATAGTGGGTTCATCAGTTGATGCAGTCACTATAAGCTTATATTGTTTGGTTCGTATCATTCGCCAATCATCTTTAACAACCATTTCTGCATAAACGGGATCCTTTAATTCATTCTCATATCCAATCATATACTTGGCAAAATTATTCCCTTGGAGATGCTTCTCGGAATCAAGACCTGCAAGTTCAAGGCATGTTGGATATATATCAATGCCAGATACAAGCTCTTTGGATATTTCATTTTTTCTTCCCTTTGGAACATATGTAATGAAGGGAACACCACATGATTTTTCATAAGGTAATCGCTTATTTTTAAACCCATGACTTCCTTGCATATCACCGTGGTCCGATGTAAAAATGATGGTCGTATTCTCGTATTGACCTTTCTCTTTTAATCGTTCAATAAGTTCACCTATTCCAGCATCCACCTGTGTTACCATGCCATAATATAAACGTAAATACTCTTCCATGCTTTTCCCATAACGCTTATAAT
This sequence comes from Vallitalea okinawensis, assembly GCF_002964605.1. Classification (NCBI taxonomy): domain Bacteria; kingdom Bacillati; phylum Bacillota; class Clostridia; order Lachnospirales; family Vallitaleaceae; genus Vallitalea; species Vallitalea okinawensis. The sequence continues at coordinate 726,357 of NZ_PQDH01000002.1, forward strand.
CAGGGCAAGCTTCATAAGGTCTTGGACTAGGTGGTGAAAAAGTAGGTGTATAAGGATCTATATCAACGTAACCTGGTTCCATTTCAAAGATTGTCTTCTTGTAAAGAGCTGCATAGCGTTCTGATGGCTGTTCAGGATAATGAGGTGCTTGGTAAGCTACAACTTGTAAAAAAGGTTGTTCTTTTTCAAGAAAGCTATCCAACTGTTCTAAGGCAATCTGAGTGGTCACATCTGTACGATGTCCTTGGTACTCTTCACACTGATCTTGTTCATTAAAGAATAAGATATCATTTTTAAAGCCGTTATAGCATTGATAGCCTCTAAATTTCTTAAAGCCGCCTCTTATTTCACGTGGTATAGGACCTTGTCCTGTTGCTCCAAGATGCCACTTCCCAACAAAACCTGTATCATAACCTCTCTCATTAAAAGCTTCTGCTAGTGTTTTGACGTCTTTTGGCAAGGGATCATTATTTCTCAGTACCCCATTACTACTGATATACATTCCTGTGAAAAGACTTCCTCGATAAGGTCCACAGATCGGAGCATTTGAATAGCCATTAGTAAACAAAACCCCGTCCTCAGCTAACTGATCCAAATTCGGAGTTTGAACCTGAGGGTTAATTTTACCTAAAGCATATTTATGCATTTGATCTGCGAATATAATAAGAAAATTCATACCTTCACCTACCTCAACCATTTATGTTCGTTATAACGATTTTTTAGTGCTTCTGCCAATTCTTTTGCTACTTTATTATCTTTAGCAACTATGTTTATGAGTTCATTTGGGTCTTCTTCTAGATTAAATAATTCATTTTCATCATTATAATGCTCAATGTACTTATACCTATCAGTACGTATACATCTAAAATGGCGCTCAGCTACTACTATATGTTGCCTATGCTGCTGCTTCTTAGCAATAAGCAATCCTTTAAAGGAACGACCGTCCATTCTGTTGATGTACCCTAATCCAGCTAATTCTTGTATGGTTGGATTCAAATCAATGAGTTCAATTAATGCCTCTGACCTCCCTTGCTTAACATCAGGACCTGCAATAATTAAAGGAATACGAATAGCTCCTTCATAAGGAACATGTTTATTATATAGGTTAAAATCACCTATCATTTCTCCATGATCACTTGTAAAGATAATATAGGTATTCTCCAAACAGGCTTTCTTTTCAAGTGTTTCCATCAGCCTTCCTATTTGATTATCGATCAACTGTATATAAGCACAGTACTGTTGCCTAGCTCTTTGAATTTCTTCTACAGCCATGTCTTGCTGACGTCTTTTAACCCACTGGGGTTTATTGGCTGCATCAATATCCACTGGGTCTGGCATTTCCCGATCTAAGTATTGATCAGCATATCTCTTTGGAGGATCGAAAGGATCATGTGGTCCAGGAAAACTCACAAAAAGATGCCATGGGAAATCTTCATCCATTTCATTAATAGCCTTTATGGTCTTATCAGCAACAAAAACATCAGCATAATCTTCTTCATTCAAACAGCTGTTTTCTATAAGATTTCTATAAAATCCTTTTCTTTTAAAATCCATTCGATGCTCATGGAAAGTTGTAAGTAATCCTTTATCATGAAGGTATTGGGTATAAGGTCCAATAGGTTCTTCTGTATTAGCAGCATGCATCTTACCCTCGACTTCAAAAGGCTTAGTAAAACCAAAGGCATAATTGCATGGTCGATCTCCTTTTATCCCATTGAACTTAGAGGGCTTAGCTAAATCCAATTTACCTACACATCCTACATGATAACCTTCATCCCGTAGTGCTTGATAATAAGTTTTAATACCCAATGGTAAGTATGCATTGTTATCTAAAGCGCCAATATTGGATGGTTGCATGCCTGTTGCAAGACCTATCCTCGCTGGTGCACATATGGGTGAATTGGTAAAGCAGTTAGAAAACACCATCCCTCTTTTAGCTAGTTTATCAATGTGGGGGGTATTCACATGAGTAGCGCCATTTATACCAATATAATCATTCCTCATCTGGTCTACCATAATCATCAGTATATTAGGTTGTTGATTATTCATTAAAGCATCTCCTTATTCATATATTTAAGTTGAATATAAAATACAACCAGTTATCGCTATACTGTAATGATACTTGAATGATGAAATTAAGGTAATAGTAGCAACTTATAAAAGGATGATGTTGAGTAATAAAAAACGCTACACAAGGGTAGCGTTTTTTATTACTTGTTACTCAATAATTCTAACATTTTTCTCTTAACAGATTGATAAACTTCAGACTCTAAACAATAATTATCATTCTTATAATATTCTTCATGAATCTTCGTTCTGTTATAGAAAATTTCATCTAAAAATTCATCTGTTGATACGTTTGCTTCTTTTAAATCCATTAAGTATTCATAGTCCCCAATTCCTCTTAATAAATTCTTGTAGCGTAATGTTAACATGGGCTTACCTGTTTTACCTGGGTACACGAAGTTCGTATCACCTGCTGCCCATTCTGGATAGGCATAGCTGATCTTTTCACGGGGTTGATCAGGCCATACTGTATAATTCCATCGAAGGAATCCATCTGTTCCAAGTAAATAAGCAAACCAAGGTATTACACGGCTCTCAAGAAGTGGGGAACTAATAAAAGTATTAGGGTTTTTAGGACCACAGCATACATAATAAGAAATTGTACCTTGGCAGCTATCTTTTATTTCTTGGAAACGTTGAAACTCCTTTGTTAGATCACGAATGTTTGGGCAGTAATCCATTAGATCTGGTATGTCTTCTTGCATAAATTCCACATGGTTAATTGCTGCCTTAAACTTAAATTTCGGAGTCACTTTCTTTAGAAAACTTAATCTATTTTTATACTCTTCAATATCAGCCGGTTCATCGGCGATAATGCGTACACGATCAATAATACCTTTATCTGCAAAATACTGTTCTAAAGCTTGTAAGTAACGTTCATAGTCAACTTTCTTACGTATATATTTAAATGTTTGATCTGATTCATCATAATAGCGAATACGTATACCGTCGTCATAACCTTCTATAACACAATCAAAGCCAGCTTCAGGTCTGGTCCACACATTGATTAACCCAAAAACTTCATACTCTTGATTAATACCATGCCTATCACATAATTCAACATACCGATCCAAGATGTTGAAATCAAATTTTAGCTCCTCTTCATTTTTATAGCACCTTACCATATTGTACTCATATAAATCTGATGAATCTATGGGATTAACTAATGAATTCTGCCCTGACCAAGGAATTTCAGATACAATGAGGGAAACTGCCTTTTGCCCCAGGTCAGCTAATGATGCTATATAATTATCTATGATACTAAAATGTTCTTCTCCCCATAATGGCACTTCGTACTTCCTGGCTATATTGGAGTTATGCTGCCATAGATCAAGGTAGAATCTAAAATCCTCAGGCTTCTTCATTGTGTGATCAAAGACATCTAATGAATAGTTAAGTTGGTTATATAATACTTCATCTTCAAAAAGATAACTTTTATAGATACTAACTTTAGGTTCATAATGCCCAGGCTCAACACCATTATCTGTTTTAATTTCAACCCATACACATTGTATTTTACCAGCTTTAACAAATATGCTTTGTTCATCAAGTAATATATCTGATTTCAACTGATGATCATCATCTTCAACGAGATCCACTAATTGAACCTTTATGCTTTCATCTGGTATGCCTTCTACGGTAACTTTTAAGCGGTAGCAATCTACAGCTCTCTTTTTATAGAATCTTGGATCATTATTAATGGTCACTAACATATCCTTATCAGATTCCAGTAATACTTGCACTGCAGACCAATCATTTTTCCCACATACTTCTTTAATCTCAATACTCTCTTTAAAAAAATCTGTTCTAAGTGTTGTCATACCATAGACGTATTTGAAAGACTCTCTTTCAAGTTTACACTTTAACATAATCCATCCTCCTACATCATCCTATACATATATAATATTTTGTCATTGATATAATTCAATAATAATATTAAAATAGTAATTATTAAATATATATTATTGCTGAAAATATATAAAATACTGCTAAGGAGTTTTGAGTATGAAATCCAATTATGGTTATAGTGAATTCAACGTGGAGCCATATGGTACTGAAAATTTACAGGTGCCTTTACAAGTCAATTGTTGTGGTTATGACTACTTCCTCTCAAAATCTACAGTAACAACTCGTCAAAAGGGACGTCTTGATTACTATTTTATTTATGTGATAAAAGGAAAGATTGAAATAGATATTACTGAACAAAGCTTTTCTTGCTTTGAAGGTGACTATATCCTACTTCCACCCCATACAGCCCATAAAGTTCACTATTCAATAGGCTCAGCAGTGTATTGGATTCATTTTACTGGAAAATGCGCAAGTGATTTATTTACTTACAACCACCCGCATAAATTAGGACTTCATCATGAGATTCTTGAACATATGAAAACCATAATCTCTGAGTTGCAAACAAGAAAACCCTACTATCAAGATTATTGTAATGGATACTTTTGGCTCCTCTATAGCTCAGTGAAACGTCATGAGAACACTTTTGATGAAGATACAATCATGGAAGAATTGATTCTTTACATTCATGAGAATTTACACCTTATCAAAGATGTTAATGAACTTTCAGAACAAGTTGGCTTAAGTCCATCAAGGTTGATACACCGCTTTACAGCTTATAAAGGTATCTCACCCATACGCTATCTTATCCAAGAACGACTAGAGAAAAGCAAACAACTACTACTCCAAACAGATATGACGATTCAAGAGGTTGCTGACCAAGTTGGATACCAAAATCAACTTTATTTCAGTCAGGCATTTAAGAAACATACTTCATATAGCCCTACTGCCTTTAGAAAAAGTAATCTTAACTAAATATATCTTGCCTTAATTTGTGTTATCTCGTCTAATCCCTATAGGGCTCATCATATACTATAATAAGATTTCGTATGCTGATATAGACAGGTATAGTTTTTCACTTGACTGCAACGACAGTTAGGAGTGCTTTTATGAAACGAGTTTGTACGTCCAACGCACCTATGTTTTTAGGTATTCTTGCTACCATCATAGGTCTGCCTTCTGCGATATTGAGCGGTTCTATCTACATCCTCTATTCTACCGTTCAAGCTACCAATATTTATATGTACAGCTCCTTGACAGCATGTTTCATCGGTCTTATCTTTGCCTTACTTTCCAAAGCTTATCCCTATACATCAGGAACTATTCTCATCCTCTCTGCACTACTATCATGCATAACGCTTTTCATCGGTAATGCTTTGGCTTTTATTGTTACTCTCCTTTACTTGATCGCTGGTTTCTTGTGCTTTACATTTACCGACTATATACGATGAGGAGGTCTTTATGGTATTTATCCAAAGGGTATGGCGAACAATAGCCAGCATGATATTTATTGCCATCTTGATTGCTGGCTTTTTTGATATTCGATATGCCTTTCTAGCTGTTTTATGTATGATTCTCCCTTTATTAATTGCTTTAGCTGGGAAGGGACGCTATTGGTGTGGTAATTTATGCCCACGAGGTAGTTTCTTTGATTTGATTTTTGGAAAGCTTAGTTCCAACAATAGAGTTCCTGGAATAATAAAATCCATACCAGTACGTCTACTAGTGATGACCACCATGTTTTCTATTTTTGGATTGGGTATCTTTAACAGCGGTGGAGATCTCTTATACATCGCTCATGTTATATATAAGATTGTGGTTGTTACCACTATAGTTGGCATGTTCTTAGCTTTAATATTTAACAAAAGAGCCTGGTGTTCAATATGTCCAATGGGAAGTCTATCGGCTTTTATTACATACATCATTGGTTCCAATAATCCTGTACAGGTTAAACCCTGTCTCAGTCGCTGTAACAGGTGCCAGGAGCAATGCCCTATGCATATTCCAATTAAAGATTACAAGAAGGGCTACATTACTCATGGTGACTGTATCCGCTGCCATCAATGCGTTCATGCATGCCCAAAACAGAACATTAAGAAGCCACCCAGATATAAAGCATAGGGTGGCTTCTATTTCTTATTCTTCAATTTTTTATAAGCCTCATAGACTTCCATAAACTTCTTAGCGTTTCCCCCTTGATCAGGATGATGTATTTTAGCCAAGGCGCGAAATTTCTCTTTAACCTCTTCCCATGTTGCAGTAGGAGGTAATCCTAATTTGTTGAGTATTCTAGGTTCAAATACTTCGTCTAGTATAATACCACTTTCTCTGTAATAGGTATAGTATACATAAGCAAAGTACTCATCAACGATAGCCTTCATTTCTTCATGAGAACATTCATAAAGAAAAGCAATATTATAGCGAACTTCTTTATCATATACATTTTTAGTACTAAAGAAATCATTCCAAACAAGCACTTTATTTGCCTGAATATTTTGACTACTAAAGCGAATTTTTATCTCTAATTTCTTAAGATCTCTTAGCTTCTTCTTCATTTGATCAACTTTCATCTTAACCTCCCTTTAAGGTAATTGAAGAGCACATGAAACTCAATCATGTGCTCATTGCATGCTTATTCGACATTAGCAATGTATTGTAATCGCTCAATTATTGGAATGTGTTGCGTGCATTTCTTTTCACACAAACCACACGCTATACATTCTGATGCCATCGCTTGTTCAATGCCCCAGTGATATTTTAGTCGACCTAAAATTCTTTTATCCTCATTACTTATAATTTTCATATTATAGGCATCCATCATTTTTGGTATGGCGATATCCTTAGGGCAGCCAGTACAATACCCACACCCTGTGCATAAAGAATCTAATCCAGCATGAAGCTTGCTCTTCATCTCTTCGAGACGTTCATCACCAATGAGCTTAAAGCTTTCGCCAGCTTTCACATTCTCTTCAACTTCCTTGATCGACCCCATGCCTGCAAGTGCACAAGTGATTTCCTTATGGCCTATATTGAATTTTAACGCCGCTTGAGCTATGCTATCTGACTCATCTTCTTTAATAAATTGATAAAAATTAGAATGCTGTGGTATAATACCTCCACCTAAAGGATTCATTGTCACAACGCCTACTCCCTCTTCATAAGCAGCTTTAATCCCTTCTTGTCGAAACGCAAAGTTAGTAGCGTTATAACCTAAGGTTACTCCCTCGAAATAGCCATCTCTTATTATTGTAGCAATTTCGTCTCCTGAACAGTGAGTTGAAAAAACAAGATGATCAATTAATCCTTCTTCTTTGGCCTTTAGTGCTCCTTCATAAGGTCCGCCTTTGGCCATGACATTTTTATACTGCTCAAGATTAAGTATACACCACATGTTGAAGAAATCTATCTTTTCTAATCCCATTCTCTTTAAAGATTTTTCAATACGCGCTCTTACTTCATCTGCTGTTTTCTCACTGGAAATAGAGCTTTTAGTGGACACATAGAAAGGGTTTGGCATATCCCTAAAGGCTTCTCCCATTATTTCCTCACTTTTATCATCACAATAAAACGGCGCGGTATCAAAGTAGTTAATACCTAATGCACTTGCTCTTCTAACTACTAAAGCTGCCTTCTCATAACTCTTTTCATAATCTTCTTTATGAAAACGCATACCTCCAAATCCAATAACAGATATTTTTTTACCTGTTTTTCCGTACGCTTTGTATTGCATTTTTTCACCCTCTCAAAATATCTATTTAAAAAATTTCCTAACAATTAATCATGTCGGATTTTAAGTTGTCTGAATCTATTAATAGTAGCTATTATTTCAAGTTTTCTTGGTAATGCCAAATTTCCTGGGTGTCCTCTAAAAGTAGATAAGCACTCCAATCCATCTTTCTCAATCAAGATTAAAAGTTCATCGATTGCTTCTTCTAATGAAAGGTTCTGACAATTATTTTTCTGACTAAAATTGGTCAGTATTTGGGCCAAAGCTCTTGTTTGACTTGAATCAATCAATTGCTCTACGTGTTTGAGGTCAATATCACATTTATTGTAGCTAATGGTTGATAAGCCACGGGCTATAACTTTCAATTTATTCCTCTGACTCTTAAAAGTTATTGGCATGATCTTCCTTTTCCTATAACTTTTTTCATAAGCCATGACTTTTTTGGGGCTGCTATTCCCTATCGTCTTAGCGATATCATAAGCCTCTTTTGTCTTATCTATAGGTCTATATTCATCCATCATTATGACTTGATCTGCTACATCAAAATAATCCCCTGAACCTCCAATAACAAGAACTGTAGATACACTATCCTTTTCATAAAGTTGTTTAACACGATCAATAAAGGGTGTAATAGGCTCTTTATCTTCATGTACAAGCTGCTTCATTCTAGCATCTCGTATCATAAAGTTGGTAGCACTTGTATCTTCATCAATAAGTAGTAACTTTGAAGATGCTTCCAAGGCTTCGACTATATTAGCAGCTTGGGATGTACTTCCACTGGCATTATCTGTTGAGAACCTTTTTGTATCCATTCCATTAGGTAAATTATTAATGAATAGGCTTATATCCACCTCTTCAACTCTTCTACCATCTTCCGCTCTAATTTTCATAGCGTCTTCACGAGTTATACAATACTCTCTGCCATCACCATGTATATGGTTGTATACACTCATTTCGATCGCATTTAGAAGTGTGGATTTACCATGATAACCACCGCCAACAATTAATGTAATACCTTCTCTAATCAACATACCTTTTATTGTACCTTTATGAGGTAACTCTAAGCTTACTTCCATAGTTTCAGGACTTTTAAAAGGAATAACCCCTTTGCTCATAGGTTTATCAGATATACCGCTGATTCTTGGTAATATAGCTCCATTAGCTATAAATGCAACAGCTTTATTTTCTTGGAGGTATTGACGAATGTAATATTGATCTTCGGCTAGCTTCACAGAACTTGCAAGTTCTTTATGATTTAGAAACTGCTTATAAATACTTTTTCCTACTATCCTAGGTAAATAGTCAAAGAAAATTTTGATAGCTTCTCTACTTAGAACTCGACGACCTGCCGCAGGTAAACCTACTTCAATTCGAATTTCTACTCGAGCTTTATCGATAGAAACTGCTGTTTTTTCAAGCACTTTTTGTCCAAAAAAGTCCATCTCTAAAAGCCCACTCTTACCGGAACCTTTAACTCTTTTATACGTGGCATCAATATTCTTCCTAATAACTCTTGCTAGATAATCAGTAACTGCTACGCGTTTATGCCTTAGATCAAATAAATCATTATGGATGCCAGTTTTTTGTTTATCTAGAACGACTCTAATTCTTGAGGGTGTTGCAAATGGGTCGCCTTGTACATAGTCAATAGCTAACTCAAACTCCTGAAAATCATAAATTCCTTGAATGTCCTTATATGCCTTATAACCTCGACCATCTATTTGATTCAATAATCGAAGTAAATTATCTTTGGTTTGCATCTACCTCATCTCCCTAATCTTAACTATACCATTATATTTTATTTTAGTAAATATCAGTACAATGGATTGCTTTTTTTGTTTTTTTCTAGTTAACAGTAATTTTGTTGTTACTACGAATGATCAAGGACACCTTTCCCGTCGGCGTAATAGTATTCTCTAATGCTTACTAGAGCAAAACGCAGTACTTTACTATACCTCCAAAAAAAGAAAAGTACGATTGTACTTTTCTTACTCATCTCTCTGGCTATTGGTAAATCTATAATTTTGTTGATAATCTGTATGCCCATTACCTTCATACCTTAATTCAGCTTCTATTTGAAATAAGTCCGAGTCCTTAAGGTCTCTGACATGCACTTCAATAGGACGCCCATCATCACTTATATGATTTAAATAGTTTTTTATAAAATCATAAGCATTTGACTCGTTTATGTCACCTTCATAAATAGATGCATATTCATTTCTAGGAACTGTTAAATAGATACGATAGTTTTCTTCTTCTCGAAATCTTTCTTCTGTCACACTATTGTACATAATAATAGCACTCCCTTAAATAGTTATATGACTAAAAACCTTTTTTAAGTTAATTGATGTCATACTATTATTATCTCCTGAATGTTACTCCACATTCATCAATTGATTAGGCTTCTATAGGTAATGAAATTGCTTCACCTAACGATGTGCTATATAAGTAGATCTCTTTAACCTTCTTCCCAATATTTTTTTCAATGGCCATTTTATACAACTCCATTTGCTTACCATATCGTTGTATTAAAATTTTTGAAATATCATTTTTTACATAATCCGTTTTATAATCTAAGAGAACAATCTCATTATCTTCTTCGAAAAAACAATCGATAACCCCTTGAATCATTACCAAATCATCATCTATAATATCAAAAATTTCTTTAGCATCTATGCCCAGAACAAAAGGAACTTCTTTTTCTATTCTTACTGACTTGATAAGTCTTTTATAAATATCAGTTTGACTAAACTTGACTATGTTATTAATATAAATAGTTTCTTTTTCTTCTGGTAATAATCGCTTGCTCTTCACCATATGCTGTAATTGCTTTTCTACCTCTGAAAAAGTACTGATTTGGTGTAAATCCAGATGATACATCACTTTATGAAAAATCGTTCCCTTTTCAGCAGCTGTATACCCCGTTTGACCTTCTATAAAATGGGGTCGATAAAAATCTTCCTCTTCATTTTTAATAAGGTCAGCAGATACCATTCCTTCATCAACCATTGATTTCTTTTTCAATTCTGAAACAGTAACTTTTAATGGTATTTCACTTAAATAGTATTTGGAATAGCTCCAATCAAGTTGTTCTGCTTGTAATAGTTGATGTTGTCCAGCTACTTGATCATCACTTTGATCCATCAACTCTTCTAGTTGAATCAAATCCCCTAATTCATAAGTTTGAATAATCCAAGTAGAAGTATCTTCTATGAAAGATAGATGTGAACCAGCACTCTCTGAAAGTTTAGCTCCATCTTTATGCCGCATAACTAAGGGCATAACCCAATCAAAATAATTCTTTGCAGCCATACTTCTGTAGCTTGGAAGAAAACCATCCTCTGATGTATCAAAAGCCCATTCTTTTATTTTTTTATTAAGATTTGAAACCGTTCCTGTCAAAATTAATTTCTCTTTAGCTCGAGTTAACGCTACATATAGTATACGCATTTCTTCTGATAAATTTTCTTTTTTTATTTTATGGCTTATAGCCGCTTTTGCTATGGTTTTAGAACTATAACGTTCCTCAAAATTTATAAAATCAGGTCCAAAGCCTAAGTCTTGATGTAAAATGATTTTTTTATTTAAGTCCATCTTATTAAAAGTTTTCCCCATTCCTGCAACAATAGCAATCGGAAATTCTAAACCTTTACTCTTATGAATACTCATAATACGGACAATATTTTCATTAGGTCCGAGGGTTTTAGCTGCTCCAAAATCTCCCTGGTTTGTCTTTATCTTCTCCATTACTTTAATGAAATTAAATAAGCCCCGATAACTACCTTTTTCAAATTTAATTGCTTTGTCCAGTAGTGCATCCAAATTAGCTTTTCTTTGATTTCCGCCTGGCATAGCAGTTACATAATAATAGTAATCCGTCTCCATATAGAGTTTCCAAATGAAGTCATGTAAATGGGTATAGGCTGCTTCTTGACGCCATAATCTTAGTTGTTGTATGAAATGATTGAGCTTTCTTCCTAAGGCAGTAGTAAACAGTTCTCCCTCTGCATAACACACAAGCGCATCATAAAAAGTACCTTCCTTTAAATTAACACGTATAGCTGTTAATTCATCTACATTTAAGTCCACCATAGGTGAACGTAACACCGTTAACAAAGGAATATCTTGCATAGGATTATCAATTATTTTAAGCAGTGCAAGGATAGTCTTAACTTCCAATGCATCAAAATATCCAAAATTGGATTCAGCATAAGCAGGTATTCCTCTTGCTGCCAACTCATCTAGAAATATTTCCGCTCTTGAACTGGTAGCACGCATCAAAATCACAATATCTTCGTAGCGCGGTTGACGATATTCATCCAACACTTTATCGTAAACAACGATTTTATTCTGTGGGTTAATAACATCTTCTATTTTGTTGGCCACCAATTTCGCTTCAATTTCAACAGAGGAAAGGTCTTTAATGATGTCAAGAACCTGGTCTTCATAAAGCTCTTCGTTGACTTTTAGATCAACTAATTCGATCTCTATAGGACCTCCAGCAATGCCTATTTCTTGCTCCTTAAATGTTGCTCCAGCATGTAAAGAAGCTAAATCATCGTAAATAATCTCCCCAATGTCTTTGTTCATAGCATACTTGAATATATAATTTACGCCATCAAGAACTTCTTTACGACTTCTGAAATTCTTAAATAAATCAATGCGTTTATACAAGCTTTCATCATTTAAATCATAGGCTTCATACTTTTCAACAAAGAGGTCTGGTCTTGCCATTCTAAAACGATAAATACTTTGCTTCACATCCCCTACCATAAAGATATTAGGTTGCTCCTTTTCTTTTCTCGATATACTGGTTAATATAATCTCTTGAACTAGATTACTATCTTGGTACTCATCAATAAGAATCTCTCTATATTTATTCTGTAAGTCCATAGCTTCTTTAGTAGGAACAACTTGTCCCTCTTTTAGATGGACTAAAATATTTAATGCAATGTGTTCTATATCGTTATAATCGATTAAAGCTTTATCTTTCTTAGCTTCCTTAAACCGTAAGTCAAATGATCTTACTACCTGAGCCAACATCCTCAAAACTGGATAGACTTGTTTTAAATCATCTAACAGTACTTCAGGGCTTTTAAAGAAAACATTGGACTTCAATTCTTTAATGACGTCGATGACTTGTTTGCTCCGAATGGCTTTACATTGCTCCTTAATATCTTCATCTACTTGTTGTCGACAGGTTTTCATTCTCCCAAATTTAACTTGACTGATTACTTGCTCTAAATCCAAAAAAGATTTTTTATAAGCCAATATGAGGTTATCTACCTTTTCCATATCCTCTAGTAACGTTGCCTCATAAACTTCTGGTCCTTCTGGACTTCGACTTAATTGTAATGCCTTATTAAGTGCATCTTTTACACCCTCTAGTATCAATCCAACATCTTTCATGAGTACTTCTATCCAAGCAGATTCTTTTAGTTCTTCAACTGAGTGGATATCAAACAAACCTACCTGCTCATCTAACCATTGTTCTGGCCAAGGATAGCTCTGAATAAAACTATGCAGGTTTAATATATAGCTCTCTAAGGGAGTATCGTACTTAATTCCACCATAACTCTCCACGAGATTGAAGAATTCATCTTGCCCTTCTGTATAATATTCTTCTAAAACTTCAGCTAACACATCGCTTTTCAATAATAATATTTCCGTTTCATCTGCTACTCTAAAATTAGGATCCAAATCCAATTGATGAAAATTTCTTCTTATGACATCTAAGCAAAATGAATGTATTGTATTAATTGAGGCGTGACTAAGTAGGTTAAGTTGCTTTCTTAACCTTGTATTACTTGGGTTATCTTCTAATTTCTTAGATAGTGCTTCGGAAATTCTTTCTTTCATTTCTCCTGCGGCCAAATTTGTAAACGTTACAACGAGGAGTTCATCAATATTGATTGGGTCTTCTTCATCAACTAACATGGTAATTATTCGTTCAACAAGCACTGCTGTTTTACCTGATCCTGCTGCTGCCGCTACTAAAAGATTACCTTTTCGATGGTCGATGACCCGCTTTTGCTCATTGGTCCATTGTACATCACTCAATAATATTCCTCCCTCCTCTACCTCTTCTTCTAACACTCTTCAAAAATATCATCTAAAACGCTTGTATATAAACTTGTAAATTCTTTCTTATCAAGACTATAATAAATGCGTTTATTAATGCCTCTTTCAATAATCACAATGCCAAAAGTCGTTAACTTTGTTAAATGGTAACTCATTGTAGCAGTCGTTAACTCAAAATGATCTGCTAATTCTTTACCATACCACTTCTTATTAGCTAGAAGCTTAATAATTTCATATCTTGTATCATCTTGTAGTAATCTAAGAAACTCTTTTCTTACTACCTTATTGTATTCTTGATTTAATCTTTGTTCTAAAGAAAAACCATAGAAGTAATAGACAGTTCCATTCTTCACATTATAAATGTTATTAAATTCACCAAAGTACATAACAAATAAGCGGATACTTGATTCTTCAAATTCCTTAGCTGAAGTAAAAAATAGCATGTTTTTTATAAATGCCTCTGTATGTCCTTCTAAGAGAATTTGATGAGCAAGTACCTTTTGCTTTAAAATGTCTTCAATTCGCTTTTCTTCTGCTTTAAAATGATGTTCATAATAATAGGTCATAATATGCAATAACCTTTGTTGCATCTCTTTTGGATGCTTCAAGTATTCTCTAATGACTTCATCATCTTTTGTTATGATATCAAGTCTTCCAATGATTTGCTCTCTTATAATACTAATTAATTTATCTTCTTCATGATTTTCAAGATCAATATCCCAGGTTTCCAAAATATCAGCTAATAAATCTAGAGGTTCTGTCTGTTCAATATAAACTAAAAGCTCTGGAACTGTTTTAATATCTGCATAAATGGAAGCATTGATTAATCCAAACATTCCTCCAACAAAATCACTAATGAGTAGTTCCATATCACGTTTAATAAGAAAACTCAATTCATTATTAACATTTTTAATGTACTCTTCTATATCTTTATCTTTTTCTAAAATCATTTTCTTATAATCTAAGAATGCTTCTTCTTTGAATAGACGAATCATAGAAAAAATAAATTCACATGCCATGTTGTATTCAATCTTTGGTAATTTCATGTTTTCACCTTCTCTTTTATCTCTATATAATGACGTTGTTTCATCAATTCATTGATTTAATTCTCTATACAATTTACATATCTAACTATTATAGAATATCAACTTATTATACATTCGAATTGCAAACATGTATTATGAGTTTATCTGCTTTAAATTTACTCACAAGAAAAGTATACCAAATATATAAGGTCACAACAAGTCTATAGACTAACGCCGATTATCACTGCAGACCCTAACCCACAACTTTCACATTATTTTCCCTTTGTAATGTTGTATAATACAGCTTTAATCAATTGTATAATATAAAGGAGAGTTGATAGATAGTAGTTTGAAAGGGAAAAATATGGGGTAATCGGAATAGCAAGCCCCTTTAGAACAAAAAGAAACGAAAGTAGTTGTATCAACTGTCAAAAATGTGATAAAGTATGTTCAATGACTATTAAAAATAACAACTAATAAAAAGTTAATTCATTAGGATTGAAACGAGGTGTTAGTATTAAGAATATATATTTAGTAGAAGATGAAGAACATCTGTCATCATTGCTGACAACTTATTTAGAAGATGAAGGATATAAGGTGAAAACATTCAGCGATGGATTAAAAGCATATAAAGAAATAAATAATGATGTGGATTTATGGATACTCGATATCATGGTATCAGGAATGAATGGATACACCTTAATCAAAGAAATAAAGAAACTTAATAAAGAAATTCCTGTGATATTTATGTCTGCTCGTAATGCTGAATTGGACCGTGTAATTGGATTAGAAATGGGTAGTGATGATTATCTCCCTAAGCCATTTTTGCCGAGAGAGTTAGTTTTAAGGGTAAACAGATTACTCAATAATGCGAACAGTAAAATAGTTGATTCAACTGAACTTATAGGAGATTACTTATTCCGAAGGCAAACTAGAGACTTATCTATAGATGATGAAAACATCGTGCTTACAAATAAAGAATATGATTTATTAAATTACTTTATTCAAAACCTAGAAGTAGCAGTAAAAAGAGATGAAATAATTGATAATGTTTGGGGTTTAGATTACTTTGGTTCATCAAGAGTTGTTGATGATACAATAAGACGTATAAGGAAGAAGGCACCATACTTGCCCATCGAAAATGTCTATGGATATGGCTATATCCTGAAGCGCGAGTTGAGTTATGAAAAATAAAAAGTATAATCCCAAAACATTAAGTTATAAAATATGGATTGAATTTGCTAAGATACTTATTATCCTTTTTATCGTTTTATTCATATTAAACATTACGATAATTGAAAAAAATCGTAGTGATGGTATGTATGAAAAGCTAAGAGCATTTGCTATTACTTCAGAATATTATGATCTCGAAGGCGTTTTGGATGATAATGAAAATTCTCGGTTGCCAGTATTTTTTACAATTAAACTCAACGAGAGTCGATCTATCATTGAGGATATCGTCATCAATGATTTTGCTAAAGAAACTTATTTTCATCATTTACTAGAAGATCAAATTCTAAATAAGATATCAAATTTAATTGTTAAAGATACTGATAAGCATACTCAAGGTAAAATCAGTCATTCTTTTTCAGATTATTATTATTATAGTGTTTTAAGCGATAATAATACTATCACTGTTTATGTGTTAAAAACCAATGATAGTATACTAGACTTTTTCATTATGTTAATTTTGATTGGAGTCCTCTTATCCTTTCTATTCATCATATCGAGAAATGCAGCAAAAAAGATTGCAGCACCTATACAAGAATTAAAGGGTTTTGCTACTGAAATAGCAAGTAAAAACTGGGATTATTCAATCGAACTGTCAGATACAGTTGAAGTAAATGACTTAATCTATGGTTTAAAAGAAATGAGTAAATCACTAAAAGAAGCAGATAATAGGGAACGAGAATTTCTCCAATCAGTATCCCATGATTTAAAAACACCGGTGATGATCATTAAAGGTTATATTGAAGCTGTAAAAGATGGGAAATATAATACAGAAGACATTGAATTCCTCAATATCATTACGGATGAATCAAATAGATTAGAAAGAAAGATTATTCAGTTATTAAGGTTGAATGCCTTAGATCATGTGCAAAGAGATAAAAGTACCTGGGAAGAAGTAAGTATAGATAGGATGATTAAAAATCTTGTTAAAAAATATAAAATTATATGCCCCAATATTAACTGGCAATTAAACCTCCAACAGTTAGAAATAATCGGCGATGTTGAATCTCTACTGGTTGCTTTTGAAAATATTTTGGACAATCAGATAAGATTTGCTAAGAAGCAAATTAAAATCCACATATCTAATAAAAATGAAATTATCATATCTAATGACGGTCCTCTCATTTCTATTGAAAATCCAGAGGATTTATTCGAAAGTCATACCAAAGATAAGCAAGGAAATTTTGGGCTTGGGTTGGCTATAGTCAAAAGGGTTATTAGAATTCATGATGGTGATATTCATGTAAGTAATTCTGAAAATGGAGTTGAGTTTAGTATTTTATTTAATAGAAGCACAAACTACTAAACTTATAATCCAAAACTCGAGCTTTTCTGTATAAGTACAAAAGTGGCTAACGCCACTTTTAAACTGGAGATAGGAAAGTATGGTTCTTTGCAAGCAAAACGCAGTACTTTCCTATACCATAAAAAAGGTGTTATAAATCAGTTGCTAACCAACTAATCTATAACACCACTTTATATCTTATTCTTAATAAGCTGTTGTAATATTTTCAGCTTGAGGACCTTTTGGACCTTCAACGATGTCAAAAGTTACTCTTTCGCCTTCTTCAAGAGTTTTGTAACCATCTTTATTTATTTGTGAAAAGTGAGCAAATACATCATTTCCATCTTCTGCTGTAATAAAACCAAAACCTTTTTCTGCATTAAACCATTTAACTGTTCCATTCATCATAATCAATTCCTCCGAAATTTTATTTCCCTAAAAATATTCAAAAGCTTTTCAAATTTCGGACTTATATTCAAGTTACCAAGAAACTATATCTCAAAATTCATAAATCTTTTTAGTAAAATTAAGGTACTTAGGTAGTGTATCACAAAATGCTCTCAAATGCAAACAAAAATAATAAAAAATTATAATAATAATTAAATGACCAAGCAAGTCTTCATAAGCTGCTCTAAAACTTGCTTGGGTAATTGAACTATAGTACCCAACTCATAATCATGATATTGAGGATAGTTCCCCTATGAAGCAAAAAGATAAGTTTTAGAATGCACTATCATCACTGACAATGCTTTCTAAAACTTATCTCTTTAAGGAGTTTAGATAACTGATGCTAACAGTAGTAACTCTTCATTATCTTCATATATTGTACCAAACTGCTCTAAGGGAAGAGGATTTTTGCCAATACCAGCTTCAATGGTATAACCTGGTCTAGAAAACTCTTTAATAAACCAATCTTTATATCCTGCGAATGATTGACTCAGTGCAGGATCTGCTAATACATAGCCACTCACCTTAGAGAATTCCTCACCTATGGGTAGTGATTCAGGTGGCTCAAAATTCATAAAGTCCCAAAAGATTACCTGTCCTTGGGTATGATAAGCTAAGGTTAATCGATACTCTTTAGCCATTGTAAAGTCAACCATAGCTTTTACTTCCGGCTGGCTTTCTGGAGCTTTTCCTGCATATAATGCTGGTCCTGGCCCTGTGACACCAAAGTCTGCTTCTAACTCTTTGTATTCATCCCATGCTGCATCATAATTTCTATTAAGATCTACACCATTGATGTTGGACTTCCAATCACTAAAATCATCATTGCCAAAGTTCCAACCTATTAATTGTTCAACGTTATCTTCTTCTGGATTTGGTCCATTGATAACTAAATCTACACCATCTGGATTAACCATAGGAATAATATCAATTGTGCTTCCATTCCATATATCCGAAATGTTATAACCCCGTAATGGTTCATTTCTTACATAGGATTTCAAAAATTCCTCAATCCATTTCATTAAAACAGGTGTGGTAATCCATTCGTTTGAATGATGTGATGCATTATAGGTAACTTGATTAGGTCCTTTACCTAGTTGAATGCGATAAAGTTCATTTCCTTTAACGCTTCTTCCAATACTATCTACTTTAATAAATGGATATCTGGCTTGAAGTCCCCTGATATCATAATTGAGTACTTCAAAGGTATAAGGAACATTTGTCTTAACTAAATCATAGCCATACGGAACAATTATTACTGTGCCTGGCACTAATGCTTGAGGATTAATATCTGGATTAGCAATTTGGATGGTCATTGTGGATGTACCAAAATTTTTGGCTATACTTGCATAGGTATCACCTCTTTGTATCTGATATTCCTGATATCCTAACAAATATGGCTCTAAAGCTTCCATTGTTTCTACTCCAACAATACCATCATCTATTAATCCTAAGTTTTCTTGAAAGCTAGTGACTGCATTCTCAGTCTCTTGATCAAATATACCGTTTATTTGTCCTGGATTAAACCCAATAAGCTGTAATATGTATTGAACAAGCTGCACGCGAGGTCCCTGATCCCCCTTTTTCAAACTTGCCATCTTCATAGCTCCTTCTTGCATAGACTTCTATTAATATATATTATTGTTACCCGGGAAATATGAAAAATCCAAGAGTATCATACTCCTGGATTTTTTTCACACTTCATTATATATGGAATTTACGTTTAAGTTTTTCCTTGAAGTCGTCAGGTATTCCAAATTTTAGCCCTAAAAGAAGAAGAATAATTGAAATCATAACAATCAAAATAATGATGGACCAGTCTACCATCAAACTATCAGCAATAAAGTTGGATATGATCAACTGTAAAACTAATGCAAATAATCCAAAACCCGCACATATATATATGGCTATGGTTAAAAACTCAACCTGATGGCGGAACTTCATAAAAATAGTATATAGCACAAAAGCAATGATGATATAACTGAATATAATCGGAAGAGCTATTTGGTTAAACCAAGTGAATGTTCCATCAACTTGATCCAAAAAATAACACATCCCTATAGCAACTAATGCACAACCTAAATTTCCTCTTATAAATCCCTTAGCAAAACCAAATAGAAAATAAATGGCTAACCACCCACCTATAATACCTATAACCGTATAATTTAGCCAAGGTCCGCTTTGATTAAAGGCATTTGCAACAGTATAACAAATCAATACAGCTGCAAAACAAACAATGGAGATAGCAAAATAGCTAATATTTCTCATTTCCTTGATACGTTGGGGATATATATTTAAGGTTATTGGAAACCGCTCTTCATCATTTTTTTTCTTTGGTGAACCTACATCTGGTATAGGAAAGGTGCATAGTGGACAATTATCAATTTTTCGGTCTACTTCCACACCACATTTAGGGCAATAAGGCATAATAACACCTCCTTTAGTGATTCGTTTCTATTTTAACATGTAATCCCATCTTACGAAGCTTTCTAAAGAAGTATTTCTCAATTTCACGAGATACTGCGATACTCCCAAAATTAATATAGGTCTTATCTTTAAAAGCAACAACACCTACTTTTATCTTACTTCCTTTGCTTGGTGGTGGATACATTTCAAATCGTTCAATATAAGGCTCTAATTCTTTAGGCATTTTTACTATACCTAAGTTTGAAATACTGCTGGTATAACTTCTTTCACCGTATTTATGATATATTGTTGGCATCAATAAGTCTTTAATATTTAAAGGAATAATCCTAATATACCATGACTTCTCGTTCCTTACATTTCTACTTAAGTACTGCGAAATATAGCGTTTATTAATGTGCATTTCCATGTAATAAGTGACATAAGTTAATATTTCTTCAAAACTATACTTGCCTAACCTTGGATCAATACTGGGTATGAGGCTAATGAAGAAATTTCTTAATGTTTTTGTAGGGTATAGACCTCTTAAATTAACTGGTACATTAATACATATTGGCCGCCAATGCCTTCTACGTTTCCTTGGTGGTAAATCATATAAGTAATCTTGAATAGATGAAAAATAAAGACCTACCAGAAATTGTGTTACTGTAACACCATACTTCAACTTGGCAATTTTATATAACTTATCACTATCAACAATACCTGTAACAACAGAATAAACTCCTTTTGGATACATATCAAAAGGAAAATGCATCGCGTTGGGTAATTTTTCAATAAAAGGAATATGTTTGTTATAATACTTTTGAAAAGCATCTTCATACTCTTCCAGATCAACTGCAGATTTCACATCAAAAATCCCTTGAATAGGTTCCGATTTTATGCCAAGTAGTCGAAAATATTCTACGATTAAGGTCTTAAAAAAAGTCATAGAACCTGTCCCATCTGTAATACTATGAGACATTTCTAAGCTAATCTTATTCTTAAAGTACAAGACTCTATAAGGTAATTTTTTTCTATTCTTGAAATACATAAACATACAAGGATCATACCGTTCTTCTTCAACGATAGCTCTCTGTTGGCTATGAACGAAGTAATACCAGAAAAAGCCTCTTCTCATATTAACATGAAAGTAAGGAAATCTAGGAACCGTAATATCTAAAGCTTCTTGAAGTATCTTTGGATGAACTCTATTCTTCAAGGTAACTGAAAGGCGATAGACTGTTGAAACCCTAGTGGACATGATAGAAGGATATATTTTACCTGCATTATCTATTTTAAACCAACTTTTCTTTTTGCTCATTCGTGTCTCCTTACAAAGTATATTGAACCTTTGCATTGATAACGGTTACACACAAGTTCAATATGTCTTGCTTTAGTTTTTTATTGATTCTTATCCTAAGTTTATTTTTTTCTTATGTTAATACATTATACTATCAAAACTGAATGAGTACAATCATCAATTCAATATCTTAAGAGTGATAAGGGTACGAAAGGGGCATATAATTCATGTTACTGCAGTACAGGACGTACTGCAAGAACCCTTGAAACATGGACGTTTCCCGGGTTCGTAAACACTTCTTTTTATTCGCAAAGGGCACATGTATTAGTGATGGCCAGTGGTACAGGACGTACCACTCAAACCCTCTGAAACACGGATGTTTCTCGGGTTTGCAATCATTAATACATGTGCCCCCTCTTTTAACTTGCTCTTTCCTTCTTCGCTTTAATCATTTTAAGTCGAGTAAATTCTTCACGTTCTTTCTCCTCTAAAGCATTGGTAATATCTTTCGTAATACGTTCATAACGAGGAATCATTACATTTTTTAAGGCATTAGCTCTCTTCTGTGTCCGTTTAATATTAATGGCTAATCGGTAGATAGCATTTTCTATCTCAGCAATAACAACTGTCAAGTGCTTAACCTTATAGAACTTCTGGAAAGCTTCATCTAAAGCAATGTTAGTTCTTGAAACACCAAACTGAGGTTTTATTTCCTTTTCTTCAATAGTGACAACAGGTATTTCAACACCCATAATACTACGTACTTTGATATGAACACCGATCTCTTCATCAATAGCATAACCGATTTCTTCAACTGTACTGATACCAATTGTAATATTCGCCATTTGTAAAGCCTCATAAGCGCCGCTAAAGGTAACATCGATTTCCTTTTGTATAGCATCCGCTTTATCAATAAGTAACATCATTTCACGTATTAAAATATTACGCTTCTTATCCAGTAATTCATAACCTTGCTTGGATAGCCGAAGAGAAGCCTTTGCTTTAATCAAATTCCCCTTGGTAGGAAATAAAGTTGTATCCATTAAGCATCACTGCCTTTTTTCTTATATGGTTTATAATATTCATCCAATAGTTCTGGAGCAATACGATCCAATTCTTCTCGAGGTAAAATACCAAGTAAACTCCACCCTAAATCAAGGGTTCCATCAATATCCCTGTTTTCATTTCTACCCTGAGAAACAAATTCTTTCTCAAAAGCGTGACCAAATGTCATGTACTTCTTATCGATATCACTTAACTCGTCTTCCCCTATTACAGATGCTAAAGCTTTTACTTCTTGAACATGTGCATAGGCTGCAAAAAGTTGATTTGCAACAGAAGGATGATCTTCTCTTGTATAACCTTTTCCAATACCATCTTTCATCAATCTGGATAAGGATGGCAAGACGATAATAGGTGGGTAGACACCTTTCTGATGAAGTTCTCTACTTAAAACCACTTGCCCTTCGGTGATATAACCAGTTAAATCTGGAATAGGATGGGTAATATCATCGTTTGGCATTGTCAAAATTGGAATCTGAGTAATGGATCCTTCTCGGTCTTTTAACATACCAGCTCTTTCATATAAAGAAGCAAGATCAGAGTAAGTATAACCTGGAAATCCTTTTCTTGATGGAATTTCTCCCTTAGAAGAAGAAATCTCTCTTAATGCTTCACAATAAGATGTCATATCGGTTAGTATAACTAAGACATGCATGTTATGTTCAAAAGCTAAATATTCTGCAGTTGTCAACGCACAACGTGGTGTAACAATTCTTTCTGCTACTGGATCATTAGCAAGATTCAAAAACATAGCAACCTTTTGAATAACGCCGCTTTCTTCAAAACTTCTTCTAAAGTAATCCGCTACATCATTTTTAACACCCATAGCTGCAAAAACTACTGCAAAGTTTTCAATACCCTTACCTTCAGCAATTTTTGCCTGCTGTACAATTTGAACCGCTAATTGATCATGAGGTAAACCGTTTCCCGAGAATACAGGTAATTTTTGACCTCTGATCAGAGTTGTCAAACCATCAATAGCAGAAATACCAGTTTGTATAAAGTTCCTTGGGTACTTCCTCGTAACAGGATTTAATGGACTTCCATTAATATCTATTTTCTTCTCTGCCAGTATTTCTCCTAATCCATCGATGGGACGTCCTTTACCATCAAAGGTACGTCCTAGAACTTCTTTTGATAGCGGCATTTCAAGAGGATGCCCTGTAAATAACGTCTTTGTGTTAGAGCCTGATAAACCAACAGTTCCTTCAAAAATCTGTACGATAGCTACGTCACCAGTTATTTGAATAACACGTCCTACACGCTTTTCACCATGCTCTAATGTGATTTCTACGATTTCTTCAAATGCTACATCTGTAACACCTTCAAGTATGATCAAAGATCCTTTAATCTCTTTTAAACCTACGTATTGTATACTCATGATTGTTTCTTCCTTTCAAACAATCTATAACTATCAATTAAACTGTCGCATTCCTTATCTATTGCTGCAAAGTATTCATCAAATTGTGACATATCATCGTTACCTACGGTATACTTAATGTTGATTAGTTTTTCAAAGATACCTGTTTTACGAATTTGTGAAACTGGAATGTCTTTTTTGATAACTTCTCTGGTTTTCTCTTTAAGTTGATGGATGAGTTTCAACATATAGTACTGCTTTTCAAGAGGTACAAAAGTATCGATATCATGAAAAGCATTTTGCTGAAGAAAACCAAGTCTTATGGTTTTTGTAATCTCTAAAGTAAGCTTCTGTCCTTCTGGTAATACGTCAGCACCTATTAATTTGACAATCTCCATTAGACTACTTTCTTCTTGAAGCAGCCCCATCATTTCCTTACGTAAATCTAGGAATTCACCAGATATTTTTTCATCGTACCAACTGCTTAAATCATCCATGTACTCTGTATAACTGTCTAACCAGTTAATTGCAGGATAATGCCTTGCATATGCTAACTGACGGTCTAAAGCCCAGAAGCAACGAACAAAACGTTTCGTATTTTGTGTGACAGGCTCAGAGAAGTCCCCTCCCTGCGGTGAAACAGCACCTATAATGGATACGGACCCTTCTGTACCATTTAGGTTTTCTACATAACCAGCTCTTTCATAAAACTGTGATAATCGTGATGGAAGATAAGCTGGGAAGCCTTCTTCTGCTGGCATTTCTTCGAGGCGCCCTGATATCTCTCTAAGAGCTTCAGCCCATCTTGATGTAGAGTCAGCCATAATAGCTACATGGTAACCCATATCACGGTAATACTCTGCCAATGTTATTCCAGTATAGATAGACGCTTCTCTTGCTGCAACAGGCATATTGGACGTATTTGCAATAAGTACTGTTCTTTCCATCAAAGATTTTCCTGACTTAGGGTCGATGAGTTTAGGAAACTCTTCTAAAACGTCTGTAATTTCATTACCACGTTCTCCACACCCTATATAGACGATAAGGTCAGCATCAGACCACTTTGCTAATTGATGTTGCGTCATGGTTTTTCCTGTACCAAACCCACCAGGGATAGCAGCTGTTCCTCCCTTAGCTATAGGGAAAAATGTATCAATTACTCTTTGTCCAGTTATAAGTGGCATTTCCATGCGTTTACGTTCATCAAAGGGACGTGGCTTTCTTACTGGCCAATACTGTACTAAAGTTAAATCTTCTTTTCTCCCGTTATCATCTTCTATAGTAACGATGGTATCTTTTATTGTATATTGACCATCATTAGTAATAGATAGCACTTTACCTTTTTTACCTGGAGGTAACATAACTTTATGAAGAATTAAACTTGTTTCTTGTACTTCTGCGATGGTATCTCCCGCTTTTACTTCTTCGCCTACTTTTACAAGGATCTTTGTCTCCCATTTCTTTTCAGGATCCAAGGCTTCTACCTGTAAGCCTCTACCTATAAATGCTCCTGTTTTCTTCGCAATATATTCTAAAGGTCTTTGAATCCCATCAAAAACCTCTCCAACAATCCCTGGTCCTAATTGCAGAGATAAGGGCATTCCAGTTGTATACACCGGCTCACCAATTTTTAAGCCAGTTGTTACTTCATATACCTGAACAATAGCCCGGTCGCCTGTTATACCAATTACTTCACCTGTCAATTGCATATTCCCAACCAAAACCCGTTCTAACATCTCAAACTTATCGCTACCTTCAATGGTAACAACGGGTCCATTTATTTCATAGATTTTGCCCTTTTGTTCCACTCTGTCACCTTCTTACTATATTATCAACAACCCACACCTTTGTCATTTGTCTTAACATGATTTCATATTACAACTTTTAATAAATTCTTGGCTTTTTTCTTGTAGACTTTCAAGTAATGTATCGTTTATATAACGTCTATTATCCACATTTTCTACGATACATCCCCCTATGATATCATCATAGCCATCATATAATATAACCTCATGACCAAAACGTTCTTTCAACTCTTGTAAGTACTTTTCATCATTCTTACTGATGATTATATGAATGTTTCCCTCACCTATTTGCTTCACATTAGCATCAATAGTCTTAAATAAGTAGTCTTTATATTCTTCTGTTAAAGTGTACTCTCTCAATTTCTTTTTGACTAAACTAAAAACTTCCTCTATGATTTCTTCACGACGATTGAGTAGGCTTTTCTTCTGTTCCATCAATGCCTTAGAAACCATCTCTTTTTTTTGTTGATCGATTGATCTAATACTATGTTGAATATTTAAATATGCAGTTTCCAAACAATCCAACTCTTTTTCCTTTAGAGCATTTGCTCGATTCTTTTCAGCTTTTTTTATGATATCTTCTTTCTCATGTGTAGCTTTCGTATATATGGTATTAGAAAACTTATCCAATTTATTGTTAATAGAACCCATTTATCTTCACCTCAAATCTTAAGCCCTATTGCATCTCTGACATACCTGGTAATGGAATCAGGTGTCCGTCCTGTACCATGTCGATCTGGAATCTCTACGATTAATGGTAGTGGATAATTAAGTTTAATATCGCTAATATCTTTTTCCACCAACTTAGCCAACTTTTCTGTAATTAGAATAATTCCAATATCTCGATCTTGTAAACACTCATCGAAAGCATCTTTTACTTCATTTGGTTCATGGACTACTACCCCATCCACACCAGCTAAACGCATACCCGATCTTGTATCCACGTTATCACTGATTAAAAACATTCTCATAAAAATCACCCAGCTTAAAGATTTCCAATAATCAAGATTGATATGATCAAACCATAAATAGCAATCCCCTCTGCTAAACCTACATAGATTAATGTCTTACCTAATAATTTTTCGTTTTCTGAAATAGCACCTAAGGCTGCTGAACCCGTAACACCAACCGCAATTCCTGCTCCAATACAAGCAAGTCCAGTTGATAATGCTGCTGCTAAATAGCCTAAACCAGAGCCTGTGCTAACCATGGCCGCATCTACTACTTCATTTGCCATCTCTGCTGCGGAAGCATCTACTCCACCATACATGAAAATAGTTGCACCAATTAGTAAGCCAAAGAAAGTCAATACATTAACTCCTAAAAAAGTTTTAACTTTTTTTCCATCAACAGCCCTCTTTGTACAAACTACTCCAAAAACCACTGTTGTTAATACAAGTAAAATTGTTATAAATAAAATGAAATTCATTTTAATGTCCTCCTTAAACTTCTGATTCATATTTTATTTTAAATGGATTAATTTCTCTTCCGTCCCCTTCATAAAAGCGGCTAAACATTTCATAATATTCAAGCCTTAAACCTTGAATAAAGACGATTAAGCCCTCAAGCCCGATAATGATGATGTTTCCTACTATAAAGATGATGATTCCACCAATTTCTCCAGTCATCTCTCCTAAGGTCTTAACAGCCATGAAAAGTCCAACATGATTCAGAGCAAAAGCTCCTATACGTACAAAAGAGAGTGTATTACTAAGTATTGATAAAAGTATCTCAACGACTTCAAAAAACGCTTCTACTATAAATCCACCCTTTTCCTTAGGAAATACATCTTTAGCATGGTTCACATACTTCATCAAAGGATGCGAGAAGAATAATATGATGATTGGTACTATAAGGAATAAAATAATATATAGAGGGTTTGAATAGAATTGATAATTAGCTACTATTCCTCCTACTACGCCTAATAAAGCTAGATAAAACACTAAACCTACAACACCATTTTTATCAAATAGCACTTTACCATAATTTTTATTTCTTAAAGCATTATAAATATTAATCAGCATAGCAATGATTATCAATAATACACCAATCCCTATACCTATTCCTAAGATTAGATATTGGTCTTCCATTGGCGTAATTAAATGAGGTATTCTGGTATGCCCAATTTCTTCTATACCAAATATTGATCCATATACTAAACCAAATATCATTGAAGAAAATCCAGTCATCATAATAACTTTCCCAAGCATAATACCGGATTTTTTGAAAGCCGAATACCCTAATAATGCTAATATAAAACCTTGGCCCACATCACCAAACATCATACCGAAAAATAGCATGTATGTAATAGCTACAAATGGTGTGGGGTCAAATTCATTATAGGATGGTGTGCCATACATATTGACCAATTCCTGAAAAGGTCTAAATATAGGATTATTTTTTAACTTTGTTGGTGGTTTTAATTTTGGTACATCTTCAGGTTCTTCTACGACATAAGAAATTGTTGACGATTTATCTAATTCATCTCGAAAATCTTCTAACTCTGACTCACTGATCCAACCGTGGAGACAAAAGATTTCTTTTGAATGTGCAGCGTACTTGCGCACATGAAATACTTGATAGTATTTATTAGCACTGTAATATATTTTCTTCAATTGTTCTACATGGTCTGTGGCATAATTACTAACCATTTTAGCTAGATCTTCCAGTTTCCGTTCAAGAACAGTAATGTCATTTTCTACTTTTATAAGAGCTTCCTTTGGATGACCTTCTACCTCACCAGAAATGAATATCCTATGAAAATATAATGACGAAAACAATGAGTCCACTTTTTCATGAGATTCTTCTGGTGAAAAGTACATGATGTATACTTGGTCCTCTTCTTGGAAGACTTCAATAACGATAACATCTACATTTTCAGTGTAATGATCCAGTTTATCAAAATTATACTTGGGTAAAGAACCGAATCTGAATTTAATAAAGTTGAAATGAAAGAATTTATCGATCTCAACATCCAAATCCTGTAAAAGTAGCAATTGCTTTTTTATCTTTCTCTTTTTATCTAAATCTTTCTCTACCTGTTTCCTGTAGTCATCCCATTCTTTAAGCTTTTTATTAACTTCATCCATATAGTCTTCAGTCATCTCAAGATCTGATATACAATTCTCATTGTATAAATCTAAGTCTTTTTCATTAACTTCTATCCCTAATTTGGCTAATGCTTCTTTAGCGCTTTTTAAAAGATGGGTATAAGGATTTTCCACTATATAAGGAGTAATACCCTTGACATCATCCAATATGCTCATAGAATTAACCAGTTCAATATCTCTTTTAACAAGGCATGTGCTTACAAATTCGTCTAAAGAATTTTTAGGTCCAACGATGTTAATAAATCGCATTTTTTCTACTGCCATTACATCCCTCCTCCTTTACTCTATAGTTCTTACAACTTATTTTGCTTTAATACTTTTCTAGGTTATACGAAAAATCATACTCTTAATCCTTTTAGGCTTTAAGCCATACCTAATTCCTTCAACAACTGTAATAATATTCATCAGTTCTACTTCTTTTAGATGCAAATAGGATATAATAGAAGCAATTGAAAAAGGTTTTGTTTTCAGAAGTTTCTCATGCAGCTTTAAAATATACTTCCAATGATTATAATCAAATAGAAGTTGATTATCATCTTCAAAGATATGGGCATATGTGGTCATCTTATAAAGCTTCAATAAATCATCAACGGATTCAGTTTCTACCATTTGATGCAGCAACGCTTTACTGATATGATTATTACCTGGGATGAGGTAACGATAAACCAGATCTTTATCCATATGATAATATTTCTTGACACGATAAATCCATAATAAATTCAGTATATCAATTTCTTCTCCAATAGATCGAGTAACGACACGTTTGTCTTCACCTTTTAAGTAACGATCTTTAGCTTTTGATATCCAACGGAAGTAATATAAGTCTAAAGCCATCTCAATTGTAAACATACTGGCTTCATTATCACTTTCTACTAAAGGGACTAATATTTTATAATATTCTGTTCCTTTTAAACCGTTTACCAATTCAGATAATGTAGTCGAGGCTAATAGTTTCTTTAAATTAATCTGACTCTTTTCCAAAATAAATAATGAAGGCTGTATCTCATCTAGACTATGATGGATATGCAATGTTCGAATCATCATTTTTATGTCTTCAATTTCATAACGTATTATATTATACATCATAAAATGAGCTTCATAGCCTTTGATCAGCTTCATAAGCTTCTGACATCTTCTAAACTGAGCATTCCTTAAGATATGCTCTAATTCCCCTCTGTGAATGGTCTGTTCATCAACATTACTGAGCACCTTGCCATAGCTTGTTTTATGTTTTAAGAACGCAACGACCTCATTGACAGATTGCTTAGTTATGAGTTCTTCATAATCTTGATCAATTAACATCTTACTGGTTTTGGCTTTAATTTTAGTATTCAGATAACTGTACTTTAATATTGAAAACATACTTTCACCTTCTCAAAACGAGTTCAACTAATTGATCAGCCCAAGGTTCTATTTTTTCTTTTGCTTGTTCATCCATCTCTTTTAATTTTTCAGTAGTCTCTGCTTTAATTTTGTCTACTTCTTTTTGAACAAAATCAAATTCGAATTCCTTTAACTGATCTACCTTATGTTGTTGTTTGTCCAGAATATTGCTTTCTAAGTGACTAATTTCACTTTTTAGATTATTATCAATATTCTTTTCTTCATCACGAGCACTTTCTATAATCTGCTGCGCTTTCTCTTCAATGGTTATTATCTTTTTTAATAACTCATTCATCCTCTTTGCCCCTTGCCATTATATTTTCTTCATCTATATATATATTGAACTTAACATTTAACATCGAAATATTGAATCTTCATCATTTTTGTGATACATGATAAAATTTAATATTTCTTCCATATTTATATATGTTGAATAGTTAACTTCAATATGTATACCTTGATTTAGCCATTAATGCACCTTTTTTATAGTATCAAAAACAAGGAGTCATTTCAAATATAAAAAATGACACCTTGAAACCTTTATTTTATTTAACTTTTCAATAGAATTTACTACAATATTTTTTCTAATCGTTTTTTAGTTATCATATCACACAAAAACCAATAATACAAACGCTATTTTTTATCTACATTCTACAATTAAAATGGTTTACCTGGTGAATATTCAAGGTGTATTCGCTAATAGTAAACAAATCGCTTGGGCTGAAATACCTAAGCCATTGCCAGTAAAGCCTAACCCTTCTTCAGTTGTTGCCTTAATATTTAACTTGCTTGTTTCAATGCCTATAGTATGACTGATATTATCTTTCATATGCTGAATAAAAGGTAGCATCTTAGGTTGTTGGGCAATGATTGTTGCATCTATATTAGCTATTTTATACCCCTTGTCTTTTAGTAGTTTATTTACTTCCTCAAGTAATTTCATACTTGAAGCACCTTTATATCTCGAATCCGTATCTGGGAAGTGTTTACCTATATCCCCTTCTGCCATTGCTCCAATTAATGCATCCATAATAGCGTGAACCAATACATCTGCATCAGAATGACCTAACAACCCTTTTCCAAAAGGTATATCTACACCACCTAAAATTAATTGACGTCCTTCAACTAGTTTATGAACGTCATATCCTTGTCCAATACGAAACATGAATACCCTCCTAATCAAATCTCAGTTTTCTTAATTTTATTTATAGTCTATTTTACCACAAATGCCCATTAAAATTCTAAATTATTTATCAAACACTGAATGAAGTTTTCCTCTTTTATGGGAATAGGAGACAAGCATATAATTTTAAACACATAGTATAATGAAAAATTGTCAGAAGTTGTACGACACAAGGAAGATGAGGCAAAGAAAAAAAAATAAGGGGTCTCCCCCTTAGCTCATACGGTCGTTTAAATATTGTAGTTTATTAACGGTTAAATTCTTATATTGTTCCTCGTTGATAATCCCTTTTGCTAGCATCGATTCGGCTAATTCAACGAATTTTCTAATTAGTTCATCTAATTCCGTAACTTCATTTGTATTTATATCGCTCATTATCTCACCCAATCATTAAAATATACTATTATTATAATCCAATATCCATAAATTTACAATTTTAATATAAACTTCTATATTTTTCCAAATAGCATTTATATAGGATTATAAGGGATTATCTTCACTATTCTTTCATTTTCATAATATTACTCCGTTATTCTGCCATACATTATCATACTACACTTATTATACTAGTCAATCTCCAAGAAAATAATCAGTGATGTTTTAACTGGGATTGTTAAGGTGAAAAAAAACATATGTTTAGTATCATAAAAATACTAGACATATGTTTTCTCATCTTAATCATCAATTTTTTTTATCCCAGCTAACTTAGCCAACAATTTCTTTTCTCCAACTTTCATAAAGTAAATCGTCACTTGTAGATCAGCTCCACCTGACTCAACCTTCTTAACTGTTCCTGTTCCGAATTTTTTGTGCTTTACAAGATCACCGGGTTGTAAGAACAAATCCTTCTCACTTACATTGCCAAAGGTTAAACCAGGTTTTTCAGTTTGGTAACGCTTCTTGAAGTTGTTTGTACGCATACTATTATTAAAACTTTTTGATTGGTGCATTTGAACAGAACTTGGTCGCTCTGAAGCCGATTCAAACTGGAGTAATTCCTCTGGAATTTCTCGAAGGAATCGTGATGGCTTTGAGAATTGGGTTAACCCTTTTACCATTCTACAACGTGCATGTGTT
This sequence comes from Vallitalea okinawensis, assembly GCF_002964605.1. Lineage (NCBI taxonomy): Bacteria > Bacillati > Bacillota > Clostridia > Lachnospirales > Vallitaleaceae > Vallitalea > Vallitalea okinawensis. The sequence continues at coordinate 758,747 of NZ_PQDH01000002.1, forward strand.
AAGTAAAGTTGGTGCTCAGCCCTTGTTATACCTACGTAACAAAGTCTTCTTTCTTCTTCAATATCTGTTTCATCTTCAGATACGATGCTCATATAACTTGGGAAGACACCATCTTCTACACCTGCTAGGAATACTCTAGGAAACTCTAACCCTTTTGCACTGTGTAAGGTCATCAAGGATACACGATTATCGCCTTCAAAGCTATCGATGGCTGCGACTAAAGCAATTTCTTCCAATAAGCCTGCTAGATCTGGATCATCTACACGCTCTTCATATTCTGCCACCTTTGAAATCAATTCATTAATGTTTTCTATACGTGAATCGTAGTCTTCTGGATAATCTTTCTTAAGGTACTCCTTATATGCTATTTCATCAATAACGTGTTCAACAAACTTAACTAATGACATATGATTCATTTGCATTTTTAATGTGAGCATGAAGTTTGCGAAGTTAAAAAGCTTCGTTGAGGCTCTGCCTAAAGTACTGAATTCATTGGCATTCCGTAATACAGCAAAAAAATCCATATCATTCTGTGATGCTAATATATCAACTTTATTAACTGAAGCTGCACCTATTCCTCTTTTAGGTACGTTAATAATCCTTTTGACAGCTATATCGTCTTTACTGTTACTAATGGTTTTGAGATAACAAAGAATGTCTTTAACTTCCTTCCTTTGATAGAAGGCAACACCACCATACAAACGATAAGGTATATTGCTTACCATGAAACTTTCTTCTATAGCACGTGATTGAGCATTTGTACGGTATAAAATCGCATAATCGTTGTACTCATAACCATCATCTTCAATACCCTTAATGATTTGGTCAGCTATATAACCAGCTTCATTACGTTCATTTTCTGCTTCAAAAACAGTAATTAAGTCACCATCTTTATTATCCGTCCATAAAGTTTTAGATTTTCTCTTACTATTATTTCTGATAACATAATTAGCTGCATCTAAAATTTTCTTTGTACAACGATAATTCTGCTCTAAGCGTACCACAAAGGAATTTTCAAAATCTTTTTCAAAATCTAAGATATTACGAATATTAGCCCCTCTAAACTTATAAATAGATTGGTCATCATCACCTACTACGCAGAGATTCTTATGCTTCCCTGCAAGTAATCGAATAAATTTATATTGTGCTGTATTCGTGTCCTGATACTCATCAACCATGATGTAACGGAAACGATCTTGATAACGTTCAAGTACATCTGGACGACATCTAAATAACTCAACAGTTCTAAAGATAATATCATCAAAATCCAATGCATTGTTACTAAATAATTTTTCTTGATATAACTTATATATTCTTGCAACTTGCTCTTTACGAAAATCACCCATAGCTTCTGTTTCATACTGCTTGGGTGTGAGCAATTCATTCTTCGCTGAAGAAACTTCACCAATCATACTTCGAGGATTAAAGTTCTTTTCATTCATGTTCAATTCTTTAATACACTGTTTCATTAATCCCTTTTGATCTTCTGTATCATAGATTACAAAAGAACGATCATACCCAAGTTTATCAATATGAGCACGAAGTATTCTAACACAAGCTGAGTGAAATGTACTTACCCACATTTCATTAGCCTGATCTCCAACCAAACTAGCTACCCTTTCCTTCATTTCAGTAGCTGCCTTGTTTGTAAAGGTTATAGCTAAAATATTGTAGGGCATAACATTTTTTTCTTCTAATATATAAGCAATACGATGTGTCAATACGCGAGTCTTACCTGAACCCGCTCCAGCTAAAATAAGTACAGGTCCTTCAGTTTGAAGTACAGCTTTTCGCTGCATCTCATTTAACGTTGAAATATCCACCATTTTTAATCACCTATCTTATATATGATAAGAGGTTTTGTAGCCTCTCTAATGAATTCTTCCTAATTAAGCGGAACTGATGTTCTCCACTTGAGCATAGAAAAAAGTGCTCATCGCACTTTCTCTATCTATCATACCATATTTTATTACATTTTTAAATACCAACCTATAGGTTTTTAGCTGGTAATCGATCAATCACTAAATTATATCCATCTGCCCCATAATGCAAAGCCCTATTAACACGACTTATAGTAGCTGTTGAGGCTCCTGTTTTATCACAAATTTCGTTATAAGTCTTTTGCTCATTCAACATCTCTGCTACTTCCAACCTTTGAGCTAAAGATTGTATTTCATGTATCGTACATATATCTTCAAAAAATTTATAACATTCATCTACATTCTCTAAAGATAGTATTGCTTTAAATAAACGGTCAGTTATTTCTGAACGAACTTTATTATTCATCTTTTCACCCCTAAGTCTATAATAGCCTTTTCCTTAACTAAATTTTAACAGACTAGTGTAGTGAAGTAAAGAGATTTTGGCTTTATCCAATTAATTGTTTCTTTTGTCTTCTAAATACTTCAAAAATTTCTCAGTAGATACGTTCATAATTAAATCTTCTGGAAAATCTACTTCCTTTAGCAATGCATCAGCATACTGAAAATCACCTAAAGTTGCATAGAAATGCGAATCGCTTCCAATAATAATCGGCACTTTGTATTCTATACAGTATTTTAACATTTGCTTATAATTCTCTTTGCTGTTCATTCTGAAAGATGTAGGTTTTAATGATGAATTATTTAACTCCAAAAGTACATTATATTCCTTAGCTGCCTTTACTAATCTTTTATAATCCATCTTATATCGTCCATCATCAGGATGACCTATAATAGTGATATTGGGATTTTTCATAACATTTAAGTAGGTGTCCGTAACTTCATCTACCGTATCAATACCGAAGCAAGGTGGATGAACACTAGCAATGATGAGGTCCATGGCCTTTTGACACTCTTCCTCCATATCAATCTCTCCTGCCTCATTCATGATATTAACTTCAGCACCTTTTAAGACACGAATACCACTCACAACATCTGGTATAATCTTAAGGTTATGAAAATAGAAAACATGAGTACTCCCTGGCATTTCTGGTGTATGGTCAGTTACAGCGATTAGTTCAAGTCCTATTTCTTTAGCATAATCAATGTATTCTTTTAATGTGCTATATGCGTGCCCACTAGCAATGGTATGCATATGGCAATCGAATTTATATTTCATTGTTACCTCCTGAAAATTAGTCTTAACATCTATATAATAACATCGAGAATATCACTATGATCTACAGTTTAGTATATCCTCAACTATAAAATGCTATCATTGTCTACCTCACAGCATTATAGCACAGATAAAAGTAAATTCCAACATTTTAGCAAGGACCTTAATTATCCATTCATAGATATAGGAAACTATATAAAAGAAAAAGCTAAAAGGTGGCTATGCCAACCTTTTAACTTTCTTTTTGCAACATAATCATATCCCAATACATTAAATCTGGAACCACGAGTTCAATAAAATTACCATTTTCGTCTTCACCTTGTGTATACTCTAAAGGTATGGTAATACCTTCATATAAATCAGGCGTAGCAATCAACACTTTTTTTATAGCTTCATCGGTGTAGTACTTTATACTCACCTCTTTTTGCTCAGTAGGTTTCACCTGAGTACCACCATCATCCCGCCAATTCATGGATTGAATATCACTGAAATTTATTAAATGTAATACTTCATAGTCTCTCACATCCTTAGCAAAATACCAAACAGAATTAGGCTGAGGACGTTTACTCAACTTGATATCTTCTGATAAAACTTTTCTTCGAATTTCATGAGGTTCATCACGTAACATATTCTCATAAGCCGTTAGAAAATCATAATACTCTCTTAACTGTCTTTCTAACTCTGGAGAGACTTTCAGTTTGTCATTTGGGAAGTATTCATTAGATAACATACCACTATCCCCAAGTTCTATATGGGAGCCTCCACTGGCAAAGATAACTGCATCCGTAAGTAAAACACCACTCGTATTAAACTCACCAGACGGTACCCCATAGTTCATGTAAGCAGCTAGTACCATATTGATTTGATCTTCAGTATAACGGTAACCTTCATCAATATAATTTTTTAGTTTACCATAACTATCTGTATCCCAAACTTCAGTATACAAGAAATCTATATCTTTGTTGATAGCAATCAACCCTTGACCATATCCGTTAACAGCATTAAAAACAAGTTTTTCATCCATTTCTTCATTAGCTTTAGCAATTAAGGAGGCATAGCCTTCTCCCAAATTAACACGTTCTCCATTATAATCAAATAGAGTGCCTCGATCCCCTAACTGGTCAATATGCCATCCATCAAATCCAATGTAATGAAAGACTTCCTTTTCTTTATTAATTATATATTGTTGCCACTCAGGATTATTGGGGTCAAATAAATAGATCTTATCAGATGCCCAATCACTTGGTAATGGATGATGGTCTTGACGTTCACCATTCGGATTTTTATAAACACCCCATTCTGGTAAAACACCATCTTCTTCATAGTCTTTCCATGCCCCAAAGATTAAATTATAATTCATAGCAGCCATATCATACTGATGAGCTGATGCAATATAACCATCAACAATATCTTTGCTAACTGGTCTATTGGCAATTTCTATCCACTCATCTGTTACATCACCATTGCTATCCAAAGAAACAGGTTGCTGATGCTTATATTGCCAGTCATAGAATTGTAGACCATTAATATGATATTTATTTAAGCTATCTATATTAGATTTAATCGCATCCTCCGGTATACTATCAAATACTGATACATAGCCATATCGCGGAAACTTGGTCCAATCTGTGGATACATCTACAGCAGTTGTACCATAATCCATAATTGCATTACCATCCATGAAGTAAACTTCAACCATATAACCTTTGAAATCTTCATCAGGTAATTCTAGTGTAAGTACAATCTTTTCTCGTTCATTGACAGCTAATTCAACTAACTCTGACTTAACACTATTAACTGTATCATTAATATGTTTACCATGCAAAAATAACTCACCTTTTAATTCTGTATCTGTATCATTACTTAATTCAATTGTGACATTGACAATCTCATTGGGATTATACTTTGCCTTATCCGTATAGACATCTTGTATTACCTGATTGTCATACTGGATATTTTCAGCATTAAAAACAATGTTCTCATCTTTATTTGTCATTACAAGATAGCATACTATCAAACCTAATAGTACAATTCCTACAACAATAAGTACTTTTTTGCTCATCAATGATCTCCTTTACTATCCTTAGAAAATATTTATTCAATTTATAGAACATTTCCCTCTGAGGTCACCATATAGATCATGCTCCAATAATGCAACTCTGGTACTTTTATCTGAATGTAATGACCTCTTTCCTTTTCAATAACTTTATAGGCTAAAGACTGTGCTTTAGCATTGACGTAGTCAGGTGAGGCTAAATATACACCTTGAACTGTTTCATCAACGAGTATACTGATCTCAATATCTTTTTGAATAATGGGTGATGCTTTTAAGGTATTCCACTTTTCATCTTCTTGACCAATTAAATTAATTAAATGAAGTACATGATAACCCTTTAATTCCTTGTAGATGGTCCAAACTTTACCGGCTTCACCATAAGATGAAAACTTACTATTAGCTAAATGAATTTCATCATTTACACCTCCAGCATGAGTCATGGAACAATCTCTACCTTCTAATTGATTAAGAAGCTTGCTATATCTTACAAAGAAATCATAGTAGCTTCTTAAGATTCCTTCTGCGTTCTTATCTTGGGCTTGACCGTAATTTACATAATAAGGATCAGCTAATACCCCATTATCTTCACCAAGTAATAGATGAAAACCACCACTAGCAAAGATAGTGGCTGATGCCAGACAAAAAGTGTTCATCTCCTTTTCCTTATCTCGAGGTTTTGTAGGATGAAAGCTCTCGAGATAAGCAGCTAGAACAACGTTTTTATGTCCTAATTCTTTACCACGATTAATGAGTTGGTAAAGATGAATATACTTTTCTTGTGGGTCCCAAACTTCAATATATGCCACATTAAGTTTTGACTTGGAGATATCTTCAATCCCCCAGTTACTAACAGCATTAAAAAATAAACTTACTTCTTCTTTCTCATGAATCAAATCCTCATATACTGTATCGATAAATTTAGGGTAGAGTTCATTTAATCTTTTTATATGAGTACCTTCATGGGAAAAAGCTGTTTTTGGGAACCCATAGGTATCCATATGAATGCCATCAAAATCTAATAGGTTAATCGCTTTTTTAAACTCACCTTTAATATGACCTACCCAAGGAGACTCTTCTGATATATCCATTATATAAAATAAATTAGCAAATTCAATGGCTTCACTTTTCTTATTATAAAATCCCCATTCTTGATGTGTTCTAAAAAATTCTTTAGATGATGCATAGATAGCTCCATAAGCGACAGCCTTCATACCATGTTGATGACATAAATCAATTTTATGACGAACTGCTTTTAAAGACAGTTTTCTTCCAAGTACATCTTCAAATACATCTGTCGGCGGTATAAGATCATCATGACGATACATCCAGTCATAAAATTGCACTGCACTGATATGATATTTATTCATCTGCTTGACATCATTAGAATCTTCTTCGTCTTTTTCATAGAAGTCACTTAGGAAACCATACCTTGGAGCATCTTCCCATGATGTTACGATATCAAAAGCTGTTGAAGATTGATCAACCAATGAACCTTCTTCTAAAATCTTAACATCTACCCCGTATGTACCAATTTGATTCACTTCATTTCCACAGGCAACTTGAAATTGTTGGGTTTCATTACTGATCTCTTCTGTCTTGCTCCATATACACTTTTCTAAATCAAAGATTTGCATCTCATAACATAAAGATTCTTTATTTTTCAAGCCCTCAACTTCAATGTTAATAAGAATCTCATCTTTTGGACGGTACTGTCCTTTATGGGGATAAACATCCATATGCATACTTTTCATCTCCTTATCCTTTAATACTTCCCTCACTTATGCCACCCCTAACTAACTGTTTTTGAAAGATGATAAACACAAGGATAATAGGTGTTACTGCAATAATTGAAGCTGCGAATATTAAACCATAGTCACTGGCGTGTTTTCCTTCAAACATACGTAAAGCAATAGGCAACGTTCGTTTAGCTTCAGTTTTAATAATAGTTAATGCAGCGAAAAACTCGTCCCATGCGCCAGAAAAAGCAAAAATGGAAAAGGTTCCTATTGATGGTGCTGCTAAAGGTAAAACAATTTTATGAAAAATAGTCCATCTACTCCCACCATCGATTGTAACGGATTCTTCCAGTTCTTTAGGAATACCTTCAAAGAATCCCCTTAAGAAGAATGTACTCCCTGCTATACCAGACCCCACATATAGGATTATTAGTCCTGTATACGTATCTACTAATCCTAGTGATTGAATAACCGTGAACTGGGGTATGATATTCAAAATCCCCGGAACCATCATACTTATAATAAAACATTTAAATATAAATTCTTTCAAAGGAAACTTAAACTTTGCAAATCCATAAGCTGTCAAAGATGATATAAATACATTACAGATCATCGTCGTTATTGCTACAAAAAAGCTATTAAGAAAATAGCGATTAAAATTATTCGATTGCCAAACTTCTATATAGTTCTGGTAATAAAATTGATTCGGTAATACATTAGGAGGATATGGTAAAGCGTAAGTATCTTTCGTTAATGACGTTGTAATCATGTACAAAAATGGCGTGAACGTCACAAGTAATCCCGCGCATAGTACACCGTATAATATTATCTTTTTTATATCTCTCATCCCTTTACCTCCTTACCTTTCACTCTTTTTAATGACCCATTTTTGAAATATTATGATACATAGTATAACCGCTCCTTGAAGTACACCCATTGCAGAGGCAATACCAAATTCAAAGTTTTGGAAAGCTCTAGCATACATTAAACTCATCATAACATGTGTGGTATTCATGGGTGCTCCATTGGTCAAAATATAGGTCTGAATAAACGAATTAAAAGCACCAATAGTTAAGTTAATGAGAATAAAAAATGTAATAGGTGCTAATTGTGGAATGGTAATGAATCTGAACTTCTGATATTCGCTTGCCCCATCTAAGGCTGCACTCTCATAAAGCATTTTGGGAATACCCTGCAGACCAGCAATATAAATAATCATACACCATCCAATACCCTTCCAAATACTGAGTATCCATGTTACAGCCAAAGCTGTCCATGTATTTTGAAACCATCCGATTGGCTCACTGATTATATGTAGATTCATCAAAATATAGTTCATGAATCCACCTTTTCCACCTGCGAAGATATACTTAAATATGTAGGAAACGACAATCCATGATGTAATAACAGGAATGTAGTAAGCCGTTTTAAAGAATGTCTTGCCTTTCCTCGCATTATCAATTATATATGCTAATACAACACCAAAAATTATTTGTGTTGGCACTGTTACTAGAACCATTAATACTGAATTCCTAAAGGCATAATAGAATTTATCGTCATTAAAGATCTGTTTGTAATTTTCTATACCGACAAAAGGACTTTCTGCTCCAGGGATAATCGTATATTCAGTTACGCTGATATAAAAGTTTTTAAAAAGTGGATAAAAAACAAATACAAATACAAGTATTAGTCCAATAGCTATATAAGGTAATACTTCCAACCATTCTTTAATCCCTTTTTTTATTCGATTTTGTAATAAATTTGTATCCATAAAATCCTCCTTAAAAAGCTAAGAAAAGGGTACTTTTCTTAGCTTTAATACAGATTATCTACTTCATTCATTTACTCACTTAAAATACTATCTAACCTAACAGCTAACTCATCTAATAAAACTTGTGGCTCTCCTTCTTTTCGAATTGCCATTTCGAATGTTAATTGAAATTCTTCTGAGATTTTTTCCCATTTGTAATGAGGTGTTCTTGGATAAGCTGTTTCTAATTGCTTAACATAGATACTGTTAATTGGATCATTACTAAAAGCTTCGTTATTTGCAGCTGATTTCAACGCTGGTATTAAACCTGTACCGCCCATGGTAACTTGCGTTTCTTCACTTAATAAGAAGCTCATGAAATTCCAAGCAGCATCTTTTGCTTTGCTAGATGAGAACATAACAACATCCTCTCCACCAATGATGGAATGACTACCAGCTGAACCTGCTGGAAATAGTTCTGGAACAACCAAATCTTCAATTCCAGCTTCTCTTTGCATAGAGAAGTACCAAGGCCCATCATCAATCATGAGGTAATTATTAGCCTCCATTCCTCCCCACGTACCTGGCTCTTCACCTAATATACAAGGTCCTATTAAACCTTCATCATTTAATGCAACAATTGTTTCTAAAGCACTAACACTTTCAGGACTATTGATAAAACCAGAAGCTTTTGAATAATCATCATTAGTAATACGACCACCTAATGACCAGAAGTATGGAGGCATGCCCCAAGCATGGGTGCCACTTAATCCTATTCCCCATACATCATCTTGACCTTTTAACTGTCTAGACAAATCAATTAACTCATCAAAAGTTGTAGGTGCTTCTGCACTTATACTATCCAATAATTGTTTATTGTAAATTGCAATCTTTGTATTCGTATTGAGTGGTAAACCATAGTATTCACCTTGATAAAAAGTAGTATTAAGAGGACCTTCGAAAACATTATTTTTTATGGCTTCGAAGCCATTTTTATCGCTAACTTTCTCTAAAGCTCCCATATTAGCAAACTCAGGCACCCATATGATATCCATACGCATAACATCTGGTGCCACGCCACCAGCAATTGATGTGATTAATTGCTGCTTTAAGCCGTCATAAGGCATTCTAACAACTTCTACATCTACGTTAGGATAGAGTTCTTCAAATTGAGGCATAACTTGTTCTAAAAACACTTGTTCCTCAGCATCACTATATGTATGCCAGAATAATAAGGATTCTGACTTCGCTTTAGTGCTATCGGTTGCATTGCCAGTTTTTTCTGCTCCTTCATCACCTTTACATCCGGCTAGTGTTGAAGCAAGCAATGTCATCATTACTAAGAGTGTAACTATTCTTTTCATCACAATACCCTCCTCATTTATTTAGATTCTCCTTCATTATAGCCAAACTGATAATAATAACAATGTACAATATATAAAAATGATGTATAATTTCTACCTAAAAAAATTGATTTACGTGGAATAATTGTGTACTATAAGAGTATCTCTTTACTTTAAGAGGAGGTTTAAACATGATTTATCCGATGGATACAAAGGTTATGCCCTATGTTCGCTTCATAGGACATATTGAATACAAAGAGCCTTGGTGTCATTTTGAAAGAGTTATTAATGAATACATTTTATATATAGTTAAAAAAGGGCAATTGCATATTGAAGAGGATGGAATACAGTATACATTAAAGAAGGGGGACTTTCTATTATTGCACCCTAATAAAGTCCACAAGGGATTTAAGACTTCTAAATGCTTTTACTATTTTATACATTTTCAGCATAAAAGTATCTATGAACCCATCGATAAAGATTACGAATATGTACAAACCCAATTATTAGAACGTAGAAAAGAACACTTTCTGAGTAATCTTTATGAATATGATGATTCTTTGAATCATAGAACTTACTTACCTAAGACATTCCATATTTCAAATAGTATGGCCCTAAACGATATTTTTCAACTTCTTAATCAAGCAACTGATGACTTTTATAAGAAAATGGAGGATTATCGGCAACTGATATCTTGTAAATTCTACGAGGTACTCCTAAGGTTAGGTCAAGCCTACTTGAATACCCACTTAAATTTAGCTGATCAGCAAAACTATTCAATGCAACTGAAAATTGATACCATAACAAGCTTTATTCACAGTAATTATTATAGAAAAATTACAAGCCAAGATTTTGAAAACCTCTTAGAAAATAACTATAACTACCTTAATCGTATATTTCAAAAACATAGTGGCTATACCATTAATAATTTTATCAACGTAACCCGTGTAGAGAAATCAAAGGAACTACTATCAACGACTCCTATGGCTATCAAAGAAATTGCTTACCTAGTAGGTATCGATGATCCCTATTACTTCAGTAAACTCTTTAAAAAGTTTACTGGTCTTACGCCAACTCAATATAGAAATGTGCAGACTTGATAGCTAGGGCAACATGGAAGAAGAGTCATATCACCAAGGTGTATATCACTCTTTTTTCTATGTTGCCTCTTGAAATGTTGACAATAAATTTAATTCACCAAATCCCCATTCTCTATTGGGATAGCTAATGGCTTGTCGTCTTGTAGCTCCCCTAATTAAGTAATTTCTAGCACCTAATGTGTCAATATTCGGGTTATTATCTCTAACAATTGCCCATTCCAATAGTAAAGCGCATGCCCCTGCAGTAATAGCTGATCCAGCGCTAGTGCCAGATAAAAACCCATATTGATTATTGGGTATGGGACCCCTTATGGCTGCTGAAGGTGCAACAATATCTGGTTTAATCAGATTATTCCGAGTAAAACCTCTTCCTGATGGTAAGTACAAACTACCACTCACATCATTATAGCCACCGACTGTCAATACATTTAAAGCATCTCCTGGGTCAGTCACAGTAACAAAGGGATCAGGGCTAACAAATATTGTATTCTTTTCTACAAAATTAGTTAGTGGTAAATATGCATCAAAGATACCCGATACAATGATCTCACCATGAACTGTTATGGTCCATATGCCAGGAGTGGGATTATTAAAGCGAATAAAAGTTGCTTGCTCTCCTGTTAATAATTCAACCACATGATACTCAACAAGGATTTGTGTCTGCTCTAAAATCAAGGTAATCTCCTGCTTTATACCTGATTCAAGGGGAATTATGTCCGTATAATACCCACTTGGAGAGGTTATAGAGACCAAATTGCGATCCGGGGCAGTATTCCACATAAAGACAAAGAAACCACGTTCCCCATCATCTACATTAATCTCCATGTTTATTTCAGTTTCATCTTCATGAAATTCACCTCTAAAATGATGACTAGCATTTGATTCATCTCCAGAGGGAACAACAGTAACTAACCCATTAATAGAACCCAATGAGTTAAAGTATTGCTCCATTATAGAGTTTCCTTCATGAGCTGATAGATTCGTACCTCCTGCAAAAATGATAACTAAAGGTTTTTGCAATTGGTCAGCCTTTTGGATCAGATATCTTGATGCTAATATGATATCATTGGATTGAAAACCAACAGCTCCTTCTTTAAACAGGTAATAATCCATCACACATTTCTTGGCTGGTTTTAGTTTAACAACAATTAAAGAGGCATCTGGCGCTGCTCCTGAGAAATCCGAATCACTGCTTGCTCTTCCAGCCGCAATTCCAGCAACATAAGTTCCATGTGTTAATTCATCATTCTCTGGTACGATGGAATAAGGATCTTCACTTTGCAGCGCTTCATTAATTTGCGCTTCTGTATATTCTACGCCATAACGAAACCCTTCTGGTGGTTCCCCATCACTTGCGGTCTGATCCCAAATACTTAGTATTTTAGTTGTACCATCTTCATAGATAAACGCTTCATGAGTATAATCGATTCCTGTATCTATTACACCTATTATGACATCTTGACCAGTTAATTGAAGTCCAGGTAATTGATAGATGGGATAAATTCCTGATGCTTCTAGTGATCTGCGTGATGCAAGACCGAAGACATCGGGTACCTCAATAAAAGGGACACTTTTATAGACCTCTTCGCAACTCCTCCCTTCTAGAGGTACATGAAAAACAGCAAATTTCTCATTTAGAATTTGAAAGCAATCTGCTCCAAATTCCTCCATGTCGTTAATGACCATTTCATAACTATACTCTCGAATCAAATCAACATAATCTTCTGACTGTATGACTGCATCACAGTTGGTACCAACAGTACCATCCTCTAAGATATTAGTATCTATTTCATTAATGCCATCTTGGCGATTACTATCTCGAATCTCCATCACCTCACTCTCACTATTAATGTATATGCTATAATTGGTGACATTATTAAAGGGTCCCGAAGGACCCTTTGTAACCCAGCAAAAAAATATTGATAACATTCCCGCTGTTATTATTTAATATTACCTCAACCTGTGTTATAAATCATTTATTAACATAGGTATTGGTGTTTGAAAGCTGGGGTAATAACTAGTGTTTAAAGTGACGCATGCCAGTGAATACCATAGCAATGTTATGTCTGTTACATGCATCAATGGATTCTTGATCTCTTATTGAACCACCTGGCTGAATAATACATGTAATACCTGCTTTAGCAGCTTCTTCTACGCAATCAGCGAATGGGAAGAATGCATCTGAAGCCAATGCTGCTCCTTGTAAGACTTCTTCGCCTAGACTATCTTTGGCGTGATCAATAGCTTGCTGACATGCCCAAATACGATTAACTTGACCAGGTCCAACTCCCAATGATTGTTTATCTTTACCTATAGCAATACCATTAGACTTCGCATACTTAACAATTTTCCATGTAAAGAGCATATCTTTCATTTCTTTTTCTGAAGGTTGTCTTTCAGTAACAACATCCAATTTCTCATCATCTTGCAGTAATACATGATCGATATCTTGAATTAATAACCCACCAGATACCTTTTTTAAATCATAAGCACCTAGTGGAGCTTTCATTTTAATATTACTTAATTGAAGAACTCTTATATTTTTCTTTTGTTTTAAAATTTGTAATGCATCCTCTGTATAATCTGGTGCAACTACTATTTCTACATAAATTTTATTGATTTCCTCTGCTGTCTTAGCATCAATTTCTTCATTCGATACAACTATTCCTCCAAAGATAGATACAGGATCTGAGTTATAAGCCTTCATATAAGCCTCATAAACGTTCTCTGCACTACCAACTCCACATGGGTTTGCATGCTTACATGCAACTACCGTTGGTTCGTTGAATTCTTTTAAGAGTTCAAGAGCACCATTGGTGTCATTGATGTTATTAAAGGATAATGGTTTACCATGTAACTGAACAGCTTCCGTTAATGTACCCTTTGTATCTGTAATTTGCTTATAAAATGCAGCTTTCTGATGAGGGTTTTCACCATATCTTAAGTCTTGAACTTTTTGGAATGTAAGAGATAATGTCTCTGGATAGGATTCATCACCACGTTTTTTACGCATGTAGTCTGCTATTAATGTATCGTAATGTGCTGTGTGACTAAATACTTTGTTACAAAGATAGAACTTAGTATCCAATGAAATGTCAGAATCACTACTTAACTCTGTAATAACTTTCTTATAATCTTCCGGATCAACAACCACTGTTACATCTTGATAGTTTTTAGCAGCTGAACGAAGCATAGTAGGTCCACCAATATCTATATTTTCAATAGCATCCTCTAAAGTAACTCCCTCTTTTAAGATGGTCTCCTTAAAAGGATATAGATTAACTACAACAAGGTCAATAGGTTCTATGTTTAATTCATCTAGCTGTGACATATGCTCCTTATTGCCTCTCATAGCTAGTAGTCCTGCGTGAATATTAGGGTGTAATGTTTTAACTCTTCCATCTAAGCACTCTGGAAAGCCAGTAACTTCAGAAATACCTATCACTTTTACATCGGCTTCCTTTAGCTTCTGTGCTGTTCCACCTGTTGAAATAATTTCAACACCTAGCTTTTCTAATGATTTAGCAAAATCAACAATTCCTGTTTTGTCTGATACACTAATCAATGCTCTCATCATCTTACCTCCAAGTTAATTTATTTTATTTAAATAAGCTTATCCTAATTTTAAGGGGTACCTAGCTAAACCCTAGTGGTTTAGCTAGATCACATGAGTGTATATAAATAAGTGGTTAGCTAAAAAATGGTAGTAAAAAGCCTGGGCACACCTACTATGTATAGTAGATGTGCCCAGGCGGTCGACAGTTTTCGTTCCGTACTTCCCGTGGGTTAACCCCACTTATTTCCGCCAGTCGTACAGAACAATTTGGTTTGAGGAATTTTAATGAAATCTTTTTGATATATATGCTATAGCATGCATAAGCAATGCTAATATAGCTGTGAATTAATTATTTTGTACATAGGTACCATAAGAAGATTAAGCATAGTACTGCTAATACTGGATGAATCTTATTAGCTTTTTCTTTACCGCTAAATAAACCAACAATCCAGATGATACCATTAATAATGACATAAGATACAACACCAAAAACGATACCTTCTGAAATACTATATGTTAATGGCATTGCAATCATGGTAATAAAAGCTGGAACAGCCTCACTAAAGTCATCAAATTCAATATGCTTAACACCATCTAACATAAAGAATCCAACAATGATTAATGCTGGCGCTGTTGCAAAAGCAGGTATCGCCAAGAAAATTGGTGATAAGAATAAAGCTAATGTAAATAGTATGGCAACGACAACACCTGTTAAACCAGTTCTACCGCCTTCTGCTACACCTGCTGCACTCTCAACATAAGTAGTTGTTGTTGAAGTACCTAACACAGCACCTGCTGTTGTAGCTAAAGAATCTGCGAATAATGCTTGCTTTGCTTTTGGTAATTTACCTTCTTTATCTAAATAACCAGCTTTACTGGAAACACCAATAAGTGTTCCTAATGTATCGAATAAGTCAACGAATAAGAACGCAAAAACGATTGCGAAGAATTCCAGTGACATAATTTCATCCATGTTTAGTGCTAAATTAAAGCCATCACCTTTAAATGCACCGAAGAAAACAATAGGTTCAAGGCTTGGTACTGATAAACCATTTGCAAAGGAAGGAATCAGTGAAAAAGCTCCAACTTCTGGATTAACGATATACCAACCTGCTAATTCTGCCCCTATACCAAGTACATATGTAATCAAGATACCAATTAAAATAGCTCCTCTTACTCTAAAATGTGAAAGAATTGCTATGATAAGAACTCCAAAGCAAGCTAAAGCTGCTTGAGCTGAAGTGATGTTACCGAGTGATACTAATGTGGCTGGATTATCTCCAACAATCCCAGCACCTTGTAAACCAATAAATGCAATGAATAAACCAATACCAGCACTTACTGCATATTTTAGATTCTTTGGAATAGCATTAAAAATTGCTTCACGAATATTAAATGCTGTCAAAATGATAAATAGAATACCTTCAACAAATACTGCAAATAATGCTGTTTCCCAACTCTTACCCATACCTAAGACAACTGAGAATGTAAAGAAAGCATTTAATCCCATACCTGGCGCTAAAGCAAATGGATAATTTGAAAATAGTGCCATTGCTAATGTTCCTATAACTGCTGCTAATGCTGTTGCAGTAAAAACAGCTCCTGCATCCATGCCAGTTGCACTTAACATTCCTGGGTTAACTGCTAATATGTAAGCCATTGTAACAAAAGTAGTAAGCCCCGCTATGATCTCTTTTCTTACTGTTGTGTTGTTTTCAGAAAGTTTAAAATATTTTTCAAACATTCTTAATACCCCTTTCGATTTCCATCATCTAACACACTTTTTTCTTTCATTTGTTTGAAACACTGCTATAACTCGTCTTTATTGTTAGCCTAAAAAATTTTAGAAAATAAAAAAATCCTCTTGGCTAAGAGGAAACGATGAATAGAAGTAGGGTACATCCCTACATAATTAATCATATATCGTTTCACTCGTAGACAGGCAATTTATGGTTGCCGGTAGAAACATCTAGACCTTATTTCCAGATTTATACAAGCGAGTCATTTCAGTATCATGGTGTTCTTTAATACAACCTTATTGTAGCAGACTATAAAAGCAGTGTCAATAAAAATTCGAACATTTTTAAATCATTTTTTTGTAATGTTCATAAATAATGCTAATTTCAACAAAATACTGTATATAACGTTGGTGTATAGGGCACTTACATATATTTCTTTGTAAGAATATCACATATTTAAACCCGAACATTTAGACAACTTGTCCAAAACCAACAATATCCTTCTTAGTGCTTTCTTATATGCTCAGTTCCATGAAGAGTAGATGCACGTTTAACAATATTATAACCGAATTTTTTTCTCAGATCATCTGTTAGTTGATCAACCTTCTTCAACTTAACATCATCTTGCTTTTCTTCTATTAATGAGAATAAACTGGTTTGAGGGCTAACGTCTTCAAAATTAGTAACTGTTACCCCTAATAAACGTACAGGTTTTTGCCGCCAACTGTTGGTTAATAATTGATAAGCATTTTTATAAATCGTATCTGTAACATTAGTACAGTGATCGATTGTGGTGCTTCTAGTGATTACACTGAAGTCATTATATTTTACTTTAATGGATATAGTCTTTCCTTTCAAATCTTTTTTCCTCAGTCTATAACCTACTGATTCACTTAGAACAAGTAGGCGCTTATAGAGTTCCTCTAGTTGATTAATATCATTAGAAAAGGTCAACTCGTTGCCAACTGACTTGGCATCATAATAATCTCTACTAACAACTGGACGTTGATCGATACCATTAGAACGCTGATACATCATATCTGAATATTTGCTTCCAAATAGTCTGGTCAGTTCATCTCTATCATAGGTTGCTAAATCACCTATGGTTTTAACGCCTAAATTTTTAAGCTTTACCGTTGTTTTCTTCCCAATACCATAGAGATCTCCCACTGGTAAAGGCCACAGCATTTCTTCTACATTTTCAGGATAAATTATAGTAATCCCCATAGGTTTTTTATAGTCTGAAGCCATCTTAGCTAACAGTTTATTAGAAGAAATACCTATTGAGCAGCCTAGATCCAACTTATTTTTGATTTCATTTTGTATTTTGTAAGCAACTTCAATAATACTACCATATAAATGTTCTGTTCCTGTCATATCCAAAAAAGCTTCGTCAATAGATAGTTGTTCTTTTAATGGAGTGTAATCATCAAAGATCTTCATCACCTTTTCAGACATATCACTATACAACCCATGAGTTGATTTGAGTAATATAGCCTCAGGGCATAGTTTTAAAGCCTCATGAATGGGCATCGTCGTCTTCACACCAAATGCTTTTGCTTCATAACTGGCAGCCAATACGATACCTCGTCTCTTCTCAGGATCACCACCTACAATAACAGGCAGACCTTTTAGTTCAGGTCGTATTACTTGCTCGCATGAAGCAAAAAAAGAATTCATATCTACATGTAAAATATTTCTCATGCTCATCACCCAACATACGTTCTCCATTAATTGTATCACTATTAGCAACGTTTGAAAAGAAAAAAGCCGCAAAGCGACTTTTAAAATAGCTAAACCTAACCTTTTATACCTGTAAGAACAACCCCTTCAATGAATTGCTTTTGCCCCATAAAAAAGAACATAATAATAGGAAGAGTCATTACCGTTGTAGCAGCCATAAGCAACCCGTATTGAATATCTTTATTAACATTCTGCTGGAACAACCTGAGTGCTAAGGATAATGTGAATTTACCCGTCGTATTAATATAGATCAATGGTCCCATAAAATCATTCCAGGTACCCATGAAGACAAATATTGCTACAGTTGTCAGCACGGGTTTTATTAAGGGCAGCATAATTTTCCTATAGATTGTGAAGTAACCTGCCCCATCTACAAGAGCACTATCTTCCATATCTTTAGGTATCGTCATCAGAAACTGCCGAATAAGAAAGATAAAAAAAGCTCCACCACCAAACCAAGCCGGCACCCATAAAGGTCTATAAGTATCTATCCAATGTATATGAGAAAAAAAGATATACATTGGAATCCTCGTTATATCTGCTGGAATCATCATAGTACCTAATAAAACATAAAATAAAAAATTTCTACCCGGCCATTTAAGTCTTGAAAAACTGTAGGCAACTAATGGCGCTGTTAATAATACACCTGCCAAAACAAGAATAACAACTGTTAATGTATTTTTCAGATATAGAAAGAACTTGAATTGCTCAAACATTTGCACGTAATTTAACCACCTTACTGGATTAGGTAAGATATCTGGCGGAAACTTATATATTTGTTCAGGCGTTTTGAGAGATGTAGAAATCAGCCATATTAAAGGAAACATAAAAAGTATTGACCCTACAACCAGTAAAAGATGAAGAGCTAATTTTTGCATCCTTTTTTTTCTCTCCATTTTAACTCGCCATTTTGTATCGATTGTTGCTTTATTCAATTTTATTACTCCCTTACTCATCTTATCACCTCTTTATCTTAATTCATCAGCTATAATGTACCCATTTTTTCGAAAGAGTAAAGTTAATCACAGTAAAAAACATGATAATTATAAACAGTACCCAAGCTAACGCACATGCATAACCCATCTTCCAATGCTTAAACGCACTATAGAACAGATGCAGATAATAGAACAATGTGGAATCGTTAGGTCCTCCACCCGTCATGACATAAGCCTGCGTAAATATCTGGAATGATCCTATTATACCCATTATTAATTGGAAGAAGATTGTGGGTGTTAATAACGGAAGAGTAATGTATAAAAATTTCTTTATGGAGCTAGCCCCATCCAGTTCAGCACTTTCATAATACATTCTAGGAATATTTTTTAAACCAGCAAGGTAAATAATCATTCCTCCGCCAGCACCCCATAGTGACATGATAATTATGGAATTCTTTGCAAAACCAGGGTCTGATAACCAACCTGGTGCTGCAATACCAAAGAATTCTACAAAGTTAGTTAATATACCATATTGCTGGTGAAACATCCATTTCCACAAGATAGTGCCTGCTACTATTGGAACAATGGAAGGCATATAGAATAAGGTTCGATAGGCTGCTATTCCTTTAATATCTTTATTGAGCATAAGAGCTATGCCTAGTCCCACAAATATGCTCAAAGGAACTTGAAAAATAACATAGTAAGCCGTATTATAAAGGGATTTATAAAAGAGAGGATCTTTCGTAAACATGTGTCGGTAATTATCTATACCAATCCAATTAGGTTCTTCCAAAATGTTGTAATCCATAAAACTGAATCTTATAGCTTCCGTTATAGGAAATAATGTAAATATAATAAATCCTAAAATCCATGGAGCAGCAAATAGTAGTCCGAATACCTTTTGCTGGGTGCTTATCTTTAAATGCCCTGTCTTCAACATTATTTCACTACCTTTCTCATTGATTTTAATAGGATAAAAGCCCCCTACTTCAGTTTAGTTGGTGTATTCGTAGGGGGCTCTTATTAATATTTATACTTATTTATTATCATAATCAGACCAGAACTTATCTAATTCTGTTTGAACAACCTCATTCCCAGCGTCTAGCGCCTCTTGAGCAGTTAATTCTTTATATATAGCCTTATCAATTGCTCTCTCATGCTCAGTCCATAGGATACCACCAACAGGAGAAACAGGACGATGTAATGCAACTGATTTTGCATCAAATGCTACTTGGAATGCATCTTTAAGGGCAGGATTATCTAAACCTTCAACATATTTTTCAAACAATTTCTCTGCCGTTGGCTTATGTGCCGCCAAAGAAGGTATATAGTACTGGCTACCTTGTTCTTCCTTATTATATTTTGCTGAGGCTTCGGCTTGAATTAACATACCATCAGTCGTTACATATTTGATTGCCTCAAAACCTTCTTTTGCATGTTTAGCATTTTTAGGAATGCAATAGGACCACCCACCTGCCCATGTTATTGGATCTGTATTTTCATCAGGTGTTGGAGCTATGGCACATGCAAAGTCTAGATCTGGCTTATATCGAGCAATACTTCCAATAGTCCAGTTTCCATCAATTTTCATTCCAACTATTCCATTAATAAATGGATCATCTGCACCACCTTGTAGGTCTTGTTTGAATGTATTAATTTTTTCTGCACCACCTCCAAGATCATAACCTTCTACCATAAATTCTAAGGCTTCTACGATCTCAGGTTGGTTAAGCATCGCAGTTCTACCATCATCACTTAAGAATTGCCCCCCATTTTGAAAACCATATAAATATAGCCAACTGTTTCCGTAATTTGGTATGAATCCGATTTTTTCGATCTTACCATCTGCATCAAATGCTGTTAGTTTTTTAGAATATTCTAATAATTCATCCCATGTTTTTGGTGGCTTTTCTGGATCTAGTCCAGCATTTCTAAAAGCCTCTTTATTCCAATAGAGAATTCTTGTATCAGTACCTGTTGGAAGCGCCCATACTTTGCTATCAAATGTAACTTCATCAACAGTATAACCTTCATACTCATTTATATCAAAATCAGACTGATCCATATA
Source organism: Vallitalea okinawensis (assembly GCF_002964605.1). NCBI lineage: Bacteria > Bacillati > Bacillota > Clostridia > Lachnospirales > Vallitaleaceae > Vallitalea > Vallitalea okinawensis. Next base: position 779,869 of record NZ_PQDH01000002.1, read on the forward strand.
AGGATCTAAAGGACTAAGTGCACCACGTGAAGCAAACTGAGAAACCATAAAACGATCTAGTACAGCAACATCAGGTGGATTTCCAGCTGCAATAGCAGCAAGTAGTTTGGTTACATCCTGTGTTGAATAATTATTTCCTTCAGTACCAGGTGTTGATTGAGCATCAATCTCTAAGTTAGGGTAAGCTTCATGAAATGCCTCAATCATCTCTTTGTTACCAGATCCTATTTGTTCTGGATTTAGCCCCCAGAAAACAATTTTTGTAGGCTCCCCATCATCATTACTCTTTTCTTCATTTGTTTTAGACACTGATTCTTCACTACTATCATCACTAGAGCATGCACCAATACTTAACAGCATCATGAAAATTAAGATTATGGCTAGTAGTTTCTTCATAAAAATCCCCCTTTTAATTTTTTAGACACGCAATCAAAAATATACAAAATCACTTAGTTATTTTCAAGTATTTTTGTATATTTATTATATGATTTTACCATTTATATTGAAATACTTTTAAAAGACAGCTTTTTAAGTTTTTTGGACTTTACAATATTTTCCTTATATTTCGTCTATAAAGAGATGGGGAAAAACTCTCGTATTTTTTGAAAAATTCTGTAAAATAATATTGACTTGAAAAACCTAATAAATCAGTAATGTTCTTAATAGAGTAATTTGTTTCTTTTAAAAGTTCTTTTGCTCTTTCCAGCCTAACTTTGCAAATTAGTTCTTTTGTAGACATCCCCCTTTTCTCCCTAACAATTCGACAAATCTGTTTTTCACTTAAATACAAATGTGTAGCTATATCTTTTGTAGATTTAATAGAACTTATGTTATCTCTTATGTAAACTTCAATGTTTTTATAACGTTCATCGTTCTTTCTAATTTTTTTAGGGATACTATAATGAATCTCCCTATCTAGATGATATTTTTCATTAATGGTACGAGTTGTCTTAATGAGTATCTGTATAACAGTACTTTTAATCGCATTATAATAGCCAATTTCTTGATCCATGGACTCCTTTAGACACGATTGAAAAAGACCAATAATATTTTTTGTATCATTATAAGCTTCACTTTTAGAATTCTTTAAAATGGTTACCATATTAAATTCTTCGGAAGCATTAATTTCAAGTTCTTCTATACTACAATTGAGACAATATTCCACGTATATATCATCAAGATTTTCTTGAAGATGATAAGTTTCTGGTGGTGTCACATAAAACTGACCTGCTTTTACAACAAAAACCCCTTCATCAGTCGTTACTTTACTAGCACCTTGGGCGACTAAATGGAATTCATAACTGGAATGTTTATGTCTGTCAATTTTCCACTTTTCCTCTCGATACATTACTCTAAACCAAAGTATGTCAATATGAATATTACCTAAGTTAAAGATGAGATCAAGAGAGGTCAGCTTTTGTGAAGCCTCATTGATTTCTTCATCGGTCCATAGATTATTGCATATCCAACTCTTTAAAGTACTTTTCATAATACTCCCCCTCATATCATTTGTAGAATACATTCATGGTTCTTATAATCATTATATCAATTCTATTCTTACAATAAAAGTAAATATAATAATATTTTTACAAACATTTAACTATATAATGATATGCTCACATATAGAACAAGTACAAGGTCAAGTTAAAGTACTTCTTATACTATAAAAAGAAAGCGCAAAGCGCTTTCTTTCTAAAAGTTTTCTATCATATGATGTTCTGCTGCATAAACAGCTGTAGCTCCATCAGATGCGGCTGTAATGACCTGTCTTAGCAATTTTTTTCTTACATCACCAACTGCGAAGACTCCTGGAACACTTGTTTCGCATCCTTCATTGGTCACTACATAACCACCTTCATCAGTAATGACTTTATCTTTTAATAAATCAGAGTTGGGAATGGTACCAACTGCTATAAAAACACCATCTACTTCAATACTAGAATCTTCATCCGTCTTCTTATTGTGTAGATTGATGCTCTTAACAACATCATCGCCTTTAATTTCTTCCAATACAGTATCCCATATAATTTCAACACCTTCTGTTTCAAATAGTTTGTGTTGAAGTACTTTAACTGCACGAAGTTCATCTCTACGATGAATTAAGTATACTTTTTTGCAAAAACGAGCTAAATAGATAGCATCCTCAACAGCCACATCTCCACCACCAACAACAGCTACTACTTTATCTCTAAAGAAGGCTCCGTCACAGGTTGCGCAGTAAGATACACCTCTACCTTTGAATTCTTGCTCTCCTTTAACACCTAGCTCTCTCCATTGTGCACCTGTTGAGACTACAACAGTCTTACCATAGTAAGTATTACTAGGTGTTACAACTTTCTTTACTTTATCTGTTAGATCTAAATCTATTACTTCATCAAAAACAGAAGCCATATCATATTTCATGGCATGCTCTTGTATTTTCATAGCTAATTCAGGTCCTGTTGTATCAGGAATTCCTGGGTAATTATCGACCTCATAAGTATTGAGAACCTGACCTCCAGGCATACCCTTATCAATCATTATCGCATCAAGCTTTGCACGAGATGCGTAGATAGCAGCAGTTAAGCCTGCTGGTCCTGAGCCAACAATAATCATATCATGAATTTTTTCAACAGTATTTGCCATCATCTGCCTCCTTATTTATAATTAATAATTATTCTCTTATAATATTCTCTTTACATATTATACTCTCATTTATTATAGAAATCCAGTATAAATATTACATTACAATATTATAATATACTCATATTATAATATTTGTTACCTAAAATTTCAACCCTTACAGCATTCTTTATTATTCCCAAGTTATGAAAAAGAATGAGTATAGCAAAAGGTACGTCCCTTATATAATGGACGTACCAACATTTTATCCTACATTTAACCCACAATAATCTAATACTAATTCACAGTACATGGCATTAGCCCATGAAAACCACGCTCTTGTAAACTGATTAGGATCATCTACATGAAATCCTTCATGCATTCTATCTGTACCAGCATCTGTTTTTTCCATTAACTTAATAATTCTCAGTTTCTCATCTTGAGATTCTGCTGTTAACCCTTCAATGGCTAGAGATATATGCCAAATGAAATTCTCAGGTGTATGAGGACTACCAATACCTTCAGCAACTTTACCTTTATAAAAATAAGGATTATCTTCGCTCAATAAAAACTTTCTAGTATTTAAATAAATAGGATCATCGCATTTGCAATAGTCTAAATAAGGAATCGATAGCAAACTAGGCACATTAGCATCATCCATTAAGTTATAATTCCCCATCCCATCAGTCTCATATGCATATATTTCTCCGTATTTTTCATGTGAAATGATAGCATGCTTTTTAATTCCTGAATCAATCTCATTCTTTAAAATTTCTGCTCTTTTAGCTATTTGATCATCGTTCAGTATTTTATCAGCTATCTCTATGATATATCCTAAGACCACTACTGCGAAAATATTGGAAGGTATTAAATATCCGTATTGGCAAGCATCATCACTTGGTCTAAATCCTGACCAAGTCATACCTGTTCTTTTTACCGGTTCTCCTAGCCCATTTCGTGATAATGTGTCAGTAGGTGGACAATTTTTTCTTTGGAAACTATATTTAGAATTTTTCTCATGATCTTGCTCATCTTCCCATACCTTTAGTATACTGTGTATGGCTTTTTTAAATGTGTCATCAAAAAAACTTGTTCTTCCAGTTACTTTCCATAGCAAGTAGGCTAACTGTATCGGATAACATAATGAATCTATTTCATATTTCCTTTCCCAGAGCCAATCGTTCATTTCTGTTAAATCGTCATCCCATCTCTTCCCATTAGCTGTTTCATTAAATGCATTGGCATAAGGATCAATGACTATGTACTGCAACTGTTTTTTTACGACCCCTTCTATGATATCAGCCATCTCTTCATTTTCTTTAGCTATTGTTAAATAGGGGCGAACTTGAGCTGCTGAATCACGAAGCCACATAGCAGGAATATCTCCAGTAATGATATAGGTTGTGCTATCCTTCTGTCTTCTTATGGTTGTTTTTAATGTATTCCAATAACATCTTTCAAATATTCTTATAAGTTTTTCTTCACCTTCTAGTTTCTCCGCGACTTGGTTGATCACTTTTTCCATAGAGGATGAAATATCGCGATTTGACATACTGAATCCCTCTTTCCAAGTACATATCTTACAATCTAGAATTATTCTTTATAAAATCGATTAGTTCATCAACTTGGGCATAAGCCAAACATGTCACAGTATCAGCACCACCATAATATATAGCTATACGACCTGTTTCAGCATCTGCTAGAGCTGCACAAGGGAATACAACATTTGGAACATCACCAACACACTCATACATCTTTTGTGGTGATAATAAATAGGGTTCTGTTCTCGCAATCACTTTCCATGGTTCATCCAAATCTAACAAGGCTGCACCAAAATGATACACATAACCGTTACATGATGTTAAGACACCATGATAAAATAGAAGCCATCCTTCTTTTGTTTCAATAGGAACCGGTCCCGCTCCAATTTTCGTACTTTGCCAAGAACCTCTTGTTCCCATGACATGTCGATGTTTTCCCCAATACTCCATGTCTTTACTAAAGCTGACAAATATATCGCCGAAAGACGTGTGCCCAGTATCACTTGGTCGGCTTAACATAGCAAACTTTCCATCGATTTTCCTAGGAAACAAGACACCGTTTCTGTTGTATGGTAAAAAAGCATTCTCAATCTGATGAAATTCTTTGAAATCATAAGTATAGGCCATACCAATGGTTGGGCCATGATAACCATTACACCATGTTACATAATAGCGATCTTCTATCCAACACACACGTGGATCATAAGCATATTCAAAGTTACCTATCTCATCATCTTCACTTACAAATTGGATAGGTTGCTCATCAATATCCCACTGAATTCCATCCTTACTGAATCCTGCATGAATTCTCATTTCACGCCTTTTATCATCACATCGGAAAACTCCAGCAAATCCATCCTTATAAGGAACAACTGCGCTATTAAATATACTATTGGAATTCGGTAATAAATCTCTAGGAATAATAGGATTCTTTTCAGAACGCCATACAACATCCTTGCAACCTTCAGGTCTACTTTCCCAAGGGATATTTTTAAGTGTCTCTCCTAAAATAGTTCTTTTAAGCATATAAAGTACTCCTTTTATACAATAATTATCATCATTAAACATAAGTTATCTAACAAAAAAAGCAATACGCACAGTTTCCTACACTAAAATCTTAGGTTACCTATAGACCTATTGCTTATTCATAATACGTTTCAATATATTATTTTTTAGTACAAGTTCATTAATTACCTATTAAGGATTAAAAGAATAGAATATCCTCCTCAAGAGCAAATACTCTTATTCTTTTAATCACTTTTAATTGTTCGTAGCATTTCAATACTAAAGCCGTTTAATTCCTATCGTTGATACGATGTCATAATATGATTTTATTTAAATGCATCAACTTGTGCTTGTATCTTAGCAACAATATCACGATAGCCTACTGCTTCAAGTTCTTCCATCATTTTTGGAATCTCTACAGATGGATCTGTAGAACCAGTTAATAAACCATGCTTATATTTGTCAACAATTGTCTTTGCTGCTGCGATCTCAGTTTCAATCTCAGTAATATCAGGAGTGAAACCAATTAACGGACTTCCTGGCGCGTTTTGAATATCTTCTTTAACTAATTCCCACTGGTTAACTGGTGCAGGAGCAGTTGGGTACATTGTGAAGAATGTAGCTTGAGAGAATGTCCATGGTTGGAAACCATCATTCAATCTTTCAACAGTTCCTTCTTCAGTCTTCTTATAATGCTCTCCTTCAATACCATAAGCTAACATATTTCTGTAGTCTACATCTAAGTTTGCATATTGTAAGTATTTAAGTGCAGCATCAATATGTTTTGAGTTAGCACTAATGCCGTTCATAGCACCACGAATAGATGCAGTTGAATATACTGGTCCATACTTTTTAACAGTTGTTACTTTATGATTTTTAGTTGAACTCCAAATAGCATCAGCTCCTACAAACCCCTGTCCAGACCAAACAGCAGAATATTTAGGTTCTTCTTGTACCTGTGGCGCATCAGGATTAATATATCCAGCTTGATACCATTCGTGTAATTGTGCGAAATCACTTTGAATATCTTCTTGATCAAATAGACTTACTACATCTGCTGAACCATCATATGGAACACCAATATATAGATCTCTTACTAAGTATTCGTACTGATTACCAAATCCATTTAATCCATCTCTGTTGAACGTTAATGGATATTCGTTTGGCTTTTTAGCTTTTGCAGCCTCTAATATAGGTGTTAATGTTTCAAGCTCGAATCCCACTTGTGAAAGATCCATACCTAACTCATCTACAATGAACTTTTCATCAAAACACCAATACTGTGTTGCAGCAGAATCCTTATATACAGGTATTGCATATAAGTGATCCTGAACCATAGATCCTTTCCAAACTACCTCTGGAATATATTCATATAATTCTGGAGCAGATTCTTTAACCTTCTCAGAAATGTCTGCAAAATAACCTTTTTGCGCACCTATTGCATGGTTGTTATACCATTCACATGTAAAAGCGATATCAAAATATTCGCCTGTTGACATGGCTAATAAAGTTTTTTCATTTTCATAGTATTTAATATCAACTGTTACGCCTATGTCTTCTGCAGACATTTTATTAAGTTCTTCCATTACTTTAGCATACTCTTTTGGTTGATCTCCACCTTGAATCCATATTAAGTTAACAGGTTCATCAGATGTACCTTGAGCATCACCATTTGTGTTCTTTTCACTTGAACCACAGGCTGGTATAGCTAACAATACTGTCATAACTAGTAAAATACTAATAAACTTACGTAATTTCATACAATTTTCCCCCTTAAAATTATTTATTGTTAAAGCTTTTACCATGAAAAGCCTTCCAATCACCTTAACCTTTAACCGCACCAATCGTAAGACCTGAAATAAAATATTTTTGAAAGAATGGATAAGTTACGGCAATAGGTACTACTACAACCATAACGATAGCCATACGGATTGTTTCTCTCGGCAAACGATTAGCAATATCCGACGCATTACCCATTAATGCTCCGTTGGTGGCAAGGAATTCAACATTTCTTTCGATCCTCATCAATACATATTGAAGTGGGAATAGTCCCTGATCATCCATGTAAAGCATAGCCAGGAACCAATCGTTCCAATAGCCAAATGCTAGAAATAAGCCAATAGCTGCTAATGCTGGTAATGATATAGGTAAAACCAGCTTAAAAAATATAACAAGTTGATTAGCACCATCCATTTTAGCTGACTCAATAATTGAATCAGGTACAGTGGTCTGGAAAAATGTTCTTAAGATAATAATATAAAATGATGATACCGCTATCGGTAAAAGCAAAGCCCATATGGAATTTTTCAACATAAGAAGTTGTGTATTAATCATATAGGATGATACCATTCCTCCATTGAATACCATTGGGATAAATATAAGGTATGTTAAAAACTTTTTAAATCGATAATTTTTTCGTGAAAGTACATAGCCCATTGAGGCGTTAAGCAATAAACCAAGAGCAGTACCACCAATAGTGAGTAAGACTGAAACAATAAACGCCTGCCCCATGGTATCTTTTATATCCCATAAATACTCGTAAGCACTTGCTGATAGTTCATTAGGAAAGAAACTATATCCTAGCTGAGCAATTGATTCATTTGAAGATATAGAAATGATAAAAATGAAAATAAGAGGTACAACACATGCCAAAGCTAATACGAGGAATATGCAATTAAATATGATATTCGCCAATTTTGATACTTTATTAAATTCTTCAAAGCCACCACGTCCACTTTCAGCTTTTTTCATATATAAGCCTCCCTCCTTCTAAAACAATGAATTTTCACCGTCAATTTTTTTTGTTATTGCATTGGCAGTAATTATTGTAATGCACCCAAATACTGATTGAAAAAATGCTGCCGCCGAACTCATTCCAATATTCCCTTGATTCCTAAGAGCTTTATATACATAAGTATCTATAGTAGTGGTTACGTCAAAAAGCTGTCCAGAATCTCTTGGTACTTTATAGAATAATCCGAAATCAGAATTAAAAATTCTACCAACCGCTAATATAAACATAATGATGATGATAGGTTTAATTAATGGTAATGTAATCTTTATGACTTGTTGCCACTTAGTTGCTCCATCAATAATTGCAGCTTCGTAATATGTAGAATCTATACCAGAAATCGAGGCTAAATAAACAACCATTCCATACCCTACACTCTTCCACATATTAACAAACACTAAAATGTATGGCCAATATGCAGGTTCAATATACCATTGCACTGGATCTTTACCAAAGAAGACTAAAGACTTATTTAGCATTCCTTTATCAAAACTTAAAAAAGAGAATATAAAATAGCCTATAACAACCCATGATAGAAAATGTGGCAACAGCATAGCTGTTTGAAAAGTTTTTGCTGCTTTTTGATTATGTAACTGTGACATCATAATTGCTAATATTACTGGGATAATTACACCTAAAACTATAAATACGGAATTATATAATAAAGTATTTCTAATCATTATAAAAGCATCTTTTGTTGCAAATAAAAATTCAAAGTTTTTGAATCCTATCCATTCACTTAATATCAGACTTTTAACAAAACCCTCACCCGGTATAAGCTGGTATTTTTTAAATGCGATAATAACACCAAACATGGGCAGAAATGCAAATAATATGTACCAGATCATAGTAGGAAGTGCAAGCAATGTTAACTCAAGATCGTCACGAGTAAGTTTTCTACTCTTTTTATTACCTACCTTATTCATATCATCCTCCTCATAAAATGTCATTCATTCAATTAATATTTATATATCAATATCAATCGACTTCTTAAATGTAAACTTATGACAATTATAGTCACTATCCCCGTATATCTGCACTTAAGATATGGACTCATTGTTATAAAACACCTTATAACTTTTATTTTCAACTTGTTTACAATTTGTTATAACATCATTATATACTATCGTACAGGTTTTAGTCAATATATTTTATAACATTTTAAACAAATATTATATTGATATATGTTATTATGTTATTTGTTATGGTTTACATTATACATTATATGCATTTATACAAATTTTCCTCAGCATTAGACGATAAAATACAAAACTATCATGCAAATATCACATTTCATTACATAAAAACGACATAAAAGTGATGATATCACATTTCAAGTATGTGCAGATAAGTATGGTTCCTTGCTTGATTATTTCATGCAGTACTTTCCCACACTAATAAAAAAAGCTATCGTTTTCGCGATAGCTTTACTGGGTGGTTTCACCAATAATTAATTGAGTATCTAACATCATGATTTTTTCCTGTGCTTTTCCTTCAGTAAGTTGTTCGATCAATAACTTAATAGCCCATCTCCCCATATTATCTTCGTCCTGCTTAATGTGGGTAAAAAATGACTCTCCTGTATAAGTTTTAGGTTCATCAAAACAAATAATTGCTATATCCTCAGGTACCCTTTTTCCTAATTTCTTTATTGCCTTTTTAATAAAATTTGCTATCCCATATTCTAGTGCAAAGATACAAGTAACCTCAGGATTATCTTCTATTTTCTTCATGAGTAGCTGTAATTCTTCTTCTTTATTTTCATAAAACTCTTGTCCTGGTACATAATTAGTGATATTTGTTAACCATAGATTACTATCATTCCAAACAACACCATTTTCAGAATAACTTTTCTTAATACCCTCTACTCTATCCTTTAAAGGTGTATTTTGGATAGGCGCTGATACATGAGCAATATTCCTATGCCCTTTTTGAAATAAGTAATTTACAGCCTTCTCAGCTGCCAAAATATTATTAGTGCCAACAAAACTAGCTGGAAGGCCCTTTAATTGACGGTCAACTACAACAACAGGAAACTCATCTAATATGAGTTTTAAAATTGTAGGATTATAAAACTCTCCATGAACAGGTATAATAACTAATCCATCTACACCTATGTTTATTAATTTATCTATAACATTTTTTTCAAGTGTTTGATCATCAAAGGAACGTTTGACTATCATGAAACTATTATTTTTCTCCACTTCAAGTTCCATTCCTGATAGAATATCCACCCCATAACTACTATTAAAATCCGACATAACAATCCCAATGAGTAGATGGTCGTCATCAGATTGATTAAAGGGTTGATTTTTATCTATCCCCTTATTTATTTTAGCCTCATCTATACTTAGTACGTAAGACCCCTTCCCTTGAATTCTTTTTATGTATCCATCTAGGGCGAGTTGATCTAATGCCTTTTTACTAGTAATTCTACTTACATCATATTCTTGAGCAAGTTCATTTTCAGTAGGTAATTTATCCCCCTCCACATATTCCTTATTCATAATCTTATCAACAACTGTTTTATAAATTTTTTTATACAGTGTTTGTTTCATGTACTCATCTCCCAATTAGCACGCTAGAATTATATCATGCTAATAATGTTATAATGAGTATAACAAATTTTAATAACAAGTTCAAGCTATTTACATACAAAAAACTAGCAGCTTTACAGCTACTAGTTCTTTAGGAATACTTATAAATGCTCTGCCACCCTAACCACACCTCTCATTTATGACTTAACTTAAAGAAAACTATGGTAACAATTATTTGTTTTCCACTGGTAATGCACCTCACTTATAAGCATATGTGAGAAGATAATCAACTCACACTAATATATTGCCATAAATCCTTGATCATTATGCAGTTAGTATTTACCATTTTATCACCTTAAATCATACTTAATAAACAGGCAATGATATTTACAATAACTTTACTCTGTAGTATAATAATGCTTAATCCAAAATATAACTATATATTTCCATAACAAATTAAGGAGGATACATATGAATAGATTCAAAAAAGTAATTTCTTTACTTATTACACTTACGTTATTTGTAGCAACATTATCCGGATGTAGTGTACCAGAAAAAGCAGTTTATGATGCCATGCTAAAATCCGCAGATATCACATCAATGGAGCAAGAAGTGCATTTCTCATGGAATGTAGAAGCTTCAGGGTTATCATTAGAAGAACAAGAGCAAATGAATCAAACGCTAGCAATGATTAACGGATCAGATCTTACATTTAAACAAGCAGTTATTGCAAGTGAAGATGGTCAAAAATCTAAAGCTCAAATGGATGTCGTCTTTAATATGGGTGGCACATTAACTAATGTAGGTCTTTGGGTTGATGTTGATATGACAGAAAATGCTAATAAGATTTATGAGATTATTCAAGTACCACCGATGATGACCTACTACTTACCAGAAGAATATATGGGTAAAGAGTATATTGTTTTCGATTTTGATGACATGGAAACATTTATGTCAGATCAAGATTTAGGTACTTTCCAATTTAATGAAATGATGCAATCAAGTCAAGTGCTCTCTGAAAAAGCACAAGATTTTGTGACTGCATATATCAAAGAATTTAACTTTAAGCGCGATCTTGTTACTTATAAAGGAACAGAAAAAGTAGAAAATGATACTCTTCAAATCTACGAAGTTAAATTGGATGATGAAACAACGAAAGAATTACTTCATTATACCTTACTCTCACTCATAAACAGTGAGGCTACAGATGAGTTCATGAAGGATTATTTCAAATCTGTAGATGATATGATGTTATCAATGGGTATGGAAGAAGATCTACAGGGTGAATTCACTGGAGAAAGTTTATATAATGACTTTATCTCAGAGAAAGAGACACTTAAGATGGATATTCATAAGTTATTTGCTGACATAAGTGATATACAAATTGTTGGTGACGAAGGAATAATTGTTGAGTTAAAAATTAACGATGAAGGCTATTTGGTAGGTACAACAACTAATATTCACCTTTCAATTGATCCTAATGCATTCAATGAGCAATATGGATACACAGCAAGTATGTACGATATCCAAGAACCTACTTTTGATATCAAACTTGCTATTGATTCCGTCATAACCAATATAAATGAAGATATCGAAATCACTTTCCCAACTGTAACTGAAGAAAATTCATTTAATTATTTTGATTTTATTACAAGTCAATTAACACCATATTATGCTCCAGAAACTGAGTATGAGAATATTAACCTCAATCAATAACTCTTGAACAATTAATAGAAGCTAAACAAAAGATATGTCTCTTTTGTTTAGCTTTTTTATATTTATTAGAAAATTTAAATGAGTTATTTATTCGGCTATTCATAATTTCGCATACGTTTCCATACATCAAGTATAAGTAGATATTTCTCTAAAGGCATTCCTTTAAAGGGTGTATTACTTGAACAGAAAATATATCCTCCACCTGTCTTCCCATGTGTTAAGCAATACTCTGCACTTTTAATTATCTCTTCATCGCTTCCAGTTTGCATAGCAGCACAATGAACGTTTCCACATAAACAAACTTTATCACCTACTAATTCTTTCACTTTTTTAATGTCTACCCCAGCCATTGGATCTATTGAATGCAGGGCATGGGGTTCACACTCTACAAGTTGATCCAATATGGGCATAATATCACCATCAGTATGCTTTATCGTATAAGCTCCTGCTGCTTTTGTCTCTTTTATTATTTGATATAAATACGGCTGAATAAACTCTCTAAACATGGTTGGTGACAAGAATGGACCACTATTAAAACAGTAATCACTGCATAGTATGAAACTGTCATAGCCACCTTCAATAAGTAACTTATTATTCTCAATAGCTCTTTTAGCCATTTGTTCTGCTTTTCTCTTTGCCTCTTCAGGTCGATCGGCTAGCCCGTACACAAAATCCAACATCTCTTCTCCTGATGGAATCGCATAAGTACCATCACCATGAGCACATATCATATACTTATCACCAACTAAACTCCTAATGTGTCTAGCTGTCATAATCATTCCATCTCTATCAAGATAATGAATAGGAAGAATGGCATATTCCAGTTCTTCATAAACCTTTAGAATATATTCAGCATTTTCTTTAATCCTATATTCTTTTTCGCAAGGTGATAAATTTTTTATATCATCAAATGTCAAAAATGGGGTTCCAAATAATTCGTCAGCCAATTGAAACTCCAATTCAAAATGGGGCACTTGATCAGGCGTTTGTAGAGTTAACGCTGCGACTGCTCTTTCTTTTGGTGTCATCATTCAAATTGCTCCTTTCTCCTACAAATCTAAAAAAAGAATTTTTATTTATTATACTTCTTATGAATGGTTATGAATATAGATTAATCGGATTTAAAGTTTTAAAAATCGGACAAATATTAAGAGCGATAAGTGTTACTGTCCTTTAAATTAATAATATAAAAAAGACTGACATGATTACTGCCAGTCTTTTTTACTAGAGGATTAAATTCTCTTCTATCAACTCTATAGGTACAGGTTTACTATAATAATACCCCTGATACTCATTGCACCCTATAGATTTTAATATATTTAATTGTTCACTAGTCTCTACACCTTCGCATATTACTCTAATTTCTAAAATTTTGGTCATCATGACAGCTGCATTAAGTAAAGACTTGTCTTTTTCATCTTTCGTAATCCCATCTACGAAAATTCTATCTATTTTCAATGAATCTATTGGCAGAATCTTTAAATAGTTTAGTGAAGAATAACCAGTGCCATAATCATCTAAAGCAATCTTAATATTTTTCTTCTTAAGTGCCTCTAATATACTTCTAACATATTGAATATCTTCTATTCCTTCCGTTTCAGTTATTTCAATACTTAAATAAGAAGCATCAATTGCCGCAGTCTCTAATATATCCTCAACTTTTTCCAAGAAGTCTAGAGTACTAAACAATTTTGCTGAAATATTAACAGCAATATTTAGCGGCTTAATACCTTGATTCATCCACTTTTTTATCTGCATACATGCAAGTTCTAGTACCATGAAATCTATTTCTTTTATAATCCCAGTTTCTTCAGCTATTTGAATAAACTCATTTGGATAACTTAATTTCCCATTTGGTCTTTGCCACCTAACAAGAGCCTCCAAACCTGTTATTTCCCCAGTCAGTATATCTACTTTTGGCTGATAGTGAAGAATAAACTCTCTTCCCTTTAATGCCTGTTGAAGATTTTCTTTAATCAAGAGCTTTCTTTGACATTGCCTATGCATCTCCTCATTAAAGATAGTATACTGATTGCCTCCGTTTACTTTAGCTTTATGTACTGCCATGTCTGCATTACTAAATAAGGTCTCCATATCCATCCCATGTTCAGGAAAAAGTGTCACACCAATACTGCATGAGATGTGAATATACTTCCCATTTAACATAAACGGTTCTGAAAAAATATTTAAAACATCTTTTGCGATTTCCTTTATAGCTCTCCTGAATTGCAAATTACTCAATATAAGGATGAATTCATCACCACTCAACCGAGCTAGAGAATCTTTTTCACCAACAATAACCCTCAACCGATCTGCAACTTGCTTAAGCAAATCATCTCCGACTGCGTGACCAAATGTATTATTAACCAACTTAAATTTATCAAGATCAATAAACATGATACCTACTTGCTCATTATTTTTTGAATCATTCTGAACCATCTCTTCAAATCGCTTGACGAGTAAACTCTTATTGGGTAATCCAGTGAGTGGGTCATTATTAATCATATATTCAAGTTTATTAAGAATTACATTCCTCCGTGTTAAAGATAAGTACAACCCATATATCACTAAGACAAACCCTACTCCGAATAAGAGTTTTTCTAGTATAAATTCTAGCCATTCATAGGGCTGCCAAGCATCGATCTCATCTAATGTATCTGTTAATAATGAGATACTAAGAAATAACCATCCAAAACTAAATGGTTTGTTCTTCAGTTCCAAAGATACAATAAGACACCCGATACTTAAACAAGTAAATAAACCCTCTAAAATAAAATCTAAAAGATTGACTTCAATAGAACTTAATAATAAAGCTATGACAATTAATACATATATAAATGATATGAATATGATAAATCTTACAGATTTAATCAACAGTTTTTTTCTCATATTTCATCCCCGTAACAGATTCATGACAAATTTATCGCTTACACTTATATATTCTACAAAATCGTCTTAAATCCTCCCTTAGAAAAACAAGTTTATGCAATACTTTAAATTCTTTACCCTATATTCAGCTCTTCACCTAATTCTTTGAGGGATGGGAAAATATAATTAGCTGTCACATCTGATACTTTATAATCTTCCATATTGGTTTCTCCAGACAGTACAAGGATCGTAGTTATATTTGCATTCATTCCTGTTCGTATATCTGTATAGAGACGATCACCAACCATGGCAATTTCCTCTTTCTTATAACCGTATTTTTTGCATATTGCATCTATAATATCTTTATTAGGTTTACCAACAATGTGAGGTCTCACACCTGTTGATGCAGCTATGAAATCTATAATCGCCCCAGAATCAGGCATGAACTTACCGCCCTCTAAAGGGCAATTATAATCAGGGTGGGTTGCTATATAGGGTATACCCTCACGAATAAAGTCACATGCCATCCATAGTTTTTCATAGGTTATCGTTGTATCAAATCCTAGAACAATATAATCCGGTTTTTCTTCTCGACTATGTATAAGGTCAAATCCTGCCTTTTCAAATTCTTCTTCTAAAAATGGAGTGCCCAGTAAAAAGACTTTAGCATTGGGTCTTAAATCCTCCAAATAAATAGTCGTTGCTTCTCCAGAGGTAAATACTCGATCAGGTACAACTTCACATCCTAACTTTGCTAACTTTTCTTGATAAGCATATCGATTTTTAGATGAATTATTCGTTAAAAATAAGTACTCTTTTCCTTGCTTTTCTAATGTCTTAACAAAGTCCATAGCACCATCAATAAGCTCATTGCCTAAATAAAATGTTCCGTCCATATCTAGCAAATAACATTGGATGCTATTTAAGTCTCTCATAACAACACCTTCCGTTCACTTTAATTGACTTTGCTCCTCATTGGAGCAATATTATTCAAGTATTCTTTGACTATATCTTCTTAACCTTCGCTTCCCTTCCTTCAGTTTCTAAAGGAGCTTAATAAGTTTCACAGTATTTTTTAAAATCTCTAATTCCATACCTATTGTATCCTTTTCTTTTAATAGAGGAATACTTTCATTAGTTTCTATATCTACAGCGCTCTTATACATTTGACTATTATTAATTTTTACTCGAATTTTCTTTTTATTATTAATAAAGAATCCGCTATGTTGCTTATTCACATAATTGGTCACAATGAGCATACCTTCATCTCCATATGTTAAGTAATGCACATCCACTTCTTTAGCATTTCTATTGGTATAGTCTACTTCAACACATGGTTTAATTTCTTTCTTGCCCAATACCTCTTCCAATACATCCCATAGCAGATAATCCCCTTCTTCTAAATAGGCTACATCTGGATGAGTGGCAAAGTAGATCGCCTGGCCACGACCATAATCATTAGCTGTAACTGCTGGTCCATCATCATGAAAATGGGCTAGTATTGTAACCGCATCATTTTTAACTTTTAGGACTTCTTTATGCCAATAACCTCGATAATTTTTCATCTTATAACTTATACCAGGATGGGTATTGGCATATACCTCCATTGCATCAATTCCAAATACATCTTGCAAACTATGACAAGGTATTTGATGATTGTACCATCCATATTCACCTAGCATGCCACATCTAGCTGTTCCTATCAGTGTCCCCCCTTGATTAACATAGGTTGATAGGACCTCTGAAAGCTGTTGATTAATACATGTCATAAAAGGCATATAGATAGCTTTATAATCACTGCCAACACCCTCATTAAGCATTTCTGGCGTTATAAAATCAACTTTATAATTCTTCTCCCAAAAGATTCTATATGCTCCTCTAAGAGCCTTCATTAAAAATTCTTCCTGCCCCATTCCATTCAATACAATTGCATTCTCTTTAGCTATTAGGATAGCGATTTGTGCTTTGGGGCTTTTTGCTTTTGTTAAAAAGGAGCTATTTTCAGCCAATATGCTACCGATCCTTGCAGCTGCTTCCGTTCTTTCCGTTGGCTTACCATCTAAATCAACAATAGCCCCCCAATGAAGTGGCTGAAAATCCCATTCTCGCCATCCTTGATACAAGGTTAGTTTTGTATCATGTCCTATAGCTTCAAAGATATTTCTCATTAAGTCAAATCCCTTTACATTTCTACTAGGACCTAGTACCCAGCCATTAATGGGTCCGCTCTCTGTCTCTAGTAACCAATAGTCTTTATCCATGTATGCAGTAGAACTTCTTGCCATATCTAGAAACATAGAAGCGAATTCTGGTTTCTTTTCTAACTTATCACCACTGCCTGGATATAAGTCATAGCCAATGATATCTACAGCTTTAGCCATACTAAATTGATCAATTCCTGTCAATACCCCTAAAGGATCCTGGGATTTTAAGAAAAAGGTATTGGTTGTTGTAAGATGATCATCATCAAGGGATTTGATAATTTGATGCTGCCACCCTATAAAATCAACATAGTTTTCCATCCAATAGAGGCGCCAATCTAACCATCTCGTAACACTTGACCAACTAGTAGGTTTTGTCCTTGGAGGAGTAACCTGATCCCAACTTGTGTAGCAGGTATTTGTTGCTCCCCATCTATAAGCATGATTTAATCGTTGGATGGATTGATATTTATCCTTAACCCATTTTCTGAACTTTTTAATGGAGTGGTTACAATAGCAATAAACATCTATATTACCTTCTTTCAAAGGCATAAAAGGAAAACCTATCTCGTTATGTATTTGATAGGCATAAAGGGCAGGATGATCTTTGTATCGATTAACTAGTGTTGTCAAATACCTTTTAGACTCTTGTAAATACCCCGGATGATCAATACAGGCCCAAGTATACGAAACATTATTAGGATATTGTTCATGATGATTATTCAAAATGTTGACATCTGGATACAGCTCATGAAGCCAATAGGGTGGTGAAGCTGTCCCGGTTCCTAATAATATTTTTATACTATACTCCTGACATAAATCAAAGAACTTATCTAAAAAATTAAAATTAAAATCGCCTTTCCGTGGTTCAATCCTATCCCATGTATTGAAGAGCTCTGCTGTACGTATGAGATTAATTCCAGAAGCCTTCATCAATTGTAGATCCCTTAACCAGTCCTCTTCATCATGCATCAGTGGATAATAACCAGCAGCATATATAAACTCACTTTTCTCCATGTTAGTACCTCCCCGTTGATTATTTACACAATTATCGGTTCAATGTTCATCCATTTACAAACTTCCAAAAGATCATCCTTTATTTCATGATAAACAATAGCATAATGGTGTTCTATTCCATGCTCCATAATAGTATCTAATAGTTGTTCTGCAGTAGAATCAAACCGAATATCTGCTTGGTTAGCAACTAAGTCTCTATCTTCTTCCACACCTGTTCCGGTTGCAATAAAAAACTTATATCCTTCATGTCCTTCCTTAAGCTTAATCATTGTCAATCTACCTAATAACATTTTAAATTCAACAGCGAAACCAATCCCCTGTTTAATAGTAGGGTGCTCACAATATTGAGTAGTTGAATGATCTCTGGCTAGACAAATCGGTGCAGGACCACAGTGCCAAGCTTTAACAATACCTTCATCATTAATATTAACTAAATCTGCGAAAAAACATGGCTGCTTCGTAATAAGGTGTTGCATATACATGGTAACTAAACCTGTTACATCGCCCTCACAAGAAGTCATAATTCCTTCGTTATTGAGCCTAGATACCACACCACACACACTACTTTGGTATAATTGTTGAAACTCCGGCCAACACTTAATAGCAAAACCTTGTATTGCATTTTTTTCTTGAAAAGCTTTGATTGCTAAATATAGGCGTGCTGATTTGACTAACATAGCATCAGTTGTTGTCACACAGCAAACTTCAGTTTTCATTTTCTTAACTTCGTCATTCACTATTTGATCGTTAATTTTCCCAGCATCTTCTAATAAACTTGCTATGGAATAATAGACTATTTCAGGACCTATTTCATGTCTGAAACGTATTTCATCAACATTGGAAAGGTAGAAACCCGGTACCCTGCCTCCGATAACACAAAATTTGGATTGCTTTAACGTGTTCTTGATGGAAACAGCTTGAATGGTACGCTGCACCTTTTTATATGTAACCTCATCTTCAACACTACCATAAACATAGCTAAATTTCTTGTTAACTTTCTTTAAGAAACTCCCATACATATTGAGACCACACAATGAATTCAAAGGTAGCCCTCTCTCCCCCTCAATGATGGGCTCAGGAAATCCCCATAGAAGAAGAGGAATATCTTCCAACATCTCAATTACCTTTAACATACTACTCCCATAAGAATATGTACCGCATTGAATAATTAGTAAATTTATATTTTCTTTTCTTAAACGATCAATCTCCTGATTGATACTTTGCTCATCGATAAGAATTCTTCCACAAGTTATTAAGGTATACGCATCACTTTTTAAGCGCCCAATAGAAATCTTTAGATACTTTTCCCCATAATCGTATCGAAAATTAGGAAATCCTAGAGATAATAAACCCACTTTCATCTTCTACTTCTCCTCTCACACAAAGCAATTTTTAGGGCTATCTCCTTCATCATAGCTTGCCGACCACTCTCTTGAGCAGCCATCATATAGACTTGATGATTCCCTTGATAAGCCTTCAAAAATCCTTCAACAAAACTACGATCTACTTCTGTAAAAAAATTTATTTTGTTAATCCCCGTTTCAATAGCTAGATCTATATCATCCTCTGAAATTCCTGTACCACCATGTAGAACCAATGGTATACATGCCATGTTTTTTATGTTTTTAAGCCTTTCAAAATCTAATCGTGGTTGACTCTTATAGAAACCATGTGCATTCCCAATCGCAACAGCAAGACAATCCACACTTGTATATCTTACAAAATCCTTAACCAGAAGTGGATCAGTCATGTAACTGTCCTGATTTTCATTGCTATGACCTTCAGCACCACCAACTTTACCAAGCTCAGCTTCTACTGTGACACTGAATTCCTTAGCAAAATCAACTACTTTTTTAGTATTATTTTTATTTTCCTCATAGCTTTTAAGGGAACCATCGTACATCACTGATGTAAACCCTGCCCTTATAGCTTTATAGCAATCTTCAACCTTTGTTGCATGGTCTAAATGCAGAGCTGCTCTTACATCGTATCTTTTACCGAATACATTGACTAACGCCACTATTTCTTCATAAGTAATTTGCTGCACTTCCATTTGGATAGGTGCAACTTGGATTATTACAGAAGCATTCTCAATTGCAGCTGTTTCCAATAGAGCCAAGATAGTTTCCATGTTGCTTATATTAATAGCCGCAACAGCTTTATTTTTCAATACAGCATCCTCTAACAATAGCCTCATAGGTACTAACTTCATAAGTTTCTCCTTATAAGCTGAAACTTGGAGCATCTGTTTCTTTTGCCCACAACAGTTTAGTTTCATGATCAAGCTTGCAAAATGCTAAAGCTATACCTCCCATTTCTTGGGTTGTAATAAAATTCCCAATGGCTGGTTTAAATACTTTCATACCTTTTTGATTGAGTATTTTTTCAACCTCATTAAAGAATATTAGCAATTCCATCATCGTTGTTTGACCACATCCATTGACTAATACTGCAACTTCATCGCCACTCTTATAAGGCTTATCATCGATTAGCTTCTCACACATTACCTTTGCAATTTCTTCAGCAGTTGCCAGTTTCATCGTATGAGCTGCAGCCTCCCCATGAACTCCCATACCGATTTCGATTTCATCCTCTTCAATCTCAAACATTTTATACCCAGTAATCGGTGATGATCCTGGTACTGTAGCGACAGTTAAGGTTCTTGTATTATCTCTAACACGTTTAGCCATATTCACCACTTCATGAAGGGAATGTCCTTCATCAGCATAACTACCAGTTATTTTGTAATTGAATAGGGTCCCAGCAGTTCCTCTTCGCTCATGGATTTCTTCTTTAGGTGCAGAAGCTATGTCGTCGTATAGTATGACACCTTCGCATGTCATATCATCATCTTCAGCCATATCCAATGCCATCTTTGCATTGATAACATCTCCAGCGTGATTAGATATTAAAACACATACACCAGCCCCATTGTCAGATGCTTCTATGGCATCATAAATGGTATCTGGACCTGGTGCTGCAAAAACAGCACCATAAGCATTGGCAGTAAGCATATTACTTCCTACAAAACCTATACAAGCTGGTTCATGTCCGGAACCATTACCGATAATCACAGCCACTTTATTTTTATCTCTTTTCTTTCTGATAAGTACATTACTATTGTTAAGTTTTTCAATTCGATCGCCATAAGCTTTAATAAATCCATCTATCGTATCTTTAACAATATTATCTGGATCATTTAAAAACTTTTTAGTTTTCATCCATTTCCCTCCTTACCTACTTTTTAAACCATGTATATAATCATTCATGGTTTTGATTAAATAATAAAATGATGTAGCACCAGCATCTTGATGTCCTATGGATTTATCTTGCAAAAATTTGGATCGGCCTCTTTTAGCTTTCATGGGAATAGTTGATTGAACACCAGCATCCGCCGCTAAAACTGCGTTATCAAAAGCCCTTTCCAGACTCAGCTTATTGTCTAATGCCTCTTGAAACGCTTCTACTGTTGGGTGGATAGCATCAATCATTGTTTTATCCCCCACCTTAGCCCCACCTAAATCCATGACTTTTATTTCAGCATTTCTAAAACCCACTGCTATTTCCATTAATCCTACTGTCTTTTTACCTTTACACGCTTTTGATAATTCAAGAAAGATACACCCAAATAGAGGTCCCATAGCCCCACCTAATGTTGAAACTAGAGTTCTTCCATAAACTTTGAAATAATCCCTGCAAGAACCTTCTTCCATTTTTTTTAGTTTTTCAATTGCTGCTTTAGCGCCTCTAGCCATGGTTACGCCATGATCGCCATCGCCGATGACAGC
The DNA here is from genome assembly GCF_002964605.1 of Vallitalea okinawensis. Classification (NCBI taxonomy): domain Bacteria; kingdom Bacillati; phylum Bacillota; class Clostridia; order Lachnospirales; family Vallitaleaceae; genus Vallitalea; species Vallitalea okinawensis. The sequence goes on from NZ_PQDH01000002.1 coordinate 801,934, forward strand.
ATCATACATTGATAACTCATCTTCCTTCTCGATAAAGGTGGTAGCAATAACCAATAGCATGTTATGTACATCTATTCCAGTCAACATATTTTTTCCTCCTGTCAATACTTCTCTTTTCCAATTCAATTAATCGTATCTGAAAATTTAAAATATTCCACTTACTCTTTTGTACTCAATAAGCTCTTCATAAATTTAATGCCTTTTCTTGCCACTTCATTACCACTTTTATCTATTGAACGCCATATAAAGACGTCTTTTCCAACTTCACAATTAGGCATCACAAAATTCTCTAAAATAATCCAACGATTATAACCAATATCTTGTATGCCTTCTTTAACTTCTTGCCAATTGATATGCCCTGTTCCGGGAACCCCTCTATTATTCTCGCAGAAGTGAATATGATAGATATCTTTATTCCCATTCACTAAAGCTTGCTTTAATGATTTTTCTTCAATATTAGCATGAAATGTATCAAAATGTAATTTAATATGTGGATGATTGATTTCTCGAATATAATTTTTTCCTTCCTCAACAGTATTCAAAAAATAAGTTTCATATCTGTTGAGGATTTCTAGGGCTAATACAACCCCCTTTTCTTTAGCATAGTTCCCGATCTTAGCTAAATTTTCTAAACTAGTTTGAATGCACTCTTTTCCTTCTTCACGAGTCATGTATTGCCCCCATGGAGCGTATAATACACCTCCTAGGCAATCTGTCTCTAATTCATTGCAGATGTCAATACACTTTCTTAAATGATGTAATCCATTCTCCTGAATAGATGTATCCAAGGATGATATATCTCTCTGGTTATTTAGTCCTGTACCACAAGTACACTTCATTTCATAATCTTTTAAACGTCTTTTAGCCTTTTTTATATCAAATTGTTCTGGGTTCATAAGAGGAAATTCAACCCCATCGTAACCATAAACCTTAGAAGGCTCTATGTATTGAAAGACGTCTTCATCCCATGTTTTTGTATATGTCGACAAGTGTATACCAAATTTCATAATAACCTCCTTTTACATGTTTTAATGTGTCTTTTAAAGAACATATGACACACAAAATTGTGTGCCATATGTTTTTATGACCTACCTAACTGAATAAATTACCGATCCAATAACTGATGACTGACCATAATGAGAAATCATTACCACCAAATAACTGGTTAAAGCCTGCTGCTGTATTGAACACCACACCTATGGAAACTGAAACCAAGAAAATCATAAGAATACCACTAACTATACTTGTTATGATAGCCGCTCTTCGACCACCAGTGGCGTTGGCAAAAATAGCTCCTGGTGCAACATCAAAGAAACATGCTACAGTTAACGGTATAACAGCGTAAGTTAATGTTCCAGTTGATGCTAGAACTAATATCGTTCCTATACTTGTAATCATACTGACGATAAAACCAATAAGTAACGCATTAGGTGCATACGGAAATATCATTGGTATATCAAGGGCGGGAATGGCATTTGGAATAAGTTTATCAGATATTCCTTTAAATGCAGGTATGATCTCACCAAGCATTAATCGAACACCAGTTAATAGAATAGTTAACCCTGCTCCAAAAGTTAAACCTGCCATTAAACTAAATGTAAATAAGTCATATTGCATTCCAGGAATTGTGTTGATTGAACCTAAGGCAGAACCGAACACTTCTACTCTTGCTTCTTGCCCTATGATGAGACCAACGACAATATAAGTTAAAAACATGACCAATGATGTGATAATGGTTGTATCTCTTAAGAAATCCAGACTGCTTGGAATTTTTATATCTTCAGTAGATTTCTCTTTATCACCAAAGAATTTTCCGATTAAAGAGCCGATGAAGCAATAAATAGCAGCAGTATGACCAATAGTAAAGTCATCTGATCCTGTCACTTGCTTGACAAATGGTTTCAATAGTGCTGGTACAACAATGATATAAAGAGCTAAAAATGCTGTTGCAAATACTACTAAAACTGTCCCATCTAATCCCGCTTCAACACCTGCTGAAACAAATATGTATGACATCCAGAAGAAGATATGTCCTGTTAAGAAGATATTCTTCATTGGTGTAAATCTTGCTGCGATAATATTGATGATGAAAGCTAGAACGATAACTAAACCAATCGTTGATCCATGAGTACCAAGTATATCCAACCAAGCAGTAGGGTTAAATTGATTGGCTTCTGGCAAGTTATATAAAGTAGCAAATGCTGTTGATAAAGGTGATGCTGCTGTACCTATTAGGTTAACACCTATGAACAAAATAATAACACCTATAATTGTTTTAAACGTCCCTTTAATGATCTCTCCGATACTTTTCCTTTGAAGAATTAAACCTATCATGGCTATGACGCCAAGAAATATTGACGGTTGTTTAAAAATGTTACTGGTGAGATAGCTAATAAAACTCATTGTTCATCCTCCCCTTATTTAGAATTAAGAAAATTCTTAATTTTTATTAAAGCGTAAAAGGTACATGACCTTTCGCTATTAATACGTTTGAATATGACTTCTTTATAGTAACTTTTTAATAACAGGTACTCCTTTTTGTGAGATTTCACTATTATCCATAAAGTTATCAATTTGCACCAGTGGTATTGTAACCTTAGATTGAAGCTGTGAATAAAGTTCCTTGGAAGTAAAAATAATATCAGCACTAATAGAACCCGCAGTTGTTAAATCTGCATTGTTAACTTCTGCATCAATGTTGTTTTCTCTAAGTACTTTTTCAATGTTCATCTTAAGAATCAAACTTGTTCCTACCCCAAAACCACACACAGCTAACACCTTAATCTTTTTCGCCATTCTAATACCCCCATTTAATTTAGAATTTTATCTAATATAACTTTTTTATCCTTTGCGCCTTTTAAGAATTCAACATTTTCTTCTATGGCTAAAAACTTAGCTAAATCCTGCAATGCTTTCAAATGGTCATTCCCATTCTCTGCACCAAAAGCAAAAATTATACTAACAGGATCATTCATATCACTTCCGAAGTTTATTGGTTCTTTCAAAGTAATCATACTCATACAAGTTTCCTTTACAGTTCCATCTGGTCTTGCATGAGCAAATGCAATGCCTGGCATGATCACAATATAAGGACCTAGATCTCTGATGGCTTGAACCATATTGTCAACATATTCAAGCTCTACTTTTTCATTTTGAAGTAAAGGTATAGACGCTTTTCGAATGGCATCTTCCCAATCCATTGCGTCAACTCCTAATTCAATCATATCTATATTAAGTAATTCATCAAGCAAAATAACCCTACCTCCTTCAGTATACTTGGATTGATTGTATTTATAGATCTGCTTAAATTTATTCAACTTTATTAACGTCTGGTTAATCTTAAATATATCCTTGTTGTCAATGAAAGGGGTTACCCTCCTTACTTCAACGTCTTTTATTTTGAATTTATCTGTTGTGATTATAAGATCTATCTCATTTTTATACTGTTCATAATCATGAATTGAACAAGTCTCTATAATACCTAAATCAGGGAAATTCATTTTTAATTTCGTTGTTAGGAGATTAAGTAAAGCCAACCCTTCAATACATACCACCAATGCTGTTAATTTATAATTTTCTTTATAATTACGCTCATAAGCTGCTCGAATATGTAAGGTTATATATGCAATTTCAGCATCTTCAAAGGTATACATATTTTCAAAGGACTGAAGACTCTCTTTAACAATTTGAAAAACAAGGGGATATCGACTTGTTATCTCATTGGTATAATCATTCTTGATTTGCTTATTATTCTTAATGCGTATCAATGATGTTTTTAGATGTAATCCTAATCCATTATATAATTTCTTATCATGGTTGAACTCTACATTAAGTTCATTCTCAGCATAATGTATGACGTGCCTTGTAATTCTTGTTACATCTTCTTCTAACTGAGTATTAGTATCGTATTTTATCAAATGATTTGCTTGATAGGACCTTGCTTCCATTAATCGAATAGCTATTTCATTCTCTTCTTCTGGTATAACATCTATCGAAAAAAGCTTTTGTAATCTCTTAGCAATCAGAAAGCTAATTTCATTTTCTAGCTTATCAATAATCACCAACTCTTTATCAATGTAGTGACACTTCGAAAGACGATTCACTGTAATCGTCATATAGACCAGTAATCTTGCTATAGCGGTATCTGTTAGATAGAATTTATACTCTTTTTCTATATTCATGATTTCATTAAAAATTATTTTCATGTTCTCAAAATGAAAAGATTTATATTTGCTTTTACAGAATTCTATTAATTCTTGATAAGCTTCATCATCATTCATGGCTAAAATAATATTATGTATATCAAATATATCTAAAAATACTTCAACCAGTACGATTCTCTTATGTATCTCTTCACCTCTTATAGCTAATCCTTTACCATAGATTTTATTAAGCTTTAAGTTATTAGACTCCAAATAGAGTTCTACCTTTTTTATGACCTTCAAAATGGTATTTCTACTTAATAGAAGGTGATTGCATATATCCTCTATGGACATGTTTTTCTCGCTGGATAATAGTTCTATGATAACGAAGTTAACTCTTTCTTTCTCCGTTAAAACCCTATTCTCTACTGAGAGAAACTTCAATTTCTCAAGTAAAAGAACAGAATCAGTAGCTGCTTTAATCTTGATTCCTTTTTTTGGTACTTTAACAACTATGGCTTTATTCTCATTCAGCCAGTATTCAATGATTTCTAGATCATATCGAATTGTTCGTATACTGACTTGATGTTGCTCAGCAATTGCCTTAGCAGAAATGTATTCATTTTTATTAAGAAGATCAGTTATGATTTCTGTTTGCCGCTTATTTAAGCAATACATAGGCCTCTATCCTTTACTCATAATCTACTCATTGAAACCACTTTCTACTAGCTCTTGTAAGGCTTCGATTGCTTCCTTTTCATCCTGTCCATCTGCTTCTAATGTAATGGTACAGCCACATGCTGCTCCCAAAGTTAAAATACCTAAAATCCCTTTAGCATCTACCTTTACACCATCTTTTTCAACGGTTATTTGAGATTTAAATTCTTTTGCAAGTCTAATGAATAAATTGGCTGGTCGAGCATGTAAGCCAGCTTCATTAATTAATTTCACACTACTTGATGTCATCTAATTCCCTCCCACATAAGTACTTCTCTATCTTTGATCCTTCACTCCAATTTAATACTTTTAATAATCTTTGAACTTCTTCATAATAAAGATTATTTATAAGGTATCTTGATCTTGGTATCATACTACTACTCATACTGAATTCATCTAACCCCATAGCCAGTAACAAAGGAATAAGTTTCTCATTGGAAGCTGCTTCCCCACACATACCAACCCAGATGCCTTCACAGTGTGCATTCTTGATAATCATATGAATGAGTCTCAACACTCCTGGATTATACTCACTATAGAGATAACTAATGTTTTCATTTCCACGATCAACAGCAACAGTATACTGAATAAGATCATTAGTGCCAATACTAAAAAAATCAACTTCTTTAGCAAACTGATCTGATAATAGAGCAGCTGATGGTACTTCAATCATCATTCCTATTTCAACATCATCATTATAAGGTACCTTTTCTATGTCCAAAAGCTTTTTGGCTTGATCCAAAAGTCCTTTAGCCTGTTTTAACTCTTCCATTGAAGATATCATAGGAAACATAATCTTTATGTTGCCATGACAGCTAGCTCTTAACAACGCTTTTAGCTGTGTAAGAAATATATCTACTTGATTCAAACATAGTCTAATAGCACGATATCCTAAAAAAGGATTCATCTCTTTTGGCATATTGAGATAAGGAATCTCCTTGTCGCCTCCAATATCCAACGTTCGTATAATGACAGGTTGATTATTCATTTTAATAGCCACCTGTTTGTACACCTGAAACTGTTCCTCTTCTGTTGGCAGATAACTTTGATCCAAATATAAGAATTCAGTTCGAAATAATCCAATACCTTCTGCTCCATTTTCAATAGCCTGATCCAAATCATTTAATGTGCCGATATTAGCAGCAATATCTACTTTACGATTATCTTTGGTTATTGTGCTCTGGTCTCTATATGTCTCATGTACTTTTTTAGCAAGTAGTTTCTGTTCTTTTCTATTTTCATAGAGAACTATTTGTTCTGGCTCTGGATTTAAAACCACTTTTCCTGTATCTCCATCCATGATGATAAAATCGCCATCTTTAACCTCTTTGAGAATATACTTTACCCCTACAACTGCTGGTATTTCCAATGTTCTGGCTATAATAGCAGAATGGGAAGTTTTTCCACCTGATTCAGTTACAAATCCTTTTACATGCTCCCCATCTAACCCAACAGTATCTGATGGTGTTAAATCTTTGGCTACAATTATGACCTCTTCCTTTAAATTAGAAAGATCCGTCTTTATAATCCCCAACAAGTTCTCTATGATTCGATTAGCAACATCCTTTAAGTCCAAGGCTCTCTCTTTAAAATAATCGTTTTCTATTTGTTTGAATTGCTCTATGTATTTTTCAAAGACACATTCAACAACAACCTCAGAATTAATTTCTTCTATTAATATTTTTTCTTTTATTTCTGTCATAAGAGTTTCATCTTCAAGAATCATTAAATGGGCTTCAAAAATACTAGCTTCATCTTTTCCAACCTCTTGAAGAACTTTGTCATACAACGCTTGAATCTGTTCTTTACTTTTATCAAAAGCTCTTATCAATCGAATAATTTCTTGATCACAATCTATAATAGGACGTTTTTCTATTTGATATAAATCTTGTTTAAATACTTTAACCCTCCCAAGTGTTATACCTGGTGATGCTCCGATCCCATTAAACACAAAGCCACCCCCATCACTTTTAACAATTACTTACATTAATATCTTACCAACATTATGAAAAGTTTACAAGACCAAAGTCTTGCACCTATAGTTGCAAAATATTGTACCCCATTTTTCAATATAATATTGTATAATAATATTATATTTTGCATTTTTTTAAAGGAGATTTATGGAGGTGCCATTTTGAAAACACAAAAGACAAAGTTCCTAATTATTTTATTTTTTTACTCAATACTCTTATCAACATGCGTTATCTTATTAACTACTGGATTTCAAGAAACAGGAAAATTTCAATTAGAGACGTATTTCGAATTAAGTTTTATTATCCTGCTTAGTCTATTTATTGCATCATTAGTTTTCCTCTATCAAACAATCAACAAGACCTATAAACTAATTAAACTTGCTCATATTAATACACAATCCATGACTGACAGTAGTACTGATAAGAACATTTCCGGGAGTCTTAATAAAAAGATTTTAAACTCTGAATTATTAAAGTCAATTTCAAATGTTGCTGAAAACCAACAAGTATTTAGAACCACTATAAAAAATTCTGTTGAACAATTATCTCACCATTCAAATACACTGAATGAATCTTATCTCTTCATGATGAGTAGCATGGATGAAATGTCTAAAGTTATACAAGAAATTGCAGAAAGCTCTACTTCTCAAGCTAACAATGTGGATATGAGTAAACAAGCTATTTATGCTCTTGGTAAAATTATCGATGAAAATTTATCTATTATTGATATAATTCTTAATTCTTTTCAGTCCATAAAGTCGGCTGTAAATGAAGGAAATATCTCCTTAGAAAATCTTGAAATAAAAAGTATGGAAAGCGCTGAATCATCAAAGAAAGTCTACAAAATTACAAAGCAAACCAGTGAAAGTTCAGATAAAATTAGTGAGGTTACCATGCTAATAGCCTCCATTGCAGAACAAACCAATCTACTTGCTTTAAATGCTGCCATAGAAGCTGCAAGAGCAGGTGAATCAGGAAAAGGATTCGCTGTTGTTGCAGAGGAGATAAGGAAATTAGCAGAACAATCATCTAATTCAACTGCCAAAATAGATGAGATTGTTAAAGAACTACAAGCAACATCACGGGCAAACTTTGAGGAAACCAAAATCGTTAGTGATCTTGTAAGTACTCAAATTAATCTCTTACAAGATACAAAAAGTAAATTTCAAGAAATCAATGGTACAATTGATATGTCAGAGATTTATGTTGCTGGTGTAAAAGAAAACAATCATAACCTCATTCAAAAGAAAGATAATGTTCTTCAGCAAATCAGTAACATTCATTCCTTATCAGAAGGCAATGCAGCTGCTACAGAAGAGGCTGCAGCTAGCTCTCAAGAGCAAACAGCTCGAGCTACAGAAATGATTAATGATCTTAACAAAATTTTAGAACATACAAAATATCTCTTAAACAATGTTCTGTCCTAAGTAAATGCATTGCAAAATACCTACCCGAAGTTTTGTATATGAAAACTTCGGGTTTATTTTAGCGCACAACAACTATACATTTTTATGATTTATAGCTAAATATTTTGAGAATCAAAATTTTTGTATTTTAAATTTATGGCTCATATGATATAATTTAAAATTGTGAGTAAATGTAAAAGGGGGTAAAAACATGTTAAGAAAAGAGAATAAAATTAAGTATTTTCATCAATTGAAAACTAAAATTACACTCTCATTCTTGTTTGTAAGCATTTTCATATGCTCGGTACTATTTGGACTGGTCTATTTTCAGAGTTACAATCTAGTCCTTGAAGACCTACAAAGAAATTCTTTGAATATCGCCAAGGCTACTTCTGAAAGAATTGACGCTAAAACTTTACAAGAACTGAATACTGAAGAAGATATGGATCATCCATATTATACTCAATTAGGAGAAACCTTAAATGATATTAGAAAGATTTCTGGAGCTAAATTTTTATACGTTATGACCTTGAATGATCAGGGTGAATACATTTACATAATAGAAAGCTCCGACTATAATAGCGCAAACGCTACACTTATAGGTGAGGTTGAAGAAAACTATTATGCCAGTTTCAGTGACGTTATGGCAGGTAATGCTGTTAGTGAAAATGAGATATCTGATGATGAATATGGTAAACTCCTATCTTCATATAGTCCGATACAAGACGGAGATCATGTTATTGGTTTTGTTGGAGTGGACTATGATGTGGAATCAGATTACCAAGCTTTTCATGAATTCAGGATTGAAATGTTACTATTAACGATGATTCTGTTTATATTAGTTTCATTGGTTGGGCTATTTATCTCTAACAAAATAGCTAAACCTATTATGTTGCTATCAAAAGAAGCTACTAAACTTGCTTCATATGACTTAACTATTGAAGGTTTAACGTTTAACTCAAATAGTGAAATAGGTGTACTTGCTAATAGCTTTAATGAAATGGTCCGTAACTTAAAGATATTAATTAATAGCATTGTACAAACATCAGTAAAAATTAATGAAACTTCAAATTCAATATCAGCTGCTTCTGAAGAAGTAACTGCTTCTAGTGAAGAGATTTCCTCAATGATTCATGAGATATCCATAGGCGCAGTTAATCAGGCTAATGAAGCCAACACTACTTTAACGACTACTAACAATTTATCTGAAAAGATTGAAGAGATAACACAAAATTTAAAGCTATCTGTTGATGATGCTATGGAAATGAAATCAATGAATGAATTAGGTCTTCAAACGATAGATGAATTGGATCAAAGCATCAAGAAAGATACTGAAGTACGAGTTCTTGTTCGAGAAAGAATTGAGGAATTATCCGATAAGTCAAAGTCAATTGGTGCAATTGTTGACACCATCAATTCCATCGCCGAGCAGACAAATCTCCTCGCACTTAACGCTGCGATTGAAGCAGCTAGAGCAGGTGAACATGGTAGAGGCTTTGCTGTTGTTGCAGAAGAAGTAAGAAAATTAGCTGAACAATCATCAAAAGCTACAATGGAGATAACTCATACTTTAGAATCCATTATCCAAGTTGTCGGTGAAACAAGTCAATCCATGCATGACTCTAAAGTTATGGCTGACAGCGCTTCCAGCCATTTGGAAACTACAAAGGCAACCTTTAAAGAGATTAAAATTGTTTCTGATGAACTGGTCAAGAAAATAGAAGGTCTTGGTAATCAAATTGCTTACGTCGATCAAACCAAACTGGATGTGGTCACATCCATTACAAATATTTCTACGATAACGCAACAATCAGCATCTGCAACCCAAGAGATCAGCTCTTCTGCAGAAGAACAAACTGGTTGTACGGAAAACATTGCAGAATCCATTCAAGAACTGAATACCATGATTAAAAAATTACATGAAACTGTTGAACTATTCAAGATTTAAAAGAGGCTGTCTAATGACAGCTTCTTTTAAGTGAATGTGATTTTAGAATTACTCATAAAGCTCTTGAACAAATTGATGAATATATGCTTCCACAAGCTCAACTCTCCCATCTACTTGATGAATATAATCAACTATAGCTGATCCAACGATAACTCCATCCACAAAGGGTTTGAAAAAAGAAGCTGTAGCTGGTGATTGAATGCCAAACCCAACCGCAACTGGAATAGGAGCTCTTGCCTTAACTTCTTGAATAAAAGTAAGCGCACTCTCAGAAAATTTTTTCCGCTTACCTGTGACTCCTAATGATGAGACACAGTAAATGTACCCTTTTCCACTTTGAAGTATCTCTTCTACTCTATTGATGGAAGTAGGTGTCACAAGTGGTATTGGAGCAATATCATGAGCAATCATGATGGGATAAATTTCATCGCTTTCTTCGAATGGTACATCAGGAATAATAAGACCATCAATACCGACTCTTTGGCATTGTTCCATAAAGTTTTGTATGCCATATTGAAAGATGGTGTTGAAGTATACTAAAAACACTATAGGTATCTCTGTATCTTGTCTTAACTTACTTATCACACGAAATATATCATTTACTTTTGTTCCTGCATCCAAAGCTCTTTTAGCTGCTTCTTGTAGAATCACCCCATCTGCTAAAGGATCTGAATAGGGGATACCTATTTCAACTATATCTGCTCCTCCACTAATCATAGCTTTAACTAAATCAATGGTTTTCATCAAGGAAGGATCGCCTGCAGTTATAAAAGGGATGAATGCTTTTCTATTTTCTAACTCTGCTTTTTTAAATGCATTTTCAATTCTTATCATCATACTTCCCCTATCTTAGCAACAGTTTGAACATCTTTATCACCACGGCCTGATAAATTAATTAGAACTATTTTCTCTTTTGTCATTTTCTTAGCAAGCTTTGTACCGTATGCTATTGCATGAGAGCTTTCTAGTGCAGGAATTATCCCTTCGGTACTGCTCAATAATCTAAACCCTTCCAGAGCTTCATCATCCGTTACGCCCTTATACTTAACACGCTTCCTTTGAAATAAATGAGCATGTTCTGGTCCCACACCTGGATAATCTAACCCAGCAGATATAGAATGAACGGGTTGAATATGCCCTTCTTTATCTTGTATGAGATAGGTTTTCATACCATGCAGGACCCCAATTGAACCTTTAGAAATCGCTGCTGCATGGTGCTCAGTGTGTAGACCATATCCAGCTGCCTCAACACCAAATAACTGAACTGTTTCAAAAGGTAAGAAAGCGTTAAATACTCCTGAAGCATTACTCCCCCCTCCAATACATGCAACAACAGCATGAGGTAACCGCCCCTCGATTTTAATCATCTGTTCTTTTGCTTCTTCTCCAATGATTTTTTGAAAATAGCCAACCATTCTAGGATAAGGATGTGGTCCCACTACAGAACCTATAACATAGAAAGTATCTTCAGCTCTTCTAACCCATTCTCTAATGGCTTCGTTAGTAGCATCTTTTAATGTGGCTGTTCCTGAGGAAATGGATTGAACTGTTGCACCTAGCATTTTCATTTTGAAAACGTTCAACTTTTGTCTTTCAATATCTTTTTCTCCCATAAAAACTGTACAGGTCAATCCAAACAAGGCTGCGCCAGTCGCTGTTGCAACGCCATGTTGTCCTGCCCCAGTCTCAGCAATGACATGTTTTTTCCCCATTCTTTTAGCTAATAGCATTTGTCCGATTACATTATTAATTTTATGAGCACCTGTATGATTCAAATCTTCTCTCTTTAAGTATATTTTAGCCCCTCCAACCTTTTTCGTCAGACGATTGGCATAGTATAAACTAGAAGGTCTACCTACGTACTCTCTAAGGTAGTAAAGGTATTCCCTTATAAAGTTTTGATCTTGCATACAGTCAACAAATGCTTTCTCTAATTCCTTGAGGGGTGACATCAGTGTTTCTGGCACATATTGACCTCCGAACTCACCAAATTTCCTTTCAAGATTCATAACCTTTCACCTTTCTAATAAAATCTCTTATTTTTCCTTCATTCTTTGACCCATCTATTTCAACTGAAGAGCTAACATCAACAACATGAGGATTGACTATGTTAATTGCTTCATTGACATTTTTTGAGTTTAACCCCCCAGCCAGAACTGTAAAATGATTCCTATAAATATCCTTAGCCATATACCAATCAAAAGATTGGCCCGAACCTCCTCTTTTTCCCTTTACATATGTATCCAGAAGTATCCCCTCCACATCCTTATAAGATTCTATCCTTTCAAAACTCCTCTTATCTTTGATACTAAAGGTCTTCCATACTTCTCTTCGAAGATCAGCACAAAAAGAAGGGTCCTCGACACCATGTAGTTGGATTATATCTAGAGAACAAACATCAGCAATTAGCTCGATATCTTCTTTAGGGGCATTTACAAAAACCCCCACTTTCTTTATACCTTTTCTCACTTTTTTAGTCAGTAACTGTGCTTGCCGCATTGTTAAGCGACGTTTACTTTCTGCAAAAATAAATCCAATATAGTCAACAGGATACTTATTAATCATTAAGACATCTTCAAGACGTGTTACCCCGCATATTTTGATTTTAGTATCTATAACCATTTCTAAGCACCTCACTTTGCTTCACTATATCTTTAGCTCGCATAAAACTTTCACCGACTAAGATCCCATTAATAGGTGTTCCCTTTAGTAAGGATACATCCTCTTCCCTATGAAAACCGCTTTCACTGACTAAAAGTACTTGTGGAGGAACATGGGAACATAGTTCTAATGATGTTCCAATATTGGTCTCAAATGTATGTAAATTACGATTATTGATTCCTAAAATCTCTGAACCAACCTCTAAAGAAGATAGTAATTCGTCAACCGTATGGACTTCTACCAAGGCATCTAAACCTAATTCATCGCATAGACCTATAAACCTTTTTAGTGTTTCCTTTTCTAGTAGCGAACTTATTAACAGGATGCAACTAGCTCCAAGAGCCTTTGACTCATAAATCTGGAATTCATCGATTATAAAGTCCTTTCTCAAAGTTGGGAGCTTTATTTTTTGGCTAATCTGACTTAAGTAATCCATACTCCCAAAAAAGTAATCCTCTTCAGTAAGTACTGAAACTGCATCAACAGCTTCTTCATATACTTCTGCAATTTTAGTTGGTTTAAAATCTTCTTTAATGATGCCACATGTTGGAGATCCTTTCTTGATTTCACCTATTATCGATAATCCTTCCTTAGCAATCTGAGATTTAAAATCCCCCTTACCCCTTTCACAATGATCAACCATTCGATAGATCTCTTTCTTATAGGATTTGCTCATTTGTTGAAGACGCTTCTCTTTTGCTGATACGATCTTTTTCAATATTGATGGTAAAGTCATGAAGTCACACCTCCTGAAACTTGAATGATTTCTTGAAGCTTTTTATAAGCCAAACCTTCATCGATGCATTTTCTCGCTACATCTATACCTTCACTCATTGAAGATACTTTTTCACCGACATAAAGTGCTGCTCCAGCGTTCATAAGAAGAATATCTCTAGCTGCTCCAAGCTTACCTTGGAAAATATCTTTTATGATTTGTCCATTCTTTTTGGCATTGCCTCCAGTAATATCTCCACTTCTACCTAATGGAATACCAAAATCTTCTGGATGTATTTCATAAGATGATATGTATCCCTCCTTTAACTCGGATATTATTGTTGAACCGGTAATTGATATTTCATCAAGTCCTTCTTTACCATGGACTACTAATGCTCTGTCTACTCCTAATGCTCTTAAAACCTCGGCCATTACTTCAGTCAGATTCTCATCATAAACACCTAATAGTTGATATTTGGCACCTCCTGGGTTCACTAGTGGTCCCAATAAATTAAATATTGTTCGAAAGCCCAAGGCTTTTCTAACAGGCATAACATTTTTTACTGCTTTATGATAAAGTGGTGCAAGCAAAAACCCAAAATTAGTTTGCTTTAAACACATAGCCGTTTCTTCTGGTGATAGATCAATTCTTACACCTAAAGCCTCTAATACATCCGCACTTCCACATAGACTGGAGAAAGAGCGGTTACCATGTTTCAGTACTTTAAGTCCTGCGGCAGCAGATAAAAGCGCTACGGCAGTAGAGATGTTAAAAGTTCCAGAGCCATCCCCTCCTGTACCACATGTATCTAAAGTATCTGTAGGAATATCGGATATGGTTAACGCTTTTTTGCGGAGTACCTTAGCACCTGCTGTCAATTCTGTAACTGACTCTCCTTTCATTTTTAATGCTGTAAGTAAGCTTGCTATTTGGTTGTCATGGATTTTACCTTCCATCATTTTTTCCATACAATGAATCATTAATTCCTGATTTAAATCATCACCATTAATGACTTTTTTCAACGCTTTTGCAAACATGCTCTCACTCCTTTTATGAATTTATAAACACTTATTACTACTTTTAATCATTGTCAGCTAGACAATAGATTCTAGAGTCTTTGTATACCCTCTAGGAAATTAGTTATAATTTTCATGCCTTCTTTTGTATAAATTGATTCTGGATGAAACTGCAATCCATAAACATAATGTTCTCTGTGTTTAATTCCCATAATCACGCCATCTTTTGTTTCAGCAATAATGCTCAATTCCCTAGGCAATGTCTCTCGATCTACTACAAGAGAATGGTATCTTGCTCCTTGAAAGGGTAGTGAAATGCCATTAAAAATGACATCATAGCTATAGTAAATAGGGGACTGCTTTCCATGAAAAATTGCTTTAGCTTTTATAACCCTGCCTCCAAACGCTTCTCCAATACATTGATGCCCTAAGCATATTCCCAGGATTGGTATAATACCAGATAACATCTTCACCACGTTAACGCATACCCCAGCTTCTTCAGGTTTTTTGGGACCGGGTGATATAATAATAGCTAATGGATTCAACTTTATAATCTCTTCTACAGTAATTTCATCATTTCTAATAACCATCACATTATCATGAAATTCACTTAAATATTGGTATAGGTTATAAGTAAAAGAGTCGTAATTATCGATTAATAAGATCATTTGATTACCTCCTTACCAATGACCTCTTCATTAATTCCGATAGCTTTTAAAAGGCCTTTTAGCTTATTCCAAGTCTCCTCATATTCCTTTTCCGGACAGGAATCTGCAACTATTCCGGCACCTGCTTGTAAATAAACTTTTAAATCATGGATGATCATGGTTCTTATCGCTATGCACATATCCATATTACTATCAAACCCAAAGTATCCAATAGCTCCACCATAAATACCTCTTTCATCACTTTCTAATTCTTCAATAATTTGCATGGCTCGAATTTTAGGTGCCCCTGTTAAAGTCCCTGCTGGCAGGAAGGCTTTAAGCACTTCAAATGGATCTACATCTGATTTTTTCTTTCCTTCGATTAAAGATACCAAGTGTATAATATGGGAAAAACACTTGATCTCTTTGAATGCCTTAATGTTTATTGACCCTATTTTTGCAACCTTCCCCATGTCATTACGTCCTAAATCGACTAACATGACATGTTCAGCAACTTCCTTCTCATCATGAAGAAGTTCTTCAGCTAGCCTTTCATCTTCTTGTCGATCTTCTCCCCTTTTACGTGTTCCAGCTATAGGGCAAGTCTGTATATTATCATCGTTTAATTTTACTAGCATCTCAGGTGAACTTCCTACGACTTGGTAAGTACTAAAGTTTAAGTAAAAGAGGTAGGGAGATGGATTAACCTGCCTAAGGTGACGATAAAGATTGAAAGATGATGTGGGTTGATCCACAGTAACCCTTCTAGATAGAACTACTTGAAAGATATCTCCTTCAACTATATACTCTTTAGCTCTTTCAACCTGTTGCATAAAAGTTTCTTGATCCACATTGGATTCCAGTTGTCCATCAAATACTACATCTGATAATGATTCTAATTGTAGATTAGAATCTTCTATCAGTTCTTTTATCTCATACAATTTTTTCATTGCAATTTTTGCTCCTGTTGGCGTTATATTCTCAAGTACAATCAAATGAACTTTATTGAGATAGTGATCATAGACGATAACTTCCTTCACAAACATTTGATGAATTTCAGGTAATTCTAGACTCTCATTGTTAAAGTCCGGCAATTTCTCATACTGTCTAACAACGTCATATCCCACCGTCCCTACTGCTCCCCCAACAAAAGGTAATTCTGTATCATTTTCAATCTTATAAGCATTTATATACTTTTTTAATATCTCTAGGGGGGAACCTTCTTCAAAATAGATACAACCTTCCTTTTCAATGATTATCTTTGACCTTCTAGACTTAAAGGTCATAAAAGGACTTTTGCCAATAATTGAGTACCTTCCTGTCCCTGTTTCCTTACTTTCAAGTAAAAATCCTTGCTCGTTTCTAACATATTTTTGATAAAGTGTTATCGGTGTCTCCATGTCACTGGATAGTGTTAAAATATAAGGCTTTAACATCTTTTCACATCCTTTCAAAATTGATAATCGCTTATTTTTCTGCACAAAAAAAACCTTATCCTCCCGTAATATGGGACGATAAGGTCATCGTGGTGCCACCCAAGTTCAGCATTAAAGAATTATTGTAACTCATGTTAATAATTAAGACTTTCTTCAGTGGCTTACATGTATTCAACAACAAAAAAAGGTATTCCATCTCACTATGAGACGAAATACCTGTGTATTCGCTATGCCACTCAACAATAATCAACTGCTCTTTTTCAGATACGGAAATATAGTTTTCGATATCCTATCTCTATAACGGGAGAATCCCGGCATCAGCTACTTGTTACCTTTCACTTAGCATCTCATGAACCCATTCCTTTACTTCATCTGTACCGGACCTTTCACCAATCGCCGGCTCGCTGAGACAAAATCACTAAAGTACTTCTTTCAATCAAAGATTTTGAATTATTATATTGTTCATAATGTTAGCACATAACAAAAGATTTGTAAAGACATATTTTTATTTAAAGCTTTATAAAATTTGTCTCTCCTTTCTCCTATATGGCACATATGATTAATATAATACAAATTTCAAAATGACTCCCTTATATAACCCCAAAACTCCATCTCAACTAACCTTAAGTATAACGGCAGATAAATCTAAATGACAAATAAAGTTAACCTCTGCCATTATTATTTATCAAAAAACCTCTACAATCATTTTATAATAAAGACTGTAGAGGTTTTATAAACTACTATTCGGAAATCAACTGCCATTTTATACCAAATTTATCTACTACTGAGCCGTACATATCACTAAAGAATTGAGGACCAAGTTCTACTATAACGTTTCCGTCTTCTTCTAGTTTGTTAAATGCATTGCATACCTCATCAACTGTTTGAAAAAATACGTTAAAACAGATCATGTTTCCTGCAATGGTTTTTTCCTGTGTGTCGCTAAAATTAAAAGGCGTGCCACAGATCGTCATACTGGAGTGCATAACTAGGTCTTTCATATCATCTGTTAAAGTAAATCCTGAATTAGATGGTGCATCACGATAAAACTCCACTTTCTTATGAGTTACATTAAATACTTTTTCATAAAAAGCTATTGCTTCATTACAATTTCCCGGGAAGTGAATCGTAGGTGAAATCATATTCATTATCTCCTTTCAATTTATATGATTAATCAAAGTCTTTCAGACGATTTTATCATATTGAAAATATATACAATGACGTTGATACTTGTGGCTTATTTAGCAATAAAACTCATGCTATCCTCAATTAATTCTATCAGTAATATCGCCATTCCTGTCATGAATATCTTAAAACAATTTAAGTATTTTGTCCATATCCCTTAAATAGCTATGTTTTTTTACGAAATAACCTATCGTAGAGTTTTCTTTTACTTTCATACCACTTTTTCATATAATTTCTGGTTTCTGATATATCTTGCCATTGATGATAATCTTATTATACATTACATCCTAAATTGATTATTGTAAAAAACGGACATATTCAATTTACACCTTAAGGACATTTTTACTATAAAATAATATATCACTTGAAATATCAGAAGTTGGTGCTTGGATATCAAATTTAAAACAATTGTAGTTTGTTAGTTCCACAATGACAGTCAATAGGTAACACTTCCTTCTATGGGTTTTACTTCACTATATACTTGTACAATATTTTTGCTTCAATATTGTTTTTTCTATTTCTATTAATTTCAATTCAATCTATAATGTGATATAATTTACTCTATAAAACAGAGATCACTTTTTAAAGTTCAGGATTAAACAGCTCAATCGTGAGACAAGAGATAATTTATAAAGACATTTTTAAATTACTTTAAAAATCGCTCGGGGGGATTACTATGGGACTGAATAATTATATGGAAGATATTGTTTTTAATGCGATAAAAGAATTAATGAAAGAAACCGAATACTGTTCTTGTGAAAAATGTATGTATGATATTGCAGCTTTGGCTTTGAATGAATTACCTCCAAGATACATTGTAACTGAAAGAGGTGAATTATATACCAAAACTGAACTGCTTCATAAACAATACCCTATAGATATCATATCGGTTATTACAAGAGCTGCTGAGATTGTAAATAAAAACCCTCATCATGATCATATAGATTAAAATATATTCTATCTTTGTGAAAACGCATCATATTCAAATCATTGAGTATGATGCATCTAGGCTGGTTTTTTTTATTATTCAATTTCTTCTACCAAAAATTTTACTTCTACAGAAGCTGGTATTACCAACATTGGGTATTCAATATCTTTCAATTGTTGCCCCGTAATAATAATTTCATCTATTATTTCATCAAAGTTAGTCGTCTCCTCCAAAACCAATGGAGTAGGAATGAGTCTTGTGTTCATACTCTCTGCAATTATATTAGCTTTGTCATAAGCTGTTAGGACCGCATTTTTTAGAGCCATATTATAGAACTCATATACATTACTTAGTGTTATTACGATTCTATTAATTATAATATCTTTTTCTTGCTCTATATTATAAACAAACTCACTCATCGAAGAATAATCATAAAAATATACAGCAATAAAAGTAGTTGCTTGATGCTTTAATATATTATTTTCGTAGTCGAAAAAAGGTGTTAATATTTCCTTTTCAACCCTTATATCTTTATCCTGGACACCAGTTCGTTTTAACCATTTTAAGATTTTATCTACAGTGTCACTATTTAACATTTCAGTTTCAACAGGATCTTCACCAGTTGAAACTATATTGGCTATTACTATCCCCATATCTGGAAGAGTGTATTCCTTGGCAATACCTCTAACAATAATTTCACTACGCTCATTCCTACGCATATAATTCCTGTGAATATTGTACATCAGTGCTCCACCTTAAATCACCACTTATACTTCAATATATGATTTTCTTTTTTTTTAATTACTATAATATTCACTAATTGTACATGCAGTTATCATTCAAGTCCTACTTCCTTTAGATGCCAAGTACTCATCAATAGATTCCTTCAATTTATTACAGTAAAGTCATTCTTAATCTAAACTAAAATCTCTTTATGTAATCTCTAAAGTTTAGCATTGTTGTATACTATACCACAATTAGCAAACTCACATAATAATCCGTCACCAACGAAGGTTTGGACAGGTTTACCCTTTTTCTGTCCTCCTAAAATAGCTTGAATACCTTCAATTAGTTCATAAATAATATCTGGCTTTATAGGCTCACCATGTGAAGGTAATATAATATCAAACATACTCAATTGGGATAGAAGGTTCTCTAAACAGAGTAAATAGGTGCTTAAAGATTCTGAATGATCAAGGTGCATCCATATATCTCCTTTTATTATTGAATCTCCAGAAAACAGTATTTTTTCATCTTTATCTAGTAAAGCTATACCACCAGGGGTATGCCCAGCCAGTTTAATAACTTCTATAATTTTATTTCCTAAATCAAAGGTATGTCCAGATTTAATAGGAATAATATTACCTAAATCTGATTGAATCCAGCTTTCAGTAGAAAATGTTTTTGGATAAGGTCCGTGTAGTGGATTATTCAGTGCCCATAAACGATTTTCTTCTTTAAAGCATCCTTCAAGGATAGGGATATCATCTTCGCAGATATGAACATTATCGAATTGATAATCTCCACTAACATGATCAGGATGACCATGGGTATTAACTAATATGACTGGTAAATTAGTAATTTTTGATATGACATCTCGAAGATTCCCCACACCCCAACCAGTATCAATTATAAGAGCTTTTTCACTACCAACAATAAGGTAAATAGTATCATGTCCATGATCATCAATTGCGTAAATATTTTTCGCTACTAAGTTAACTCTAAACCAATCTTCACTCATATATATCAGTCCTTCTTTAAATATGACATATATTTGGCATCTTCAAAGTATTTGATTTTACCTTTTGAAGACGCAAAATAATTGTCTATACTATATTATAAACAAACATACGTTTGGTGTAAAGCATAATCATATGTCCTAGAGTTAAATGAAAAAGTAATTGTCTGGTTATAATTACAAATACGAATTTTAAAATAGATTTACACCGCCAAAATGTACAGCTTAAAAATATATTCATTAGAGTATTTAATATAAAAAAAATTGCATTTAATTTAGCGAAAGATCAATTATAGTTATTTTGTATATTGAAAGTTAGTCTTGAGATAGGCTACGATTACCTAGACAGATTATTTATAGTTATATATTATTAATTAATTAAACAAAAAGGAGATGTTTACATTCAATACAGTAGAATTCAGACATGCATTAGAAAAATCGATACAAGAGACATATGATTTTGATAAGGTGATTCTCAATCAGTTGGATGCACATGATGGAAGTATGAATACTGTTTTTCATATGTGTAGTACAGCATCAGAAGGATATGTTAGAGTTACAACAAGAGCGGACAGAAGTATAGCAGATTTGATGGCTGAGGTTGACTTCATTCGCCATTTAGATGTATATGGTGTATCAGTAGCCACCCCCTATACATCTAAAGACGGAAAAGATGTTTCCATTATTAAGCATATGGAGAATGTGTTTTGCTATGTAATATTTCGAGTAGCAACTGGTGAGCAATTAAGTCATAGGGGGTATAAATATATTGAGGGTATACCACTAAGTAAACATCACTATAATTGTGGTCAAATTCTTGCTCAGATACATAAGGCTTCTGAGACATATATACCTACTGCTGGGTACAAGAGGCATCATATTCTGGACCACTTTAAAGTGTTAATTGAAACTTTAATACCTTATGAAATGATTGTAGTTCGTGGAAAGTTCAATGCACTCATTAATCAATTGGAACAATTAGAAAAGGTAGATATGAGTTATGGAATGATTCATGGCGACTTTGGTGATGGTAATTATAATATTGACTATCGCAATGGAAATATTACACTCTTCGATTTTGATGATGCTGGGTACTGTTGGTATATGTATGAGATAGCAAGTGCTTGGTCAGCTTCTACAGGCTGGGTTATGCATGAAGGAGATTTGGTAAGACGAAAAGTGTTAATGGATCAGATATTTGCAACCATTGTAGAAGGTTATCGCTCTATTAGGGTGCTGGATGACGCTTACATTGAGCAGCTACCGTTATACTTGAAGTTAGTTGAGATGGAGCATTTCCTTGGCGAACTATTGTATGTGACGATTACAGAAGGTGCTATTGATTTTGAGGATGAAGAACTACAGGAACTAATTCACTGTATAGAAAATGACATTCCATATTTAGGTATATATGAGGGTGATTAATAGGGCTTTGTTATTAATAATGAAAGCTTCCTAAAGTACAGAAAGTTATTATAACTAATCATTAGTATTGTCAATAGATATGTATGATATAATTCAAAACCTCTACAATCTCTTCTAATAAGGGGTGTAGAGGTTACATTATTTTTATGTTATTTTATTAATTCATATCGCCATTCAGTAAATTCACTAAATATAAGTATTGCACCCAATAAACTTGAGTATAATTATCTTCTTATATAGTTTGAACAATATAGGTAAAGAAATCAGATGTAGCTGTTTTCATTCGAACTATGTTCTATTTTATGCACAGTATATTAGATTACTTCAGAAACTCTTTAACTTTATCAATAAATAGGACTCCATTTAGATGGTCAATTTCATGGCATAAACACTTTGCTAGATCTCCTTCACCCTCAATTATTATTTCCTTCCCCTCATCATTTAAGGCTTTAACTTTAACTTTTGCAGGTCTATCTAATTTACCCCATTTTCCTGGAATACTCAAACAACCTTCTGTTACTTCTTGAATTCCATTAGATTCAACTATTTCAGGATTAATTAGATTTATTAACCCTTCCCCCATATCTATTACAACTAGTCTTTTAAGTATTCCTACCTGTGGCGCAGCTAAACCTGCTCCATTTTCTGAATACATAGTATCAGCCATATCTTTTAATAGAGTCAAGATTCTATCATCAATTCTTTCTACTACTTTACTATGCTTTCTTAAAATATAATCCCCGTGCGTTCTTATATTTCGTAATGCCATTCCAAAACCCCTTTCTATCCATAACATACAATTATAGCCTAAAAATAGACCGAGTAAATTATATCACATTATAGACTAAATTGGAATTTATAGAAGTAGGAAAAACTATGTTGTAACTGACCTTTATCAGTTAAATTTTTTATTTCAATTGACATGAGGAATTCACCCTCAATGAATATAGCATGTAAAAAATTACTATTGAAAGTATAAATAAATCCGAAATCATGGCTATTGCCTCTTTTAAATTTATCCCTTCTGAAATTCTAGAAATATGTAGTAAACCTGCAATTCCTAAATATATGCCTCCTGAACAAGCAGCTGCTTTTCTCCATTCAGAAAAATATAATGATGCAATCCCAACAATACCCAAGCAAATATTTGCGAAACCTAATTCTCTGATTACTACATAACTTTCCTCACTAACTTGGAGAATTGATGCTGTAAACTTAGGATTTATTGACTGACTAAGGCCAACTGTTAAACAACGTAAACCGATTCCCCAAAAAACAAACCATTTTATGACTATTAAAATTATTTCACCTGAATTATAAGTTTTCTTTTTAGAAAAAACCTCAATCAAAATTGATGATACTGGTAAAATAAACATTACTCCAACTATGTAATATAAATATAAACTCCACATATAACCCCTCTTTTCTTATAAATCTATGTTCCGCACTAATAACTTGTATTCTTATAGATCAAAAATAGTATATAACATATAAGAGAGCAAACTAAACTTTAATAGTTTAGTTGTACTAATAAGTTCCATGATACCCTCCTGATTATTTTCTTTATAGTAAAAATCGCTCATCTGATTCCAAAACCTTCATTCTGTAATAAGCATTGATATCTTTGCTTTTATAGTAAATTATATCACAATATAGATTAAATTTGGAATTTATCAAGAAAATTAGGTAGATGACATTAATCAACGCTTTATATAAAATGAACATATTTAGTTAAATGAAAAACTAACTTCTAGTTTTCAATCAACTCCTGAAATTGAAAGACTTAGTGCCAGTTTTGACGTATAGAATTATCACAAAACTGCAGAATTGAGTACACTTATTTGCATATTTTGATATATATGCATGACAAATAAGCCTCTGAAAGAATGCGTACATGATTTATTTCCAGTTGCAATATCGAAAGACTTAATTCTAGTATTAGATAAAAAATGAGCTTGTTGATTAAAAGATAGTTTATAGAGAGAAACTATCTTCTAATTAATTATTCTATATTTTTATAATTTATATCTTCACTGCGAACAAAAGTATGACATAACGAACAATGGTAACTACTTGTTATTATCTTTAAGTTATTTCCATAAGAATCTTTCTCAAATTTTTCTGTTTTATTTATTGTCATATCTGCAATAGAGTTGCATTTAGGGCAGTACTCAGAAATCATTTAATACATCTCCTTAAAGTTTAATATAGTACTTAAAATATAATTTAGTAAAGTTTCAATCATTGCATTTTTCTGCATTTACGAATTCACTTATATACGTAAATGAATAAAACTAAACTTTAATTCATTTTTGTCATACAATGTTTCAGTATTTTAAATAATACTTCTCCACTTTCACTATCAAGTTTATTTTCTTTATCATTTTTATAGTGATGAGCAAATTCCTCATCATAATATACTTGATCATTTATTTTTATTGATTCTTTATATCGAGGGCGTAAATGAAAATGGACATGTGCACAAGTTTCATTTTTCTTTTGTGCATTATTCATTAAACAAGTCCAATTGAACATTGTTGCATCCAGAGCCTTAGAAATAACTTTTTCTAATAAGTCAATAGTATATTTCAAATCATCCCACTCTTGTAGATATAGGCTGCTTAAGGATTCACAATGACGTCTAGAAACTACTATGCAACGTCCGATATAATCTTGCTTATCGGCCAGATACACTTTCCAAAAATCACTTGTATAAAATAACCATTGCTCATCTTCTGATGACAGATTACAGAATTCACAGCTCCCCATGGGTTACCTCCATCTTTTCTGAATGAGTAAATTATATCACATTATAGATGAAAATGGTATTTATTATGAAAACTAGGTTCTTTAGTGTTAACTAACTTTTTTTTAGAGTTAAATGAAAAACTAACTCCAGTTTTTATTCATTCCTTGAAATTACAAGACTTAACGCCAGATTAAAGAATTTAAATCGTACTAAAACTGAAAAAAACATAGAGCCTATCTGAATATTATGATTTGCGTGCATGACAAAAAAGTCTCCGAAAGAAAGTGTGCATGACTTAATTCCAGTTGCGAGATCGAAAGACTAATTTCCAGTAGGGGCAAGATTCTCCACCATTAAGGCATTTTTTCTATGACAATACGTTGAGAAGATGTCAAGTGTTTACTGTTTATTTATATCATCAATATACAGATTTACCCACAACAGAGCATCCTTACTATCGTAATGGTATTGTAATATAACGATGTCTCTTCTATATCTTCTCCATATCTCTTTTATGTCTCCTTTTTATCGACAGCTAATGAAAAGTACGCTCTTATGCCATTCGATGTATTGATTATACCTCTATCACTATTATGCAGTTCTAAAATATTATTAACTATAGCTAATCCAAGACCACTACCGCCCGATGATCTATTTCTCGATGTTTCTATTCTATAAAAAGCATCCCATATATGTGCTAACTCTTCCTCAGATATTGCTGTTCCAGTGTTATCAATATAGACATACAGATCCTCTTTCTTTACTTCTAATATTATAGTAATATCTTCATAATCATAGGAATACTTAATTGCATTACTTATAAGATTTAATAAAACTTGCTCGATTTTCTTTACATCTCCAATGACAAAAGTTTCTTGCCCGTCGATTTTAATTTCAATATTCTTTTTTCTCGCATCATTTGATAATTTCCTACTGATATTGTGAACACATTTCTTGATTCTAAAACTCATAAATTCTGTCTTAACAGTCCCTGATTCATAATTAGTTAATTCTATAGTCTCTAATACCAATGAATTTAATCTTGAAATTTCATCTTCTATTACCATATAGTGATAATCAGCTTTCTCAGGTTTTATACTATCTTTTCGCATCTGAACAAATCCAGCAATTATACCTAATGGAGTTTTAAATTCATGAGATAAACTTGCCAGTAACATTCTCATTCTTTTTTCTTCTTTTTCTTTTCTTAAAGCTTCATCACTTAATTCATCCATTTTAACTTTAAGATTTCTTGAAATTTCATTCAAACTATCACAGAGTTCACCAGTTTCATCATTCGATACTATATGAAGTTGCGTTTCAAAATCTGCAGCAGCTATGTGCTTAGCATAGTCATTAAGTTGTGTCATTGGTTTCTTAAATTTTCTAGCAAAGAACAGCCCTGCTAATATCACAATCAATGTGGTAATCAAATATTGTATCATATAGAAATTATTCAAAGCTCTAAATATCGTTTGAACATTTTCTAATGTAAACAACATAGCGTAAAATACATACTCGTCTTCATCATTTTTCACATAACCAATTTTGTAGTACACCTTTAATTTAGAGTCCACATCCTCAAAATAAGTTTCACCATTTTGATCAGCTAGTTGTATCAATTCCTGTTCAGACATATCGGTATAGATATATTGTTTTATTATGTTCCAAAGTCTTCTACTTTGAGTCTCTAATTGATTTTCTGAACTTTGTTTAAACTGTACATCTATTACATTTGCTTGAAAAAACTCTTGAATTTCATCTTCTTTTGCTGCATAGGTCTCTTCCCATTCCCAATAGGCTTTATAATTGGTATACACATGATTATCAATTTCTATCTCCACTGCATCTACATAATCTGTGCCCTTTATATGTATACCTCTTATGCTTATTTCTGAGCCAGTGTTTTCATTCAGTTGTTGATGAACACTTTTACCATTTTCATCAAACAAATAGTCTATCAATACTTTTGAATATTGATCATTTTCTCTTTTAACCATCACGTAGTTAAAATCATTAAAGATACTACTTCCATAAATGTTTAAGTCATCATTTAATAATACAACAGAAGCATTATGTTCATTATAAAAGTTCGTAGCTAAACTATCATTTGCCAACGTCTCGTTTGAACTGGATTTCAAATTGTCTTCAAAAGCTTCTATATCATTTTCTATGGTATCAACTCTTAAATGATAGTATATCTCTTCCATTTCAAAATTCTGAATGATTAAACTAATAGTTGCAATAACGACATTAATGGTTATTATTACTATAAAACTTTTCGTTATAATACTATTAATGAATTTAGTCTTTCTCATATTTATATCCCATACCAACTACGGTTGTAATCATTGAACCATAACAGCCTAATTTGGTTCTTATTTTTAAGATATGATTATCTACAACTCTTGTACTACCATAATAATCATATCCCCATATCTCATCTAAAATTTGATCTCTAGTTTTTACAGCCCCATTTGCTTTTATTAAATAGATCAATAAATTGAATTCCTTAGGCGAAAAATCAACTTTTGTACCATCAATAGAAACAACTCTTTGATCGAAGTTAATTTTAAGTTTGTCGTTCTCATATGTCGAATGAGCAATTGTTCCATCTAATCGGTACAAAAATCTTTTTACTTTAGCAACCAATACTTTAGGCATAAAAGGTTTTGTTATATAATCATCAGCACCTAAATTATAACACTCCAATTGAGACGTCTCATCTTCTAATGCAGTTAGCATAATAATACCAACATCTGACTCCTCTCTAATTTTAGAACAAACATACTTACCATCAAGTCCTGGCATCATAATGTCTAAGATCACCAAATCAATTGTTTCTCTTGAAAAAAGATCTAAAGCTTCACTACCATTTGAAGCTTCAAGTGTAATCCATTCCTCTTCTTCAAAATATTCTTTTATAAATTCTCGCATTCTCATTTCATCTTCTACAACTAAAATTTTAAAACTCATAAGAACTCCTTTAAAAAATTGAAATCTTATTACCTTTAACTATATTAATTATATCATTTAGTTTACAAATTATGAAATATCCTCTGGCTCATAAAGTAAATTTTTTCAATAATATAATCCACAAATGATTATTCTATAATTAATTTGAACCCTATTGTTTAAAGTGAATTTTTACATTTACATATAATATTACGCTAAAAATCATACATCAACATGATTATATTTAAAGACCCTATAGACCGACACTTTTAATGTTTATCCATAGAGTCCATTTAACTTTTCAATAACTTAATATTAATCAATTGATTGAATCGTTGCTCTGAACTTATTATTAAACTTCATTTCTGGTGATTCAACGTTATAAAACCCTAAATAATTTACATAGTTATTCACTACATCTACTGGATCTATTATAGCAACATCATCATGATTTACCTCAATGTTACCACTTTTTTCTTTTGTGTCTAAGCTTACATTTTTCTTTAAAGCTTCATATAAATTCTGATCTTTCTCAATTGAATTTAATACAAACGAGAATTGGAAATAACCATAAAGCGATGGATCACCGCCTAGATTATGATATTCTGCATTAAAATACTCAGCAGTATCTCTTCCTTCTGGTACTGGATTTTCCATTTTAGAAAGCACTTCTTTTAAAACAGCTTCTAATTCATTTATAAATTCCTCTTCACCAATTTCTCGCCAGTATGCAACTGTAATATCATTAACACTTTGTTCCTCATCATATAAATCAGTTTCAATATCATATACACCTCTAACACCATGTGATACTTCATGTACTGGATTAAATTTCATAAAATATATCTTGTAAAACTCTTCACCTTTTTTCATGTCACCATCGAAAAATGATGCAAAGAATGTTCTTGTGTCTTCAGGTACTTTATCCCATGTTGCATAATTAAGTGTATCTAACGGATTATTTAACGCTTTATATCCTACAAAACCTCCAACTGCCAACGCAACTATTAAAATACCAATAATTAGTTTCTTCATAATACTCTCTCCTTTTCTTATCAAGATATATTAGTATTTTAATATGACGATGTCTCTTCTAAATCTCCTTCATATCTCTTTTATGTCTCTTTTTTATCAAAAGAGCACCATATCAGTGATCCAAATTGAAAAAAATATAGTTTCTCAATAAAAAAGTCATAGAATATGAGTTTAGCTCAAATCTATGACTTTAATCTTAAATATTATATGACTTCCATTTTAAATGAAAATAATGATAATAGTGATAATACGTGCAAAGAAATATTATCAAGCAACACGAGAAGTAAAATTCTTTCTATTCCCACTCAATAGTTGCTGGTGGTTTAGAAGTAATATCATATACGATACGATTTACTTGACTTACTTCATTAACGATACGTCTTGATACAATATCAAGTACATCGTAAGGAATTCTTGTCCAATCTGCAGTCATAAAATCTGTCGTTGACACTGCACGTAAAGCGATGGTGTAATCGTAGGTTCTCTCGTCCCCCATAACACCTACACTTCGTGTATTGGTCAATACTGCGAAATATTGTCCAATTTCAGGTTGAAGACCTGCTTTTGCAATCTCTTCTCTAAATATATAATCAGCATCTCTTAAGATATCTAACTTTTCCTCTGTTAAATCACCAATAACACGAATAGCAAGACCTGGTCCTGGGAAAGGTTGACGACTAACTAAGAATTCTGGGATACCTAATTCTCTACCTAATTGTCTTACCTCATCTTTAAAAAGATCACGTAAAGGTTCAATTATTTCTTTAAAGTCTACGTGGTCAGGTAGCCCTCCAACGTTATGGTGACTCTTAATAACTGCAGCATTCTTTGTACCACTTTCAATTACGTCTGGATAAATTGTACCTTGTACTAAGAAATCAACTTTTCCAATTTTCTTGGCTTCTTCTTCAAAAACACGGATAAATTCTTCACCAATGATCTTACGTTTTTCCTCTGGATCGTCTTTCCCTGCTAATCGACCTAGGAAACGTTCTTGAACATTTACACGAATAAGGTTCATATCGAATTGCTCACTAAAGATTTGTTCTACTTCATCACCTTCATTTTTACGAAGTAGACCATGATCAACGAAAATACATGTTAATTGCTTACCAACTGCTTTATGAATAAGAACTGCTGCTACTGATGAATCTACTCCACCAGAAAGAGCACAAAGTACTTTCTTATCACCGATTTTTTCTTTAATAGCTTTTATGGATTCACTAGCAAAATCTTTCATGATCCAATCCCCACTACATACACAGACCTCTTTTAAGAAATTTCTTAACATCTTATTTCCTTCTGGTGTATGAAGTACTTCTGGATGGAATTGAACACCATATAATTTCTTCTCTTTATTTTCCATTGCTGCTACTGGACAAGTTTCTGTGGTAGCTGTTATATCAAAACCTTTTGGAGGTTCTGAAATATAGTAAGTATGACTCATCCAACAAGTTGTTTCTTCTTCTACAGTATTAAACAAAGCACTTTTTGAATTTACTTTTAACTCTGTTTTACCATATTCTCTTTGATCAGCTTTGCTTACTTCACCACCTAATAAGTAGCCCATCATTTGGCAACCGTAGCAAATACCTAATACAGGAATATCTAAATCAAAAATACCTTTATCTACAATTGGTGCATCTTCTTCATATACAACACTTGGTCCACCTGTAAAAATAATACCTTTTGGATTTTTTTCTTTAATCTCTTCTAAAGGAGTATCATAAGGCATTACTTCACAGTATACATTAGCTTCTCTTACCCTTCTTGCAATAAGTTGATTATACTGTCCACCAAAGTCTAGTACGATGACTAATTCATGACGCATCTCTTTACCTCCTGAGTTTTGACCATTTTATTCCTCAAATTCCTCTGACTGTCGATTCAGAGAAAGCACTAAGCCAACTCATAATTATAACAAATGATAACATAAAAACACATCTAAGTCCATAACACAATTTAACTTTTTTGAACTAAAAAAGCTGACCCTAGATATATTGCTTAGAATCAGCTTTTTCATATTACTCATGTAGACCTATATTAAGCGGTTTACCTGTTTCAGCAAGTGTCTTAATATTTGACAACATAAGCCACCAGTTTTCTTTTGTATTTTCATAGGCTGGGTCACCCTCATCCCAATCATCATGAATAACAATAAGCTTTACAAAGTGCTCCGATGGCTTGAGTTCATAAGTTATTGTTGAGGAAAATCTATTACCATTATCTCTATAAGCATCACCAACTATAAATGTATGCTTAAGTTTTTCATTCACTTTAACGTCCTCAATAATCCCTTGAATATGAAGAGTATTGTCACCATCTCTTCCAGGACCAATATATTGAATAGAGTCTCCTTTTTTAAATGTTGAATGGACTTCAGCTCCATAAAAAATTTTTGAACTTCCTTCTGGAGTTGTAAGAATTGACCATATGTTTTCTAAGCTTGAAGCAATATAAAAATGATAGACTAATTTCATAGAAATAACCTCCTTCAATCTTGATAATACTATTATAATGTTCTAAAATATAAATGTATTGTAGAAATGCGACATAAAAAAGGAGGTTATTAATATGAAACCAGACTATTTAAATGCTATTGTGCATATGAATGAACTTGAGAATCAAACAAGTTTCAATATAATCCCTCCAAGTAATGATTTAAAGCATATAGTTGAATTATTTTGGTCCATTAAGTGGAATCTTCCTGATGGGAAAGTATTTAATCAACAAATTATTCCCAATCCTCATATCAATATTGTTCATTATGGTGATTCTACTTTTGTAGAAGGAGTCGTTAAAAAATTGTTTGAATATCATCTGCAGAGTTCTGGTGAGATCTTAGGAATCAAATTCAAAATAGGTGCTTTTAACAACTTGACAAAGGTAAAAATGAGTACATTTACAAATCAAAAAATCCAAATTGGTGAAATACTTGAACCTACTCAATGGGAAAATCTGAAGGATTTGAATAGCACTGAAGAAAAGGTTGTATATATGGAAAATCTCTTACTTAACTACGCACATCCAGTAGATAATAAAGGTTTATTTGTAGAAAAAGTTATCAACTATATACGAGAAAATAAGTCCATAACTTCTGTTGATATGGTTGCTAAAAACTTCAATAAGAATATTAGAAGTATACAAAGAGATTTTGATACCTATGTAGGCGTAAATCCTAAGTGGATCATACGCATGTTCAGGTTGCAGGAACTAAATAAGGAATTAGAAATGGATTCTACTCCTCATTGGGCTGATCTTGCAGCAAAGCTAGGGTATGCAGATCAACCCCATATGATCAATGATTTTAAATCAATTTTAGGCATTACACCAAGAGAATATAAAGAATAGACATAGAAAGAGGGTGGCGTCAGAGCCACCCTCTATTTATTCCGATAATAGTGCATTTATTTTATCAATAAGCATAGATAAAGCAACTTTATTATAGCCACCCTCTGGGATAATAATATCAGCATACTTTTTACTTGGTTCAACAAACTCTTCATGCATGATTTTAACTGTTGTTAGATATTGATCGATAACAGCATCTAAACATCTACCGCGTTCTTTAACGTCTCTTAATAAACGGCGGATAATACGTACATCTGAATCTGTATCAACAAAGACTTTAATATCGAAAGCATCTCGAAGTTCTTTGTTTTCAAAAATTAAAATACCTTCAACGATAATAACACGGGAAGGTTGCACATTGACTGTTTCTTCCATGCGATTATGACTTACAAAAGAATATACTGGTCGTTCAATACATTCATCTTTTTTTAATAGATTGAGATGCTGAATTAACATATCTGTATCAAATGCATTAGGATGATCATAATTCAGTCTTGCTCTCTCTTCCAGTGATAATTCATCATGTGCTCTATAATAGTAATCATGACATAATGTCACAACTTTCTCTCCAAATTGTTCAGTTAGCTTTTTTACTAAAGTTGTCTTACCAGAGCCGGTCCCCCCAGCTATGCCTATGATAATCGTATCTTTCAAATTTCACCACTCCATTAGGTATTTGTTAATATCTATTTAAACATCTCTATAATTTTATCAGTCAAGTTGCACTTTGTCAAAAGAATAATATTTCTAAATATATTATTAACTTATGCAGTGAATTTACACTCAATATAAGCAAACAACCAAAATTCATTCGGATTTTTGCATGAATTATCTAGTAAATACATCCAATATATCTTGCTTAAATAATCAATCTATGTTATGATGCAATTGAAAACTTAATAAGAATCGCTAGGGGGGCTGGTAATGCCAGCTGAGATAAAGAACTTAATTCTTTGACCCTTGACCTGATCTGGTTAATACCAGCGTAGGGAAGCATATAATAATTATTTCTGACTTATAAGCACAACTCTACAGTTGTGCTTTTTATATTTGTCTTTTTATATTTATTTGTATGAAACCATGCTTTCTTACCCACTCAACTAATAGATAACCATTCAGTGTCATCATGTGATTAAGTATTGACAAAGGAGGGTTTTCAATGCAGGTAAATACACGTAAAATTACCATTTCAGCTTTATTTATTGCTATTGGTGTAGCACTTAGCCAACTGTACATACCAATAGGTGTCTCAAAATGTTTTCCTATCCAACATTTTATTAACGTCATATCAGCTATATTTCTTGGACCATTTTATGCGGTTTTAAATGCTTTTCTCATTTCTTTAATTCGTAACCTGTTAGGAATGGGATCCCTATTAGCTTTCCCTGGTAGTATGGTTGGAGCGTTATTGGCTGGTATCTTTCATCACTACTTCAAAAACATGTACATAACAGCCATAGGAGAAATCATTGGAACTGGATTATTGGGTGCATTAATAGCTATTCCAATCGCTAATATCTTTATGGGAAGTAGTTATGGTGCTTTCTTCTTCATTCCACCTTTTATCATCAGCACAGTAGCTGGATCACTCATAGCGATTATTGTTATGAAGTGTATACCAGTAAAGAAAATAAATGAGTTGAAACGCTATGAACTCAAATAAACAATTATATCTCGTAACAGATCATCGAATACCATTTGATCTGTTGGAGAAAAAAGTGAAACTCTGTCTTGAAGCAGGTATTGATGTTCTTCAATACAGAAATAAGTATGCTGATACTCGAGTCCAATATGAAGAATCAAGCAGACTAAAAAAATTATGCCATGAATTTGGAGTTCCATTCATTATTAATGATCGAATTGATGTCGCACTAAGCATTGATGCTGATGGCATTCATCTGGGTCAGAGTGATATGCCTTTAGATATCGCTCGACAACTTCTTGGACCTGATAAGCTTTTAGGAGCATCTGTTCATAACAGCCAAGAAGCTTATGATGCCATAAAGGCTGGTGCAGACCATGTAGGTGTAGGTGCACTTTTCCACACATCCACTAAAGTCAATACTAAGTTAATCTCTTTAATCGTATTAGAAGAGATTAGAGCTACCATTAAAGATATACCTATCTATGGAATTGGTGGTATCACACCCAATAACTTAACTTCTGAGTATTTAAAGATTTTAGACGGTGCTGCTATTATTTCTGCCATATTAAATTGTAGTAATCCTACAACAGAAGTTAAGAAATTTAATGCTTTATTAAAGAAACAAAACTAAATCTTTATTATGATATAAAAGGAGATAATACCATGACATATTCAACTCAAATGGATGCTGCTAAAAAAGGCATCGTAACTGAAGCAATGAAAATTGTTGCTAACAAAGAAAATATGGACATTAATACACTTAGAGAAAAGATAGCAAAGGGAACTATCGTCATACCAGCTAATAAGAACCATACAAGTATTAGTGCTGAAGGTATTGGAGAAGGCTGTAAAACGAAAATTAACGTCAACCTTGGAATTTCAAAAGATTGCTATAACATCGAAAAAGAACTTGAGAAAGTACAAACGGCTATTGACATGCATGTAGAATCCATTATGGATCTAAGTAATTACGGAAAAACCGAGGAGTTCAGAAAGCGTGTCGTTGATATGTCTCCAGCCATGATTGGTACTGTACCTGTATATGATGCATTTGGTTTTTATGAAAAAGAATTGAAAGACATAACAGCTAAAGAGTTTCTTGATGTCGTTGATAAACATGGTCAAGATGGTGTAGACTTCGTTACCATTCATGCAGGTATGAATCGAGAAAGTGCTGAAACTTTTAAGAGAAACCCACGACTAACCAATATTGTATCGCGTGGTGGTTCACTGATGTTTGCATGGATGGAATTAACAGGTAATGAAAATCCGTTTTATGAATATTATGATGAGCTATTAGACATTTGTGCTAAATATGATATTACCATCAGCCTTGGTGATGCTTGTCGTCCTGGTTCTATTGCAGATTCCACTGATGCTTCCCAGATTAAAGAGCTGATTACTTTAGGTGAATTAACAAAAAGAGCTTGGGCTAAGAATGTTCAGGTTATGATAGAGGGTCCTGGCCACATGGCATTAGATGAAATTAAGGCTAATATGCTATTAGAGAAAAAGCTATGCCATAATGCACCTTTCTATGTATTAGGCCCTTTAGTAACAGATGTAGCCCCAGGCTATGACCACATTACTGGTGCAATTGGTGGAGCTATTGCAGCTTCTTCAGGTGCCGATTTCTTATGTTATGTAACGCCTGCCGAACATTTAAGGTTACCTACTCTAGATGATATGAAAGAAGGTATTATCGCATCAAAGATAGCCGCTCATGCTGGTGATATTGCAAAGAAAATTCCAGGTGCTAGAGCTTGGGATAATGCTATGAGCCATGCAAGACAACAACTGGATTGGGACAAGATGTTTGACTTAGCTATTGACTCCGAAAAAGCTCGTCGCTATCGTAAGGACGCTAAACTTGAAGATGAAAAAACCTGTTCCATGTGCGGTAAAATGTGTGCCATTCGTAATGTCAATAAAGTATTGGATGGAGAAGATATTAATATACTAAGAAATGATGCCTAAATGAGATAATATTCATATAACCCTACCTAAAAAATCACTTAGGTAGGGTTAATCTTTTGGAGTTATCCATTAGCTATACCAACTTAATAAATCCGTACTCTTAAGTACTGCTAATGCAGCTCCATGTTTATCATCGTATTCACCATGTATAAACATTAACAAGGATCCTGAATTATTACGATCATCGATAACCATACCTGCAGATGGTCCATTAGGTGCCCAATCGTAGAAGCTTTCTTCAATAGATAATGTTTGAATATTTGACCAGTGAAATAAATCTTCAGACTTGGCCATACACATACCCCGCCCTGGTCTACATGGAGTAAAAAACATCATATACGACCCATCTTGATGGATAATACAAGGATTCTCGATCGTAGAGCTATCAGGCATTTGCTCACTTGTCAACACTGGTTCATCATGGTCTACCCAACTCTCTAGGTCTTTAGATATCATAACACCAATCTTGCCCTCTGTCTTATAAAAACAGAAAAAGGAATCGTTACGTTTTTCAATATAAGGATCAATTTGACGATGAGATTTTGACCATTTTGCTGTACACCCTTCTTGCTTTAAGCATTTAGGTTCAGACCAATTTCTTAAATCTTCACTCTCCATAAGCCATAACCGACTGTCTTTACTTCCCCAAAGTTCACCTTCATTGATAGGATAGGATTGTACACAAAGGTACCATTTCTCCTTATGTCTGAATACGTTACCTGGACTTGAGAAATTTAATTCTGAATCCTGCAATATAATAGGCTGACTCCAGTTATCTAGGTCAGTACTTTCTGTTAAGCCCAATTTTAATCTCCTTTTACCTTCTTTCTCTTCCACTAAAGTATGATAGCAAAAATAGGTTCCCTCATGATAAATGACAGCTGGGTCTCGTATAAAGTAGTCAGGTCTTAAATCTAAAACAGGGTTATTAATTGTATGCTTGATACTCACTAATCTCAACATCCTCTCTACACATATGTTGATTAATAAACTTTTATATCAACTTCATAATAATAAAAAAAGTAAATTTAATCTTTGCATTTGTTGCTTTAATCTTATTGTAATCGCGCATATTATGCTATTCAATATCTAATGGATCAAAAAAAGCCTGACCTAGTTTCCTATACTTTGGTCAGTCTTTTTATCGTTAATCTTCAAATAGTGCAAAGATCTCTTCCTTATTCATTTTACTGATGAGTGAATCTCCTGGTGAAATGACACTCTCTACTAAATGTTTCTTTTTATCTTTTAATTTAAATATCTTTTCTTCAATGGTACCTCGTGTTAATAGACGTATTACCTGCACTTTATTTTCTTGACCTATTCTATATGCTCTATCAGTTGCTTGTTCTTCAACTGCTGGATTCCACCATGGATCATAATGTATGACCATATCAGCACTAGTTAAGTTTAGACCAGTTCCACCTGCTTTTAGTGAGATTAAAAAGATTTCCCTTTCCCCATTATTAAAAGCCTTTACACGCTCTATGCGTTCATTACTTTTAACAGAACCGTCTAAATAGAAATATTCTATTCCCATCTTTGTCAACATTTTTTCTATAATCTTCAGCATGGAAGTAAATTGTGAAAAAATAAGTATCCGATGCTTTCCTGCTATAGCTTCTTCCACTAATTCTTGCAACAATTCTAATTTACCACTGTCCCCTTCATAGTCTTCCATAAATAGTTCTGGATGACAACAAATCTGGCGCAATCTTGTTAAAAGTGCTAAAATCTTAATTTTACTTCTCTCATAACCACGTTCACTGATTTCACCGTATATTTCTTCTTTTACCTTTTCTAAATAACTCACATAAAGTTTTTTCTGCTCCATGGTAAGTTCACAAGTCTTGACATCTTCAATCTTGGGAGGTAATTCTTTTAGTACATCCTTCTTCATTCTTCTAAGAATAAATGGATTGATTTGTCTGCTTAATAAACGAATTGCCCTTTTATTTTGATCTTTAACAATAGGACGTTCATACCGTTCTGCAAAGTTCCCATAACTAAACAAATATCCGGGCATAAGAAAATCAAAAATAGACCATAATTCCTTTAATGAATTTTCAATAGGTGTTCCAGTTAAAGCAAAATACCCTTTAGCTTGAATGTCCTTTACAGCTTTTGATAATAATGCATTAGGATTCTTAATGTACTGCGCCTCATCAATAATGCAATAGCCAAATTCAATGATTTTATAAAGGTCGATATCATTGCGGACTAGAGCATAGGAGGTAAGTACCATGTGTTCATCTCCAATGTCCTTAATCAACTCTTTTCTGGTAACTTTATCTCCGCTCACCACTGTAACATTTAACTCCGGCGCAAACTTCATGATTTCATCTTTCCAGTTATAAACCAACGAAGTTGGTGCTACGACAATGGATGGTTTCTTCATGCTTTCATACTCTGATAGAATAAATGCAATCGTCTGTAAGGTCTTTCCTAGACCCATATCATCAGCAAGTATTCCTCCAAAATTGTAAGCACTTAAGGTTTTGAGCCACTTATAACCTGTTACCTGATAATCTCGTAAAATAGAATTTAATGTATCAGGAACTTTATATTCCATATCCTCAGGCTCATGGACGTTCTCAACAAGATCCCTGAAGGTCTTACTCCTATGGAAATTTAAGGCTTTATTCTCTTTTAAATAATCATTAATATACATAGCTCTATATTGAGGCACAGTTACTGACCCATTATTTAGATCTGCTTTTTTTAAATCTAAATTATCCATAAAAGCCATAAAGCCATAAAAATCATCATTATCTATATTAAAAATTGAACCGTTTTTAGCACGATAATAACGTTTTTTCTCTTTAACGCTTTTATAGAGTTCATAAAACTCGGTAGGATCAATACCTTCTACTGAAAAAGTATACTCTAAGAAGTTTAATCGTTCAGCAAATCGAATGTCGTTCTTAATGGTAGGCTGATGAACTAATGGTATCTTTTTAAAACTTTCAGAGTAGTAAATTTGACATAGTGTACTTAACTTAGGTAATACTTCAAAAATAAAACCATACATCACTTCTTCTTCATCTATACAAAGTTGCCCTCTACCATCTGCATATTCTAAATAAGGAGTTAATAAGACTTTGACCTTACTTTCTCCAGCTGCATCTCTTTGAACAATAAGCTCATCACTTTTCAAATTTTTCTCATCTGTAAAAGCATTAAACTCAAACTGATCGTAAACAAAAGTACTCTTAATCAATAATCCTTCCTCACCTTGATCAATATAAACTTTTGATACTAACCCAGCTTCTATGATCTTGTCTTTTATGGATGAAGCCATCTGGATTTCTACCCACCCTTTTAAAGCGGTTAGCACTTCGCTTATAAATGCATCACGATGTCCCCCAGAGAAGTTAATGATACCCCTTCTTTTATAGGCTTCTTCATAGAGGAGTTTAAAGTAACGACTTTTGGATGAATCAAGATGATAGATATCCTCCCTAAAATAGACATACTCAGCATCCTCTGTTAGTAAGTAATAATCTTCGACGTGAAGGAAATGTACTTCAAGGCGTCTGCCTAGTTCCTCAATTTTAAGTTGTACTGGTAGGGACTCATGGTTGGTGTTTTTTATTTTCCCTTTAGATGTCATACCTTCTAAAATAAAGCTTTTATCACCTAAAGCTGCGAAAACTCGTTTTAAATACAGATCATTAAGATGAGCCGTTTTACCACTAATCACCTTGGGTAAATATCGATTATATCCTGTTTGCTTATTATAGGCATATATTTCATAGATTTCTTTAATAACTTGAAACAACTTAACATATTCCTCATCGAATTGATGAACACTGGGATAATAAGTGAAATGTTTACCAAAATCCATAGGAAGGTGGTTATTCCATGCATGAAAAAAAGTATTGTAATCTTTAAGAACATAAAGTTGATGTTCTCCCATTTTTATATACAAAGACATGTTTAATTTACGACCTTTGAAAAATTCTTGAGATTTTTCAGCATTCATATAAACTTCCACATGACATTTTCTTTTTTCGGTTCCAAATTCCAGAGACTGCTCTCTTCTAAAAGCTTCAATTAAATTTGTTTCTTCATCAGAAGTAAAATGACTTGTTGATAGATCCTTTAATATATCTTGTTGATGTTGTTGCTTATTAAATTTTTCATTACATTGTTTCATGGTAGCAACAACGTGCTTACAAGCACCAGTATATTTTGCAAATGCAGGGCAAGAACAGTGAAAGCTACTCATATCCCCCCCACCAGTAAACTGAATAGTTACCTGATAATACTCTTCTCCTGTAACAACACCGTTTATTTGTTTTGTAATTGTATCATAATAAAGCTCTTCCACAGCCCCTTGGCGATAGTACTTTAATCCTCTAATATAGATATTGGGGTTGGCAACTAATGCTTTAATTTCATCATCTCTAAAATATTTCATGACTCATCAACCTAACTTTACGACTTAACTAACTATAACTATATCATTAAGTGGATTAATAGTAAATATTCATTACTAACACCCTTAAAAATTAATTTTATAAAATTTTTTTGAAAACTTCTTGTTATTTGGAAATAGTTGTGTTAAAATATTTCAAAATAATAACTGATTAATTCGATGATTTGGAAAAGTATAATTACTCCCTTATACCAGCGATTCAGGGCAGAGTGGAAGCCTGATTATAAAAGTATTTAGAAAACGCTCCAATGAGAATTCTTCTGAACCTATCAGTAGGAAGAACGTCATCCCAGCGATAATGGGTATAGAGTTGGCTCACTATTGAGCAACAAGAGTGGTACCGCGGTCCCCCGTCTCTTATTAGAGGCGGGGTTTTATATTGCATTAATTTTGGAAGGAGAATTTCAATGGAAAAAATCAAAATGACTATTCAAGAACTTTTGGCATCCTACCTCAATGTATCTAAGGAGCAAATATTGTTTACAACACCTCCATCTTCAGAATTAGGTGATCTTGCTCTCCCTTGCTTTACTTTTGCTAAATCTCTCAGAAAGTCACCTATATTGATCAGTGAAGATATTCAAGAGTTTTTAGTAACTCAAGATTACGACTTCATTTCTCACATTGAAACCAAACAAGGATACGTCAATATCTATTTTAATAAGACTTATATCACACAGCATACTATTGAAGCTATTCAGGATAAAAAAGATTTCTATGGTTCTAACCAGCTTGGTATTGGTAAAGAAGCTCTTATTGAGCATACTTCTATCAATCCAAACGCATCGCCTCATATTGGCCGTGCTCGTAATGCACTTATTGGTGATGTTATTAGTCGATTACTTAAATTTGAAGGTTTCAGTGTAGACACACAATATTTTGTCAACGATATTGGTAAACAAATCGCTATGCTTGTCTATGCTGCCTCTGATTTAGAAAGTATTGAGTTTAAAGATCTTTTAAAACTCTATGTTGATATTAACAACACCATTAAAGAAAACCCTGAGCTGGAGAACGAAATCTTTGATCTTCTAAGTCGTTTTGAATCTGGTGAAGAGCTTATTGTTAAAGCTTTTAAAAAGATTGTAGATGTTTGTATAGAGGGACAGACGGGGCTTCTCAGTGAATTAGGTATTCATTATGATACATTTAAATATGAGTCAGACTATATTTTCTCTCATCGACTCCTGGATATCCTAGAAGCCTTTAAGCAAACTCCTTACTTAGAAGAAGATGAAAGTGGGCGTTATGTACTTAATCTTTCCAAGTATGAATTACCTATGAAAGCACCTTATTTAGTACTGACCAGAAAAGATAAAACCTCTTTATATGTTCTTCGTGATATTGCTTATACCATTGATAAAATAAAGCAAAACCCTCACCACAACTTTATATTACTTGGTGAGGATCAAAAGCTATATTTCAAGCAACTTAGTGCAGCTCTTGATATTCTGGGATACCCTTCCCCTAAGGCTATCCACTATTCTTTCGTCCTGCTTAAAGAAGGAAAGATGGCAACTAGAGAAGGAAAAGTTGTACTATTAGAGGATTTCATGAAAGAAGCTGTTGTAAAAGTAGAAACCTATGTGACAGAATCTAATCATACCATTGCAGATAAGAAGACTATTAAAGCTATCGCTTATGGTGCAGTTAAATATGCTATCCTTAAGGTTGACAATGATAGAAATGTAACTTTCAACTGGGATCATGCACTGAGTTTTGAAGGAGATTCTGGACCTTATATCCAATACAGCTATGCTCGAATCCAGTCCATATTAAAGAAGGTACCTACTATCGAATCAGATAGGGTTGACTATAGCTTACTAGATTCTCTTGAAGAATATGAATTGGTGAAGCATTTAAACCAGATGTCAGAAATAATTAAGAAATCCTTAGAAGAAAAAAGTCCACATTTATTAGCGCAATATGCCTATCAAACAGCAAAGAAATTCTCAAGTTTCTATCACCATTGTCCTATCATGACAGCTGATAGTGAAAAACTTAAACATAGCCGCCTAGCCCTCATTCAATGCGTTGCACAAGTAATAAAGAATACTTTGTCTATATTGGGTATTGATGTAGTAGATAGTATGTAATAAGCACTTGCCTCGTTTTCAAGTAATACATCTATATCATTATTCATACATTTAACATATGAGGGTCACCTATTACTATTAAAGTAGGGGTAAATATGAGACAAGTGAACTTGAAAAATAATATAAATCTTCATGATATCATAACATCTAATAACTATCTAGATATTTATCACCGTGTCACAGCTAATCTTGAGGAGGATGCTAAAGAAGCCGGTGCAGCCTATATTCAGCAGATATTACAGGACTGGGCGGTCTTTCATATTGAAGTACCTCCAGAAGAGTGCGAAGACTTTTATTTAAGTGGTGAATACTTTGTTATACCCAATGTATATGGCTTAACAAGTATTAGCAGTATGGAAATAGCAGGGATCGGACCAGTATTAAAAAGTGACACTTTAGATTTAAGCGGTAGAGATGTAATAGTAGCAGTAATCGATACTGGCATAGATTATACACACGAGGCTTTTATTTATGAAGATAATACAAGCAAAATAATGAGTATCTGGGATCAAACAATAGAAGGTACTCCTCCAGATGGATTTTTTTATGGCGCTGAGTACAGCAATGAGCAGATTAATAAAGCTATAAATTCTGAGGATCCACTTTCTATTGTTCCTTCTGTTGATGAGGTGGGTCATGGTACTTTTTTAGCTGGTATTGCAGCTGGAAGACCTAATAGAAGAGAGCAATTCCAAGGTGCTGCACCTGATGCTAACTTGGTTATTGTCAAACTGAAACAGGCTAAGAAATGCATCAAAGACTTTTTTAAGATAAAAGAAGGTGCCATAGCATTTCAAACCAATGATATTTATCAAGGTGTTAAGTATGTTTTAGATAAATACAGAGAATTTAATCAGCCAATCGCTATACTCTTTGCTGGTGCATCAAATGATGGTCCTCATAATGGAACTAATGAGCTAGAAGAGTTTTTGGCTGCACAAGGCGATTCCGTAGGTGTTGTAATCGTTACGTCTGCTGGAAATGAAGCCAACGCAGCCCACCATTATCATGGGAAGTTTAAAGAAGGTGTAGGACAAATTAATGTGGATCTTCATGTTGCTGAAGACGAGAATGGTGTATTTCTAAATATGTGGGTTCCACTACCAGACCAATTAAGTGTAGAATTGATTTCCCCAAGCGGTGTTTCTACTGGAGTTATTCCCCCTAAACTACGCCAATGGCAAAATAATATCTTTCCATTAGAAGCTTCTGTTATTCGAACCCATTATGATTTAGTTGAAGAGAGAGCTGCTGAAGAATCAATTGCAATCATTATAGAGAACCCTTTACCAGGTTTGTGGACACTTATAGTACATGGCGAGATCGTCATTAATGGTGAGTTTGATATTTATTTACCCATTAGACCATTTATAGAGGAAGATACAATATTTCTAAGTCCAGACCCTAATACAACTGTTGTTATACCATCAACTAATCCCCAAACCATAACTGTAGGTGCATATAATGAGATAATCAATAGCATCTATTTACCATCTGGTCGAGGTTATACAAGGGATAACCGTATCAAACCTGATCTTGTAGCTCCTGGTGTAGATGTCTTGGGTCCTTATCCCAACAACCAATATATCAGCATGTCAGGTACTAGTGTTGCATCTGCAATTGCAGCTGGTGCTAGTGCTCTATTACTTGAATGGGGCATTATTAAAGAAAATGATACCACCAT
Organism: Vallitalea okinawensis; assembly: GCF_002964605.1. Lineage (NCBI taxonomy): Bacteria > Bacillati > Bacillota > Clostridia > Lachnospirales > Vallitaleaceae > Vallitalea > Vallitalea okinawensis. Next base: position 845,804 of record NZ_PQDH01000002.1, read on the forward strand.
GAATACAACCTCTACTAAAACTTACTTAGCTCGAGGAGCTAAACGCAGAGCTGGTATTCGGTACCCTAATCGTGAATGGGGATATGGTGAACTAGATCTATTTAATGTATTTCGAATCATTTAAATTATAAGACTATATATAAGAAATTAAAAAGGATAGCGGAAGCTATCCCTTTATACTTTTAACCCACAAAAGGTTTATTTAATTCTTCAGTACCTTTTAAAACAAAACGACCATCTTTAATAATGTCAATTGTCTCACCTGAAGTTTTTATCACAGTTATAAATTCTAACCCATCATAAGGCAAAGTAATATCTGTATGAACATAGGTATATGCATCATCCATATTTTCTTTACGTTTTATGGATTTTTCATTGTCTCTTGCCATAATTTCTTTTTTATCCGAGTTATATACAGGTGTATCTTCTTCCCTTGAGAAGCATGTATCTCCAACTGCAAAGTGTGGTCCCATTTTCTCAACAATTAAAATAGGCAAGATATCGATTATCCCATGTTTATTCGCCATAACATACGCAGTCGTATTAGTTCCTATAGCAAATTCACCAAGAGGTAGTGTTTTATGTGGGAACATTAAGTTCTCTTCAATATATTTTTTATTTTCCTCTTTGGACTCAAAGTTCGTACAGCTGTATTCTTCAATAAAACCATCCTTAAAGGTTAATACTAAATTGTCATACTTTAAATTATTGAGATACACTTCTTCAACATGTAGTGTACCGTTGGTTCCAGTTAATTGTGGTGATGTAAAGACCTCACCAACTGGAATGTTCACATCAGCTACACAATTGACAAAGTTAGTTTGATGAGCAGGGTCATCTAATTTGGGAAGTGCTACAGTAATATCTGTTTGATTGCCTTCTTTTCCTTTTACATGAACTTCTTTACCTAGATCTAATGCATCGATAATGGATTGTTGAATTCTTTCATAAATATCACTATCCAAAGTATTAACTTTACATGTATCTTCAAATATTTCTTCGAATTTTTCACCAACATCTGGGATTGGTAACGCCATAATGGTAAAGCTGTATTCTTCTCGAGGTACATATTGATTAAGTATCATCTGAAGTTTTCCTGTATGACTTTGTTTCAATTGACCTTGTTCATCAGAAAGCTTAATACATGCCTCTTTACTTTCAGGTTTAAATGGAATTTCCCCAAATTGTTCAAGAACTGCTGGACCAGCATATCCTTTAACTTGATCCTTTAATAGCTTTAATGCTTTTTCAGTAGCTTCTTCTAATAATTCTGCATAGTCACTACCAAAGTATAAAGCGTCATCAAAACGATGGTCATATGTGAACTGCTTATTAGGTTCATTGCTGTATAATACACTAATAAAGCTTGTAAGATTCATTGCCTTGAAATTATCAACTGCCTGTCTAATAATGCGTTCCTCACCTACATGGAAACGAATACCAACATGATCTTTAATAGACATATCTTTATTATCACGGATAAAGCCTTTTCGATAACCCTCAGTAAAAGTTTTTGCTATATCATTAATTTTAGTTTCATCCATTGAATTAATAAATCTAGCCATTTTTATTTCATTTTCCGTAATATAGACGCCATATCTAAAAAGATATCTTAAATCATCTAATTTAGACTCTGTAATAATATCCAATCGATATGAGATTTCGGGAAGTAGTGATTCTCTTGCCCATAATTCTCTCTTTAGTGATAAACCTTCTTTTACATTAGAAGTTACTATTGCCTTAAGTTTTCCTGTATTAATATGTTTGTTACCCATGATATAGTCGAAGGCACGTATAAAGATATCATTCATTTCTGCCATATCAAATATTCTATGCTCATAAGCAGATTTCACATAACCTCTTATTTTTGTATTTAAGTAGGCTAATATTTGACCTACTTCTAAACCAAAACGCTTAACTGAATAGGCTGGGTTTGCATAACTTGTCCTATAGTTTTCTCCAGTAATATCTTTATAAATCTTATGATTATCTTGAAATAATGCATCAAAGGTATTCTTAACAAAATAGTCTTCACCTAGCTCATACTCAAAATCAGCGATCATTAAGATAAAGGTAGAAAGACGATGGAAGTAATCGTTATATTTATTTTTCTTCTTGTCTTTTGTTTTGTCCTTTATTTTCTTTATATACTCTAGTGAATCATTGTAGTCCCCTTGAGCCTTATTGTTGAGTGTCTTATAATAGTTTCTATAATCGAACATAAAAAACCTCCTTAGTACAAATTCCAGTCATTTACATCAAATGACTCTCTAATATAACTTTATCATACTCTTTAACAGAAGACAACCTTCTGTGTATCAATCATAATTTTTTTGTGTCAGCTTTTATTTTAGTGTAGGGAATGCTTGTATTTTCCTCGAAAGGCATCGTACTTTGCCTGTGCCAAAAAGACGTTATTTCATTATTCAGCTGGGTTTCATGATAAACATATCTACCATGGCTCCATTCATTAGGGAAGAGTTTTTGATACATCCGCTGCCCATAGCGCTCATCGATCAATACACCAATACCAATATCCTCCTCTGTTCTAATAACACGCCCAACAGCTTGTAAAACTTTATTCATGCCTGGATAGACATAAGCATATTCAAAACCTTTATGATATCTATGATCAAAGTGCTCTTTTATGATGTTGCGTTCAAAACATATCATAGGTAAGCCTACGCCTACGATAATGACGCCTTGTAAACGATCACCTATTAAATCAATTCCTTCTGAGAAACTAGATCCCATTACAGCAAATGCCACCATGGTTTCTTCCTTCCCCCCCTTAAATTGATTCAGGAATTCTTCCTTTTCTTCTTCATTCATGCCTTGTTTTTGTGCTAATATATTGATTTCTTTAAACTCCTCCATGAAATAGTCAATTATTTTGTTCATGTAGGCATAGGACGAGAAAAAAGCAAAATAATTACCTTGGTCATGACGTATAGCATTATAGATGCAATGAGCTACTTGATCATAGGTTCTCTCACGATGTTTATACTTTGTTGAAATAGATGTATTAAAGAGCAATTCTAAATTATTTTGATCAAATGGTGATGCTAGGTGCATACGATAAGACTCAGCATCGCCTCCCAGTAGATCAATAAAATATTGCATGGGTAATAATGTAGCAGAAAAGACAACTATTGCTTTAACACCATCATGGATTTTCTTTAAAAACTCAGCTGGATCTAAACAGAAGAGTTTAATCATAACATCAGTACCCAGCTTCTCATAATATGTCATGTAATTATCGTCATACATTTCTGCTATTTTTATAAAATTATTGATTTCAAAGAATAATTCCATTAACTGATCTTTATATGCAACCTTCTTATGCTCATTAAGAAACTCCTCTGTATACTTATGCAACTTTCTTAATTGTTTTAAAAATTTATCAGAGTAATCTTTTTGTTTATAGACTCCATCATTAGCTTCACATATCTTCCTAAATTCTATAAAAGATTTATTGACATTATTAAATAGCTTGGTCAAATAATCATCTTCAGATTTAACCAGATTCTTCATTTCTAGCATAGGCTTTTTATACAAGGCTGATGAGTACATGTCCCGTCCCCTATCAACAAGGTTATGTGCCTCATCAACTAAGAGTATTAGTTCACTACTCTCTTCTGTGAAATACCGCCTTAAAGCAACACGGGGATCAAATGCATAATTATAGTCGCATATAATAACATCACAATAGTTAGATACATCTAGGGAGAATTCATAGGGGCACATCTGATGTTTTTCAGCGTAATCCAATAATGTCTGACGGTCAATCCGATCATTCTGCTGTAAAATATCGTCAAGAGCATCATTTAACTTATCAAAATAACCTTTTGTATAAGGACACTCCCCTGAATTACAATCTCTATGCTCAAGAAAACATACTTTATCTTTAGCTGTTAAGATAATTCTGCGTAACCTCAAGCCATGATTTTCTAGTAGCATTAACGTCTTATCCGCTACTTCTCTCCCAATAGTTTTAGCTGTTAAATAAAATATTTTTTCACCATGCCCCTCGCCAATAGCCTTAATGGCAGGGAATAACGTAGCTAAAGTCTTTCCTGTACCAGTAGGAGCCCTTGCAAATAGTTTCTGCCCATTACCTTCTTTAATTGTCTTATATACTGCAACTGCTAACTCTCTCTGCCCATTCCGATACCTATCAAATGGAAAATCAAGTTCTTTGATAGACAATAGTTTTATATTATTCCATCTCTCTAGCTTTTCTATCCATCGACCATAAGCATCCACATAATCATAAAATTCTTTTTTTAATTGTTGAAAAGTATATTTTTTACGAAGTCGTTTTATCGAATCATGATCTAAATTAATATAAGTCAATTGTAGAGTTAGAGCAGATAATTCTTCTTGCTCTGCATAAATAAACCCATAGCAAACTGCTTGAGCCCAATGTAATTGATTAAAATCTTCATCAATATCATCAAGAGGTACATATGTAGACTTAATTTCATCAATAATGAATAACCCTTCATCTTCATAAAGGCCATCAATACGCCCACTGATATGCATATCAAAGCTGGGAAAATTAATAATCTTGGAAACGTGTACCTCTGCTTGATAACCATCCCCCATATTTTTTTGTATCTTTTGATGGGCAAACAATCCTTCCAGCGTACGATTATTACTTCCAAAATCAAATATCAAATCTCCACTTCTTAGTGAATATTCAATTAAACTTCTTACAGATACTTTATATTTCTTATTAGAACTCATGCCATCACCATACGAACAAATTTTCTCATATACTCTATCATAATGCATACGCTAACAAATAACAAGTTAATTTATACTTTAGCATGCTTAACCCTACTATATTTTAATACATAGTTTCCCTCTATACACCTATACTAATGAATAATAGCCCTTGATTGAAGGAGGTCCATAAAATGCATGTTATTGAAACAAATAAATTGACCAAGTATTACGGTAAGGCAAGAGGTATCATAGATGTTTCACTTCAAGTACTAGAAGGTGAAATCTTTGGCTTTATAGGTCCAAATGGAGCAGGAAAATCAACAACTATTCGAACCCTCTTATCTCTCATCTATCCAACTAGTGGCAGTGCAAAAATATTTGGTAAGGATTGTATCAAAGAAGGCTCAGAGATTCGTAAAAGAATAGGTTACCTACCCTCAGAAGTTTTTTACTATGATAATATGCGCGTAATGGACCTATTAAAGTATTCTGCTAGTTTTTATGGAAAAGATGCTACCACACGTATACATGAGCTTGCAGAAATAATGAATCTTGATTTGAAGAAAAAAATTGATGAACTTTCTTTCGGTAATAAGAAAAAAGTCGGAATTGTACAAGGTTTGCTTCATGAACCTGATCTTATTATCTTAGATGAACCAACAAGTGGACTTGATCCATTAATGCAGCAAAACTTTTTTAATTTAATCAGAGAAGAAAATAAAAAGGGAGCTACTATCTTTTTCTCTTCACACATTCTTGATGAGGTACAAAAAATGTGCCATCGTGTTTCTATCATCAAAGAAGGTAAAATCATAAAAACTGAAACCATAGAATCTCTCAGACAGGATAATTATAAAAAGTTTAGAATAGAGACGACAACAGCTTTATCACAAAACCTTTTTCAGTTAGCTGGTGTTAATGATCTACATGTTGATCAGAATATAGCAAGTTTTATCTATAAAGGCGATATCAATACTGTTATCAGTCAACTTAATGCATTAAATCTAAAGAATTTGCTTGTTGAAGAACCTACCCTTGAAGAAATCTTCATGTATTACTACGAGAAGGAGGACTAATCTTATGAACATCTATATATTTGAGTTCAAACATTATATGAAACAAAATATCATTTGGCTTGTTTGTATGATTGCTATGCTCTTTATATATATGTCCCTGTTCACAACCTTCTCAGCAGAGGCAGAGCAATTTGAAAGGATGATGGAGCAGTTTCCAGAACCCTTTAGAAAAGCTATGGGCTTAAATAATCTTTTCTTGACTAACATATTAGGTTACTATGGGTTTACCTTCGCTTATATCTCGTTAATAGGTTCTATCTTTGCAATGAAGCTTGGAATCGATATTCTCTCCAAAGAAACCAGAGAAAAAACAAGCGACTTTTTATTAGTAAAACCTATTAATCGATCTGGAATATTGATATCTAAAATACTTGCCGTATTAACCCAGATAATTATTATGAATCTGATTTTTTTCCCTCTTGCTTACTTAGCTATTGAGATTTTCAAAAATGATAATTATAACTTTCAAGTTTTTACTCTTATATCACTAAGTCTTTTTCTCATACAGCTTTTCTTTCTCACCCTAGGTGTTTTTTTAGGCAGTTGTATGAATAAAATTAGAAGTGTTCTCCCCTTAACCATGGGGGTAGTTTTCGGTTTATATGTCCTTCAATTACTCAATCAAACTCTTGAAGATGTCAAACTGTCATACCTAACTCCCTTTGGATACTTTGATGCAACTCAAATTATTGAAGAAACAAGCTATTCCTCAACACATTTATTTGTTTCACTACTATTATCAATATGTTTCATTCTGTTAGCTTACTTAGTCTATAAGAAAAAGGACATCCATTCCCTATAAACAATCTTGGTTGATAAGAGGAGGTATATTATGAATATCATCTTAAGAGAATTACGAGCTAATAGAAAAGCTCTTATTATTTGGTGTGTAGCTATGACTCTCTTTGTGGCTGTTGGTATGGTTAAATATTCAGGTTTTGCTAATATGGGGGAAGAAGTAAATGAACTCATGGCTTCTTTACCTGAAGCTTTGCAAAAAGCTTTTGGGTTGGGTAGTATTAATCTTACCGAAGTCGGTGGCTACTACAGCATGTTTTTTATTTATTTCATGCTCATTGCTGGTATTCACGCTAGTTTACTTGGATCAACTATTATCTCCAAAGAAGTGAGGGATAAAACAGCTGATTTTTTAATGGTCAAACCAGTGACTAGAACTCAAGTAATTACTTCAAAAATCATTGCTGCTTTGATTAATGTTATCATACTTAATTTCGTAACTTGTTTATCATCCATCTTGTTTGTTCAGTACTATAATACTGGAGATTCCATTACAAATCTGATCATTCAAATGAATGCTTCACTACTGATAATTCAGCTTATATTTTTGAGTCTAGGCTTGTTCATATCTGCATTAACAAGAACTTCAAAAAAAGCAACCTCTATTTCAACTGCTGTACTTTTGACAGCTTATTTTCTCTCTATTGCTATTTCCATCTACGAAGATATTAGCTTTTTAGGTTATCTTACACCCTTTTATTACTTTGATGCAGAAGCTATCATGTTAGGAGAAGGTATCGAAATGATTTATCTATTTATTGCTATTGTGATTATCGCAATAAGCATTCCAATCACTTATCACCAATATCGAAATAAAGATTTACATGTTTAGGATTACAAAAGGGGCTATACGCCCCTTTAATCATTTACATTACACTATCTTTTTTATCCACCTTTTTATTTAATTCCTCGACCAAATTAATATGTTTATTTGAACCCCTGTTATTTAAAATACGATTAATAATAAACTCCATATCATCAACAGTTACAGGACTGGCACCTTTTCTTAACTCATAACCTAATTCCCCATTATACTCAAGAGTTGCTCTTTTTATATCGGACATTCTTTTAATACCCTCTTGCCGCATCCTAGAATCCAATTCAGTTGGTGTAAGTTTAAGCTTTTTTAAGTTTTCTGGAATTATTTTACCATCCTCTATAATCAGTACACTTTTTCCGACAAACAACTTTTCAAACTTATTTGAATGGTACTCAAAATACTCAAATATGATTAGGAGGACAATATAAATAACAGCTGCAACAACAGTTTTAAAAACGCTCTTATCAGCAAAAGGTTCAACAATCATTGCGCCCATTGAAATAATTACCACTGTTTGAGCAATTGTCATCTGAGATATAGAACGTCTTCCAGTTATCCTTAAAAGTATAACAGCTGAAACAAATAAAATAATCGGCTTTAAAACAAAAGGCATCATACTCACTCTCCATCATTGTTCAATAGTTTTAGTATGAAGAATTTGGTTATTTTTATACCCGATTACTTCCATTCGTTACTTAACCTCTTATCCGATAATTATCTATACGTTTTGTAATACCTTGTTCATCTAGATACTCTAGTAAATTAATTGTTCGCTTTCTCCCAATTTTCAGAGCATCTCTTACCTGAATAACTGTTATTTGCTTCTTCTCTTTAAATAAGCATTCAATAATATTTAGAAATTCTTTATAGTTAACAACATGAATCAATAAATCTCTGTTTATCTGTTTAACCCGCCCCATATCCTCAAGGTACTTAAATATTTCACTTAAACTAGCTAAAGAATATTGATTAGTTTCAAAGTTAGATAGGTCAAAACCGTTCAATCCACCATGAAGAATAAGCTGTTCAATTGCCACAACTTTTGTTTCCTTTGAGACAAGGTTAATGCGTTCTTTTAAACCCATTGCTAGCTGGTGTTCATTTTGGTAAATAACCTTTTGTTGAATAAAATGTTGGATAAGCTCCTGAAATTCTTTTAAACTCAGCTCTGAAAAATATTTGGTTTTTAATTCTTCTTTACTCATAAATAGACTGTATTTATTTCTTTTATAATGTTCGTCAAAAGCATAGGTAACTCTTTCAATATAGTTAACATAGGCATCTTGACTTACATAGTATTTGCCTAGCCTTACAACTTTACCTTCCCTTGCTAAGTCCTTCAGCGACTTCCAAATATCTTGTTTATTGCAGTATAGCTTTGAATAGATCCTATCGATATCATACAGGTACTGGTTATATCTTAGTAAGTAATCAATTATTTCTTTTATATTTGCTCTTTCTAATAGTTGAAAATGTTTAATACTCTCTTGCTTAAATCGAGATAGATAGGAAGATTTATGATTCAATACTATTCCTCCACCAATCGTTGTGACTGGTGTTAGTGATCTAATGATAAACCTATCTTCTCTTATTGCAATAACTGATTTTTCTAATTTAATGCAAGCATATCCTTTTTGCTTACTATTGATTTGATTCTCTCCAATGATTCGTAATTGCCCTATGACTTCAACTGTACCAATATTAACCTTTACCCGTTGATTATGTTTAATCGAAATGTTCTCAGCTACATTGTAAATAACAGTCTCTATCCAACCTGTTGGCTCAACTGTTTCAGGCTTAAGGATCACATCACCTCTTTTAACCTGTGATCTTCCAACTCTATTGAGATTAATAGCACATCGTTGTCCACTAAAAGCAATCTCTCCTTTTTGCCCATGAACTTGCAGACTTTTTACTCGTGTTGTAATACTACTCTCACCATCAACTATTTCTATAGAGTCATCTTGTTGAATCTTGCCTCCTAATATAGTTCCCGTAGCAATAGTACCATGTCCTTTAATTGTGAAAACTCGATCAATTGGCATTCTAAATAGCTCTTGATTTCCAGTTCTTTTTAGTGTCTTTACTTCTTTAATTATTATATCTTTAAGCTCTTCTATACCGATATTTAATATAGAAGATACACCATGTATGGCAGCACCTTTATAGATAGTATCTTTTAAAAAGTCATTTATTTCACCCTTTATTGAAATATATGCACTGTTGCTTACCATATCAATCTTTGTTATAACAACTATTATGGAGCTAACATTCAATAAAGATAGTATATGCAAGTGTTCAATGGTCTGAGGCATAACGCCCTCATTAGCATCAATAATTAACAAAGCAAGATCAATACCACTTGCACCAGATACCATTGTCTTAATTAATTTTTCATGTCCAGGTACATCAACGATGGATGCCCTTTTATCTTCTAACATTAATGGAGCAAAACCAAGTTCTATGGTCATACCTCGCTCCTGTTCCTCTTTTAAACGATCTGTATCAACCCCTGTAAGAGCTCTCACTAATTCTGTTTTCCCATGATCAACATGTCCAGCAGTTCCAATCACAAGATGTTCCATATCATTAGTTCCTCTCTTCCTTACTGAATGCAAAACCTAGTCCTTGAACAATATGATGGTAATCCCCTTGGCTAATGGTTCTCATACTTAAAATTACCTTATCTTCTTTGACTCTAACTATAATTGGTAGGGTATACTCTCTTAATCTCTTTTGGATTCTATTGGCATTCACATGAGCACATTCTATAGCTAATGCTATACCTTGGATAACCGTTCCAGGTAATGCACCACCCCCAGTTGAATCTTCCTCTTCAATCGTGTTGACTTCTAAATCTTCTAACTTATGATTAATCAAAGCCTTAAGTTGATTAGCAGCAATCAAAAGCTCATCCTGAGTCTTTGTTAGCATAGACAATATTGGTATAAGTTTAATAACATTTTCCTTGTCACGATATAGGCTTAATACTTCTTGTAAAGCAATAAGAGATAGCTTATCGATACGAACCATACGTGTAAGTGGATTGCCTTTGATTCTACCAATTAATTCTCTTCTACCAACAATTATGCCAGCTTGAGGACCACCTAATAACTTATCCCCACTAAAAGTTACTATATCTATCCCTTCACTAACCAAATGACATACTGTCGGTTCATAGGGTAAGTTGTATTCTGATAAGTCAATAAGCACGCCGCTACCTACATCTTCCATGACAATCACATCATTCATCTTTGCTAGGTCCACCAATTCTTTCCCCTGAACCTCTCTTGTAAACCCCTCTATCTTATAGTTACTCTTATGAACCTTAAGGAATACACTTGTATTTTCAGTCACGGCATCTTCATAATCTTTAATGTATGTTTTGTTAGTTGTTCCAACCTCGATCATCTTAGCACCGCTTCTGTTAATGATATCTGGAATGCGGAAGCTTCCACCAATCTCCACCTGTTCAGATCTAGAAACAATCACTTCCTTTTCACTAGCCAATGTATGAAGACATAGAAAGACTGCTGCTGCATTATTATTGACAATCAGAGCGCTTTCTGCACCGGTTAATTCAGTAATAAGTTCCTCAACACTTTCATACCTAGAGCCTCGTTCCCCTTGGATCAAATCATATTCTAGGTTACAATAGCCACTGACAGTGTCTCTTATCTTCTCAATAGCTTTTTTAGGTAGTGGTGCTCTTCCCAAATTCGTATGAAGAACAATACCTGTTGCATTGATAACCTTCTGTATTCTCTTTCTCTCTTTTAATGCAAGCTCTTCATCAAGCTGATTGATGAGCTGACTCTTGATTTCCTCCTTGGTCAATACATGTGTCTTAGCAGGGTTAGAGAAGACAATCTCTTCTCTCAAAAGGTTAATTTTTTCGATAATAATGGCTTTTAATGTAACCCTATCATGATCTTTTAATAATCTGCTTATCTGCGATGATTCTAAAAGCTCATTGACTGAGGGGATATTCCTTAATTGCTCTTTCATAGGCTTCTCCTTAAAACTAATCTTTTTTTAGCTAAAAGTACAAAAGTGGCTAATGCCACATTTAAACTGGAGATAGGAAAGTATGGTTTCTTGCGAGCAAAACGCAGTACTTTCCTATACCAAAAAAAAGAGGGTATTTCTCCCTCTCTAACTTATTTCTATATATACATTCTTTTCATCCTTTTTTATAACTTCACCGATAACACTTGCACAAAGACATGCTTGTGTTTCTAGCTCATTAACTAAATGATCTACTTTATCTTTTGAAACAGCTATTAACAGTCCTCCAGATGTCTGGGGATCGTAGAGAGCTGTTCTAAGATTATCAGACACATGCTCTTTAACAGAAACCCATTTACCAAAGTGTTTGGTGTTAGATCTTGCACCACCTGGGACAGCTTTTTCTTCAATCAACTCTATGGTTTTCTTGAAAAGAGGTACTTGTGATGAATCAATTTTTACTTTTATACCACTACCACTAGCTAATTCATAAACGTGACCTATTAAGCCGAATCCAGTGATATCTGTACAAGCATGGACACCAACCTTTTCCATAGCAATGGCTGCACCTTTATTTAAAGTACGCATACTTATAACAGCTTCTTCAAGCTCATCTTCAGAGATTAAACCTTTTTTTAATGCTGTGGTTAGTATGCCAGTACCAATAGGCTTTGTTAAAACAAGAACATCAGACTCTTTAGCACCTGAATTGGTTAAAACCTGATTAGGATGAATATATCCTGTAACGGATAACCCATATTTCACTTCATTATCTGTAACGGTATGTCCACCAACAAGAACTGCTCCTGATTCACTGATTTTGTCAGCACCACCTCTTAGAATTTCAGCCAAAACTTCTGGTTCAAGGCATGTGGCAAAACAAGCTATGTTCATAGCAGTAAGGGGTGTTCCTCCCATAGCATAGACATCACTTAAGGCATTCGTTGCAGCAATCTGTCCAAATATATAGGGATCATCAACAACAGGTGTGAAAAAATCCAAGGTCTGTATAAGCGCATAATCATCTTTTATTTTGTAAACACCAGCATCATCTGATGTGTCTAATCCTACAATTAAATTGGGATCTAATTTGTTTTCTTTAGTTTTCAAATGACGCAAGACTTGCGTCAAGTCCTGTGGACTTAATTTACTAGCTCAGCCAGCTTTAGAAGACATCTGAGTTAAACGAATTCTATCTCCATCTGCCACAATAGTCCACCTCCTGTATTTTTCATCCAATGAACTCATTGGATATTATCATTGTTATATTGGCGGGAAAGGGTAGGAATCGAACCTACCTCGGATGGTCTTAGCACCCGAAAAAAGATTTGAAGTCTCCTGAATCCACCAGAATTCATCCAATCCCTTACAGACAACTATTATAACCCATTTACTATTATTTGTATACAATTAATTAGCCTTAAAGTTATAAATAGGTTTGATTATATCAACAATTTCTACTGTATCGTCAATATTATCAATGATCTCTTTCATCGGTTTATAGGCCATTGGTGCTTCATCAAGAGTCGTTAGTTTCACTGATGTCGTATAGATATCTTTCATGGTATCTTGAAACTCCTCCAGACTTAAAACCTCTTTAGCTTTTGAGCGACTCATTAATCTACCTGCACCATGTGGTGCCGAACAATTCCACTCCTTACTCCCCTTTCCAACACCTATCAAAGATCCATCTCTCATATTCATTGGAATTAATACCTTTTCACCTTTTTTAGCCGATATAGCACCTTTTCTGAGAGTATAATCCTTCATATCGATATAGTTATGAATGGTTTGGAACTTATCTAACCTATCGTACTCTAACCCTATACATTCCTCAACTATTCTTCTTCCCATAACCTCTCTATTGAGCTCAGCATATTGCTGCACGATATGCATATCATGTAAATAATCCTCCATCAATTGTCCTTCCAGGTAACATAAATCTCTTGGTATTTTACTTTCTTTTTTATGTTGCTTCATTAACTCTTTTAATGCTTTCTGAATCTCTTTTCTTCTTCCTTCCTCCTTATAAGTTTGAATGAGTTCTTGCTTTTCTTTTTCAAATTCATCATTTAGTCCGCTATGATAAGCATAGGCCTTATTCTGATAGTATGAGGCAACTTGCAACCCTAAATTTCTACTACCACTATGTAACACTAAGTACCTATTGTTCTCCTTGTCTTGATTGATTTCGATAAAGTGATTCCCTCCACCAAGACTACCAATAGCTCTATTAAATTCTCTTGATGATTTAGGAATTTCTCTAAAACAATATAAGCTCTCGATCATCGATTTATAGTCTGTCTTTGGATTGAGGTTAATATTAAAACCACTAGGAATCTCTTTTCTAATATAATTATCAACACTCTCAAGATCTAGATCCATTTGACCTAATGAAATGGTAAGCATACCACAACCAATATCAACACCAACTAAATTGGGAACAATCTTATCCTGAATATTCATTGTAAATCCAATGACGCATCCTTTACCACTATGACAATCTGGCATAATTCTAACTTGTGCATTGCTTGTAAACTCTTGATTACATAATTCAATGATTTGGTTACTAGCCTCCTCCTCAATGTTATCTGTAAATACTTTTGCCGTTGTATATTTTCCACTTAACTCAATCATTTTAATTCTCCTTAAATTTCTTAGCTAAATCAATTAATGCTTCTTTTTCATTCTTATCGTCATCTTTTATAACTATATCTAATAAATAGTTCAAACACTTCCCTATATCACTACCTTTATAACCTAAGATCATCATATCATGTCCATCAACCTCTAAATCTTTGATGGATAAGGGCGGAGTTGAATGGATGACTTCATTACACTTATTCTGCAGAACATCTACTTGTTCATAATTATGTGGTGGCTTTCCTCCTGAAATATCTGCTCTTTGAAGCTTGAATAAGTCCTCCAGTTTGTCATCACCAATATTCTTGATAAACTTTCTAATTGTTTTGGTTTTTATAGTGTTATGTTTAATCATATGCCAATAGACTAATTCACTAACATAGTCAATTTCTTGTTTTGAATAATTAAGTTGGGTCATGACCTCTCTGCAAATCTTTGCAGATACTTTATGATGCGTATAAAAATGACCTACACCTTTTTCATCTTTTGTATAGGTTTCTGGTTTACCCATATCATGAAATAAAGCAGCTAATCTTAATTCTAATTTGGGCTCCACTAGATCAAGAACAGTCATAATATGCTCAAAAACATCTTTGTCATGATGAGGATTATTTTGTTGAAAGCCTTTACACTTTGCTATTTCGTCTAGACCATACATTGTGTACGTACCATCATCCATTATTCTTCTAATTCCATGACTAGGCCGATTGGATATCAAAATCTTATTCAACTCATGACGTAATGTATCTTTAGTCATTTCCTCACCTTCTTCAGACTTAGTTCATTGATTGCCATAACTAATTCTTCAACCTTCTTGAAATCATAATCTTCTGGTAAAGTGGTATGAACTCTAGCATACTCTATTTGCTTTTCAAAATCATCAACCATTTCAAATATCTGAGAATAGGTATAACTGCCATTTCTAATACCCATTAATAAACCTCTATCTTTTTCTCGATACGTATTAATTCCCTTGCCCTCAAGAATATCAATTAACATTAAATAGAGTCTGATGAGATGCATGGCATGCTTAAATAACTTTTTTTCTGTCTTTTTATTATTTCTATGATTCAATTTATTATAGTCCTTGACTACATTATGCATTTCACTATAGATATCTTTAAAATCACGTAATGGATAATGGGTAAGCTGTATATCCATAAAAATTTCTTCTTCAAAATCGGGTCGATTACTGGTGTCCATATATAACCTAATATTCTCATCAGTAAAGGTCTTATAATTACTTTTCAAATGATACATTTGATTTTTGATACTACCCAGTATGTGTTTCTC
Source organism: Vallitalea okinawensis (assembly GCF_002964605.1). Taxonomy (NCBI): domain Bacteria; kingdom Bacillati; phylum Bacillota; class Clostridia; order Lachnospirales; family Vallitaleaceae; genus Vallitalea; species Vallitalea okinawensis. The sequence continues at coordinate 861,173 of NZ_PQDH01000002.1, forward strand.
TTTTTCTGCTTGAGGATAGCTATCTCTAGCCAAAGCATTTTGTAATCTTCTTAACTGTGCAGTAGCATACCCTCCAAAAGAGTGTATACACTTTTGAGATAAGAATAAATCTATGTTATCCCGTAAAAGCTTACCTTCCTCAGATATCGTAAATATATGCTCAGGTTTAGTCCCTAGAATTTCTATGGTATTAGGATTACAGTTTAATAATAGTGTGACAATCTTCTTTAATGAATATATGGTGGTATCGGTTGCTTCATCAGTAAATTGCTCAAAATGAGATAACCCTAGCAATTCTTCTGGTTTATTTAGTGCAACACCTCTAATATCTAGATCACTTGTCTCCACATTGGTGCCGTATGCATAGCTTCCACCTAATGTTAATAAAATTATATTACTGCCTAAATCTCTATGTTCTCTTAAAAATTTGTACTCACTACTATTCAATTTATCTCTTATATCGTGTATATGCATACTATCAGCCCCTTACGTATTTAGTTAACCAATATAGCACAAACTATACTTTATGTCCATATTTAATTCAAATTAATCCTCACTATTTATTCACTATCTATTTTCCCATGATAGGCCAATACTATTTAAGTTTTTATATCAAAAAAACAGGGTTTCTTCCCCTGTCTAGATCTTTCCTACTATTATGATAAATATTGTCCCATTTCCTTAAGGGATTGGGTATAATTATAACTTTGAATCTCTTCTCTCACGCTATGGTGAATATCTTTCATTGACAACATTGGTCTTTGCAAGTAGTAACCTTGACCACCATGAACACCTAACTCAATTAATGTCATTAACTCTTCTTTTGTTTCAATACCTTCTGCAATAACTTGAAATTGAGTAGCTTTTGATAAATCAACAAACGCTTTTATTAATGCGTATTTAAAGTCATCTTTATCAATATCCCTTATGAGATCCATATCCATTTTTATAAATCTAGGCCGTGTTTCATTGAGAGTCTTTAATCCAGAATAACCCGCACCCATATCATCTATGGCTATATTATAACCTTGATTTTTATAATGATTCAGTATATTGGTAAAACTTTTATAATCCTCTATAGCAGTCCTTTCAGTTATTTCAAAAACAATGGATGAGGGTTTTAAGTCCATTTGCTTTATGTATTCTTTCGTAAAACCCTTTTTAAAGTTAGGATCGTTCATAATTTTAGGATCCACATTTATAAAGAGTAATTTGTCTTTATGGAGATTTTGAGCCTTCTCTAATGCCTTTGTTCGAAATAAGAGTTCTAGTTCCCATCCTTTATTTAATTGATCTGCTAGGCTTAATAACGTTAATGGACTAAAGAGTTTAGACCCTTCTGGTCCTCTGCTAGTCGCTTCATAACCAATGACACCACCCGTTTGTAGATTGACAATGGATTGAAAGTAGGTATTAACTAACTCTTTTTTTAATATATTTTCAAATTCATATATGATTAATTGGTCTATTTGATAATCTATACGGTTATACATTATCTTCATCCTTTCGTCTACTAAGATAAAAGTACCAAATCAATATGAAATTTTTGTTATTAAATTTTAAACTATTTGTTAATTAATACATTATCTAAAGTCAAAACCATGCTAATCATTAATTATCAGCATGGTTTATCATATCTATCTCATTAATGCGTATTCCATAACCATAACTGGGAATAGTGTGCATGACCAACCATAATCCCTAATACTCTGATACCTAATTCTAAAGTCGTAGGGTTCTATTGCAGGTCCTTTTCTATATAGTTGACAAGGTGATACTGTATTTGTTGAATCATAAAATTCATAAATAACCCCATCATGTAAGTACCATTGGGTCATTATCTCTATTGTTTTTTTCAAAATTTCATCGGCTAGCTTGTTATAACCATAATCTTTTAACCCTTTGATAATCATATAGTTATAATTGATCCACACTGGACCTCTCCACATATCTGTACCAAAGGTAGGGTCATCTAAAGATATACTAGGAATAGGGAATGTTGTATTAAATTCATTAACATCCTCTAGATGCTTCACTAACCATTCGGCATGTGGGGGTTCACAAACACCTGCAAACAACGGTAAAAAAGAAGATACAGCCTTTACCTTCTTAAACTGCCCATCAGCTATAATTTTATCATAGTAAAAATGATCTTCTTCATCCCAAAGGTGTTTGTTAACAGCTTCTTTAATACTATTGAATAGTTCTGTCCAGTATTGCTGATCATCTTCTAAACCTAATACACCAGCAATTTTAGCCATAGTGTTAGCTTCTTTAGCCATAAAGCATGAAAAATCAATGCACTCCATTAATGTGACATCATCGAATCTTGGTGAGTTATCCATGCCAGACTCACCACATCTACACTTATCATCATTTTCTATGAGCCATTCAAAAAGGTTATTCTTATTACTATCTCGCTTCTCCATATTCCAGTGTAGATATTTCTTAAGTTGATCGTATGTCTCTTCCAGAATATTTTTTTTATCTGTAAATTGGTAGAGTTCAAAAATACCATAAGCAATTATTGGAGGTTGTGTAATATCTGAATGATCATAAGGTGTTGCCATATGAGGTATAAAGCCATCTTCTTTCTGCATATCTAAAACAGCTTTAATGCTATCATAGGCAAGTTCCTTAGAGATAAACTTGTTTCCTATACTATGAAATACAGAATCCCAAAGCCACACTTTTTTGTGTGGTAAACGATCCGGAGTAGTATGACGAGTTTTGAATATTCCTTCTGGTGTGTAGACTTGAGTTTTCATTACTGAATAGCACTTATACACAGCACGCTCTATAGATTCATCTAACACCTCAAAATTTGGAAGTTGATAGAAGAAGCTTAACTTGTCAGCAACGACCCCATCTACTTCAACAAGCAATGCGGATTTCGCCTTCTCTATGGCATCTTCTTTTGATTGATTGCTATATGAAAAAGCATACTTGATGCAATCATTTGACTGATCTTTCACTAAAACAGTATACTCTTCATCAATAGAGATAACGGTCATATCGTCTTGGTACTCTAATTGTACATCGCCATCTGCAAATATGTAAGGAGCTGCTGCTGGTGTAGTGATACCGACTACTGTATCTTGAGAATAGAATGCTAACACAAGCTCTTTTTCTACTTTCGTAATCTTCTCCTGTAACTGTGCTTTAATCATATCTGAAGCAACTAATTCGTAATGGATATCTCTAATGTTCTTTAATCCAAATCTCAGCTGTCTTCTCGTCTTTGTATGAAAAGTAACCCCTATTCCATCAGCAGACAGCGTTCCTACTAAACTATTTTTATAAGTATTTTCTCCTTCTAATCCTGAAAAAGCAAACAGACTTCCTGGACCCCAAATATTAGGTAAGTTCATAAGTATACCTCTCTTTCGATAGTTCTGATTCATTGAATACAGTCATTATAAAATATCAAAAAGCCTTTTCATATAAATGATCATGCTTAAAATTTATATTATTTTGCTTTTTGTATATGACTTTGATATAATATGGGCAATTAATACTACAATAAGAGGTATATTATGGAGAAGATTCAAGAAAAAGATGAGCAATTTTTTAGAATGACCATTCAAAAGGATAAAGATTGCCTTGTTCATCCTCATTGGCATGAACACATAGAATTTATCAAAGTACTGAATGGTAAAGTAGCTATTAATATTGATCAAAATCATTTTTTAGCTACAGAAGGAGATATTATCTATATCAGCAGCCGACGTATGCATTCTGTCTATTCAGTTTCAGACTCTAAGGCTTCAATTATGGGAATGGTATTCGATAGGTCTTATTTATCAAATGTCATTGAAAGATATGATACAAGCCATATTTATTCTATATTTGCTACGACTAAAAAGATGGAGAATCATATTCAATCTTCACATGTTCTATGGCAAGTATTGAATGAATGTATAGAAGGTGCTTTCACAGAATTTACTCATCAAGATATCATGTTTGAAATGTCTATTAAAGCCTATGTTTATAGAATTGTTTCTTCATTAATAAGGTACTATAAAAACGACATAATAGGTCATGAGCAATTTACTAAGCTTGCCCATGACTTTATGGCCTTAAAACCTGTGTTAGATTATATCGATTGTCATTTTAATGAGAAAATATATACAAAGGATCTATGTCAATTAGTTACTATGAGTCCATCTCATTTCACAAGGTATTTCAAGAAAGTAACAGAGGAAACACCTATGGCATACATTAATCGGATTAGAATCAATGCAGCCATTAAACTACTTAGAGATACTCAAAAATCAATTGCTGTTGTAGCTGAATTGACTGGATTCTGTAATATTAACTATTTTGATAAGATGTTCAAAACTAAGGTTGGCTCTACACCTCTTGAATACAGAAACAAAAGTCGGGATAATCGATAAGTAATTATCCCTTTACCGCTCCTGACGTCATACCTGATAAAACTTGCTTTTGCAAGAAAAAGTATAATAATACAACCGGTAAAGAAGTTAGTAGTACATCTGCAAAGACTAAATGCCAATCGGATGCCTTTTGACCAAAGAAGAAATAAGCAGTCATAACCATCGTATATTTTTTAGGATTATTTAAGAAAAATATAGATGCATTAAAATCATTCCAAACCGCCATAAACGTTATAATAAGTACAGTAATTGTAATGGGCTTCAATAAAGGAAAAATAATCTTAAAAAATAACTTCAATGGACTGCATCCATCCATCACTGCTGATTCATCTAACTCCATAGGTATACTTTTATAAAAGCCTACGTATAAGAATGTGGCTATGGCAAAGTTTAATGTACTTAATACGAGAATAATGCCCATAAACCCACTCGTCAGTTGCAATTTCTGAGCTAAAAAATATATATTCACCATTGATGGGGGTATGATTAATGCTAAACTGATGATTTTATAAATATTTTGTACTAAAGCAGTTTTCCTTCTCTGAACAATAAATGCAGCCATCCCTGAGGTAATGATAACAATAGTTACTGTGATAACAGATATGAAAACACTATTAGTAAATGTTTTTAATAAGTTGATTTCCTTAATTAATTCAGTGTAGTTAGCTACTATAAGCCACTCCTTTGGCAACGTTAACCTCATCTCTGCAGCAGAAGCTGCATCTTTAAAAGAATTGATGACTAACATGTAAACTGGTAATAAAACTGAGAAACTCAAAAGAATACATATAATTTCGGATATGAAGTATTTTTTCTTTCTTGCCATCATAATTCTATTTCCTTCTTTCTAAGATATGAATGTACGCTTAATGAGATGATTGCAATGATAATACTTTGAATGAGAGTGGCAGCGCAAGCTTCACCATACCTACCAGATGCAAAAGATCTATAGATTAATGTTGCAAAAACTTCTGTAGATCTTCCAGGTCCTCCACCTGTTGTAGCCTGTATAATACCAAATACTTTCAATCCACCAATTAGACTGACCACTATGGCATTATTTAATGCAGGCATAATAAGAGGTAACGTAATATGTTTAAATTTCATAAATTCACTAGCACCATCTATATCAGCCGCTTCATAGTATTGCTTATCAATTGTTTGTAAGCCAGCTAAAAGAATGACCATGTTGAATCCTGTCCATTGCCATATTTCTACAAAGGATACTGAATAAATGGCAATACTTGGATCGGTTAACCACTCTCTTACGAGAAAATCTAATCCAATGAACCTTAAAGATTCATTGAGTAAACCTGTTATAGGATGAAATATAGCAGAAAAAATGAGACCTACCGCTACTGTATTCAAAATTGCAGGCATAAAAAAAACAGTTCTTAAATAATTGCGCGTTCTTAGTTTTTGATTTAAAAAAATTGCTAAAACCAAGCCGTTGATTACTTTAAAAAATGTTGTAATAAATGCAAATGTAAATGTATTCTTAATTGAATAGATTAAGCCACCATCTACAAATAGATTCTTAAAATTTTCTACCCCTGCCCACCGTGTAGTAAATATATCCCAATAAGTAAATGAATATGCTAGCATTTGTATACTAGGTAATATAAAAAACACTGTTAACAATAATACTCCCGGTATTAGCATGTATAAAGGGTACCGTCTTTTACTTAAATAATCCACTCCTATTCAAATCCTTTCATATGATAATTAAGTCAGGGAAATAAATTGGTTAGTTATAAAACTAACCAATCTCTTTCGTCATCTATTTCCAGTTAGGATCTCCACTTGCTTTTGCTGTCTTACCATACTCGATATCTGCAGCTGTAAAAATTTCTTCTACTTCCCTACCACCAGCAAAGTAATCTTGGATATAAATATCAAATGGAGGAGATGGATACTTAAATTGATTGCCATACCATATATTAACCTTACCTTCGTCTTGCCATTTTTTCATATCTGCAACGGCAGGCAGTAAGTCTGATGTTACTCCTTTACAAGTCCATAATCCAGGTTGATTATCAGCAAATAGTTGTTGAGTATCTTTAGAACCTAAGTATTCAATGACATTCATTCCAGCATCTTTATCACAACCAGCGGTCATCATAAATGCGAATGGAGCAAATTGACTACTACGTCCTTCATCTTCAAATGGAATGGCAAAAGCACCGATATCAGTTGCTTGATCTGGGAATTTCTTATTGATTTCATCCATGACCCATGTTCCTTGGAAAATCATAGCTACATCGCCATTAGCTAAAGCCTTCTGTTCCTCATCATAGGTTCCAGATAAAAAAGCTGGTTGAACATATCCTTTATCGATAATGCTCTTATCTTTTACTAACGCATCTTTCAAAAGTTCTAATTCAGAGAAATGAAGCTGATTACTGTTAAGCTTTTCATAGAGTTCCTTTTCAGGCGTAACAGCATATTCTCTAATAAATCCTTCATTCAGTACCATGGTTAGAGCCCACGTATCTTTTCCTGGGTAATAAAATGGAACTTTCCCTGCTTGTTTGATTTCTTCGCAAACAGCCATTAACTCTTCCCAGCTAGTAGGTACTTCAACACCTACTTCTTCAAAAACTTTCTTATTATAAAAAGTTCCAACAAGAACAGCTGGGTCAATTGGCATCCCTACAATCGTATCATCATAGGAGTAGAACTGTGATCCTAAAAGTGCTGAATCAAAATTTTCAACCCAATCACCACTGATATCTTGTATTTGTTGACGGCCACCAAGTTTCATCTCTACATCATAAGCACTTTGATATTCAAAAAAATCTGGGTACTCTCCTGCTGCAAACCTGGTCTTCATAATTTGATCACCCTGTTGGCTACCGGCTATCTTTTCAATTTCTAACTTAAACCCTAAACTCTCTGCATTATCTTCTATTTCAGCTTCTACAGCTTCCCACCCTTTTTTATACCATTCAGTGAACATTAGAACAGAAAATGTTTCAATTTCTTCTGGACTTTCATCCTTTTTATCCTCTTTAACACTAGAGTTTCTTTTTACTTCCGTGGTTGATGCATTTCCCTCTTCAGCTACTGTATCTCTCTGATCACATGCAACAAATGTCAACATCATTATTGTAATAAGAAACATACTAATAGCTTTTTTAAAATTCCACTTCATATATAACCCTCCTAAATTTATTTGAGCCTTAACTCTAAATAAATTTTATAAAAAATAGAATACTCAAAAAATATAAATTTTCAACTTAACACTACAATTTTTTAATCAGTAGTCCTACCTTGCTGGATATATGCCGTCGGTGTAAAACCTGTTTTCTTCTTGAATAAGCTCAAAAAGTAGGTGTAATTTCTAAAACCACTCTCCATAGCTGCTTCTTTTATGTTCATCTTATTTAATAATAAGGTCTTAGCTTTATTGAGTCGATAATGTTGCAAATACTCTGAGAATCCCACACCAACTTCATTCTTAAACAAGCGACTTAAATATACCGAACTAATATTGGTGTCTTTAGCAGCAGTATCTAGTGATATATCCTGTTTAAAATTCTCCTTGATATACTTAATTGTCTTTTTTACATGTCCTGAATATGCTGACATACTATCACAAGCAATCTCATTAGCAATATAGATGTATAAATCTAATAATCTCTCTTGTAGCTTTTCAACTATCTCTAAAGTGTTGATTTTACTCAACTTATTTTTAACATACTCTCTTGTTTCCTTTGTGAGATAAGATTCATTTCTTTTACAAACTCTTAGTAAAACCCCTACTAACTCGTTCACTAGTATTGTATAATCCTCTCTTAATAGCGTATAAGTTTTTAATTCTGAGAAGATTTCATCCATACATGCCCTCAATTCCTCTTCCTTACCTGATTCAACAAACTCTATCAGCCGCGTCTCCTCTTTCAAGGAGATTCCATATAATCCATCATGATCAGTTGATTTTATAGGATTCATGACATACTTATCTTCAGTATAAATCTGCTTCTCTAACTGCATAACTAACATGTCGTATTCTTTATTGATACTCAACAAATTATGATGAATGGACGAATAAGAAAATTTTGCTCCAATATTTAAATATTTTTTCATACAAAAGGCTATTTTTTGCATAAGACTATTGATACTTTTATAAACACTATTTTCACTCCATACTTCCCTTAGTGATAAGAGTACAGCATATTTTTTTGGCTCTACCTGACTAATAAATCCATTTTTATTCTCATCTAAAATATCTGTAACGATATTAAGTATAGAAAACTCTATTAGTGATTGGTCTCGAACTCCTTCACTACCGATAGTTGAACCTTCTGTTATAGAAAAAACAATAATAACCACTCTATTTAGCTGCATATAAAGCCCAAGAGCTTCAATATCTTGCTTAGCTTCTTCCAAATGCTTGTAACTGCCTGTTAGGATCTTATTCATTAATCTACTCTTCAATATATTCAAATCTGTTGCAATACTGCTTCTTAACACAATAGAACTTCGCTTTTTCGCATAAACTTCTCTAGCCTTACTCAGTGCATTAATTAATGTTAACTCATTCAATTGATGCTTTAGTAAATAATCTAACGCACCTTTTTTTAAAGATTCTTTTACATATTCAAAATCATCATAGTTACTTAACATAATTAACTCGCCCTTAAATTCTGCTTCAGCTAATTTGTTTTGTAGGGTTATTCCATCCATTTGTGGCATTCTAATATCTGATATAATGATATCTGGAGCTAGTCGTTTTAAGAGCCTCAATGCCTCATACCCATTACTAGCTTCTCCAATTAAAATAAACTCTTCAGCTTTTTGATTAAGAAGGCTTTTAATATGTGCCCTAATAAGATAATCATCATCAACAATCATAACATTTAATAACTTAGTCATTTTCTTCTTCCCCCTCAATTAAAGGCAATGTTATTTCTGCAATTGTATGACTAAAAGGCTGGCTTTCATATTTGATCCCAAAATCTTCTCCATAGTTTAACTTGATTCTAGTCATTACATTATAAATACCAATACTTTTCGAATCATCCTTTTCTCTATATAATGTCATGAGCTGTTGTTCCGTCATCCCCCTACCGTTATCCTGTACACTGATTTTTAACGTATCATTTTCTCGATAAATCTTAGTAATAACGACACCCTTATATTCTAAACACTGTAAACCATGCACTAATGAATTCTCTACAAGAGGTTGAATGATTAACTTCAATATCTTGAAGTTTTGTATTTCATCCTCCATATGAATTTTAAAATTGAATTGATCATGATATTTATAACTCTGTATATCTAGGTAACTTTGTAAGTAGCCTATTTCTTCATGTATGCTGATCAGATGACGCTGGTCCAAGTACATGTGCATGAGTGAAGATAAACCATCACTTACTTGTGTTATATTCTTAGCTCCTTGCATAACGGATAAAAACTTGATGGTGTTCAACGTATTCATTAAGAAATGTGGATTAATCTGAGATTGCAAAGCTTTAATTTCTGACTTGGTTTTTAAGCGCTCACTAATCTTTATCTGATTAATTAATCGTTGTACTCTTGCAGTTAATAAATTAAATTGATTGGCTAACTCACCTACTTCATCCTTGGATTGAATAGTTACAACTACATCCAGATTATCTTTATCTATTTGTGTCATGGCTTTATTGAGCTTTGAGATATTTTTTGTGAGGATATAAGAGATGATATAGATAATACAAACTCCAACAACACTAATCATTATGGAAAAGAGACTAGCCAGTTCTTTTCCTTCATTAAACTTTTGAAGTAAAATATCTTTTGGAATCAGATATATGGATGTCCAATTCACAAAGTCGAATTTTTCATAAAGTATGAGGTATTCTTGATTTCCTAATTCTACTGAAAAGTTTCCTTGTTGCTCCACGAGATTACTCTTAATTTTATCTATATCCTGCTCTTCTAAGATTCTATTTTCAGTGGTTTCCAATACATACTCATTATTCTTTTCATCGATAATCAAATAGGATCCCAATGACTCTAAATTATTATTGATCTCATTAATAAGACTATCGCATTTTATATCTGCAATAACATAACCCAGTTTACCTTTATAATTCGTAATTGGTCTGGCAATTGTTATCACTTTATTCTTATAACTCTTTGTATCGTTAAGGTAAATATCATAATTATGGGGATTAATAATAATTTTATTTGTATCGCTAACTGCAATATCTATGTACCATTCTTGACTCTTCAATTCATCTAGGGGCATTATCGTTCCTGTTGTATAGTATTCACCTTCATGATTAAACACCATCATCCCATGAATATAGGGTTTAAAAGCACTTAGATAACTTAATAGATTTCTAACTTCTTTTGTTTGATTAATATAACTTACGCCATCCAAATCAGTTTCGGTGTCCATGGCATTAATGATGGTATCTTGGTCCAAAGCGATAATGGTAGTAACAGAATAGACATCCTTTAATATATCTTCCAGTGAATTATTGGATTTAACTAAGATATCATTTGCATAGACGATTGCAACCTCTTCTGCATAGTTAGACGTGATTCTAGACCACAATATGATCATAAAGATAGAAAAAGATATAAAAACGGCTAAGGTGGCACACACATATTTCATCTTAATGCTCATTTTAACCTTCATTATGCTCCCTCCCCCTAAACCACCCCACTCTATATGGGTTATAAGTTCTATTATAATATAATGTGAATCATCTTTCCATAAACCCTAGTTAACGTCATAATATTCCAGATTAGCACTGGTGACTACCTTCTATAAGATAGTAAAATGCACGGATAAAGGATTTATCCGCGCATTTTGCATCTCATGAAAGATTCATAAGTATTATTTTAGCATATAATTTATTGTTGGTAACTCAATTTTTTTAACATTCAACTATAAATATTCTACCTACTTTATATTTTATAGATACTTACTAAATCAGATAATTCGTTTATAACCTGATCTAAATTTTGAATAGAGTCAGCGATTTCTTCAAGGGTTGCAGTTTGTTCCTCAGCTGATGCACTGATTTGTTCAGATGCTGCAGCTGATTCCTCAGATACTGCTGAAATATTCTGGATAGCTACCAAAGTATGATCCTTACTTTTTATTATTTCGTCAACATCTTCCTTAATCATCTCCATTTGTTGGTGAGATTGATTAATGGATTTGGTTATTTCATTGGAAGTCTTTCTAGTTTCTAATATGGACTTATCAACTTCTTTAATAATAGCTCTATTATTATCCATATAATCATTTGTATTATTGATAATAATCGTAATTTCATCAAGGATCTGTTGTATGTTATGAGTGGCTGAACTAGAATCTTCCGCCAGTTTTCTCACTTCTTCTGCGACAACTGCAAAGCCTCTACCATGTTCACCTGCTCTAGCAGCTTCTATGGCTGCATTTAATGCCAATAGATTTATTTGTTCGGATATAGAATTGATTGTATCTATTATTGTTAAGATTGAATTAGATTTATCAGCTAAGTCATCGACACTTTTTGCTACGGTGATAGTTGATTCAGTATTTTCTTTAAATCGTTTTTCAAGTTCTTGTATGGATAGAATCCCTATTTTATTTCTATCTTTTATGTGATATGTATTTTCTACTGTAATCTTAAGTTTGTCAGTAATATCTTGTATCTTCTTCGCAAGACCATCTGTTATTTCTAAACTAATACTACTTTCTTCTGCTAACTTATTTGTCCCTAATGCTATCTCTTGAATCGTTTTAGAAACCTCTTCACTTGAAATAGTTACTTCTTCTGTTGACTCTGATATGAGTTCTGAAGAACTATTAATCTGATTAACTGTATCAATGATTTTCACAGTCATGTTCTTCATACTTTCAATCATCTTATTAAAGTTGCTACTAAGTGTACCTATTTCATCCTTACTTTTAACTTCAATATGTACATTTAAATCACCATCACCTACTTTATTCATATTGTTTATTAGAAAGTTGATGGGCTTAATAACTTGTCTATTGATTAACATGAAAACGATAATGTAAATTAAAACAACTGTGATAATTAGAATAATGGAGCTTTGCGATATAATTTTATAATAAACACCTATAAAGTCTGATTCTGGATAAACCACTACAATAATTTTATCTCCAATATTTCTATATGTTGCATATGTATTAGCACCATTATATGTGTACTCAAATTTGCCCTCTTCATCATTGAAGAGATTCTGGCTCCATTCAAACTCTGTAATGTCATCACCTATTTTATTAGGATCCTTATGAGCTATTGTTATACCATTGTGATCAACTGCATAAGCATAACCAGATTGGCCTACCTGCACTTCTTCTATAAGCTGTTGTATCTCAATTCCAGCTACTAGTTGCTCAACTGCCTCTGGACGAATACCTATCTGTACAATTCCTTTCTGATCTTGTCTTGCCACACCTATGTATTGGAATAAAGTTTTATCTGTTCCTCTTTCTGTTGGCTCTTGAGCTAAGACAAAATTCTTATCATCAAGAATTTCAAGAAAAGGCTTAGTTTGTTCTGTGGTTTTAAAGTCAAAACCATAAAACTCTTCGATATTACCAGATACTAAAACACCATCACTATCAGTTACATGTATTTCGTCAACCTGAAGTTCTTTTGCTAAAGCTTTCATTCTATACGCTGATAAATAATAATCAGGATTTTCTTTAATTAAATTAGAAACTGATTTAGCAATGGCAATGTTCTGGTCATCTAAAGCTTTTTGTATCGTTACTATGACTTGCTCATTAGATTCTATGGTATTATCAAGGGTATTTAATTCGCTGTTCAACTGTGAATCAATCATATGCCTGATCAAATTGTCCTTAACACCAACAAAAATAAATGAAGCAATGGTCGTTATTGAAAAAATAACAATTACAATAACTGGTATCAAAAGCTTGTTTTTTAGTTTCATAGTCATTCCCCCTAGTAAATAAAAATGTCCCATCTATTTAATATATCGAACTTTTCCCATGAAACTTGATATAATATTCGGTTTTTTATCAAATTTTTATAATATAAGACAAATATATCGTTCTAAAGTTGTAGGTGATATAACCAAACAGATCATAGCTAATGGTAGTCTAAATTTTCTAAGAGAGTGTATTGGTTTGTTGAAGACTAAATTTATGAAGTGTAAGAATGATACTATATGGGAATGGTTAATAAGTGAATTATACAAGCAGCATATTACTATAACTTTGTAATGAGCTACCTGTATAAGCTAATTAGTTGATATCACGAACAATGGCAGTTAACTCTATATTAGATACTGTGACTTTAACGAAAGAGGGATTAACTATAGGAGCTGGTGGTGGAGTAATTGCGATACCTATTGGACCATCACCTACGGGTACAGTCTGAATGACCATATTATCTGATAAACGGATTACAGATACATTATCAGAGCTAAAATTAGCAACGTATGCAAATTGTCCGCTTGGAGTTATTGCTATACCAAATGGGAAAGATCCGACAATTATGGTCTGGACGACCATATTATCTGATAATCGTATTACTGATACAGTGTTGTCAAAAGAATTAGTTACGTACGCAAATTGACCATTGGGAGTTATTGCAAATTCAGTCGGAGCATCACCAACAGGTACAGTCTGAATGACCATATTATCTGATAAACGTATTACTGACACAGTATCGTCCAATCGATTTCCAACATAAGCGAACTGTCCATTAGGAGTTATTGCTATACCAAATGGAACAGTTCCCACAGCTATAGTTTGAACGACCATATTATCTGATAAACGTATTACTGATACAGTATGAGTAAAAGCATTAGTGACATATGCAAACTGGCCATTAGGAGTTATTGCTACTTCTATAGGGAACGTTCCAACAGGTATAGTCGCTACCACCATATTAGTGGATACTTGGATTACTGATACAGTGTCATCTGATCTATTTGTAACATATACAAACTGCCCATTTGGTGTTATTGCTAATCCAGAAGGGCCATTTCCAACAGATATAGATTGAATGACCATATTATCCGATAACTGAATAACTGATACATTGTTACCGTTTTGATTTATAACATATGCAAACTGCCCATTAGGAGTTATTGATATTCTACCAGGAGCATTACCAACAGGTACAGTATTAATGACCATATTATCCGATAACCGTATAACTGATACATTGTTATCGTTTTGATTTGTAACATATACAAAGGATTGAAATGACATAATAAAACACCTTTCATACTAAGATTTGCTTGTTACTACATTATATTCAATAATTTGTACAAGCGTTATTTATATATGGGGATCAGCAAAAACACATTAATTATATACATATAAGAAATATGTTATGAATTAAACGTCAATAAAAGTTCTGTTTAGAGAAGGGAGAAAGGTATGGGTCAGACAAATAATTTTGATAATAAAAAGAGACTCTTCAAATACAAAGTCTCTCTCATATAAATATTATCTTACCTACTATTTTTTAGCCTACCTGATGGTTTCTGAACCCGTAATAAGCAAAGGGTAATAAAATCAGTGAGATTATAATAGCGAATATCGGTATAAAAATGTAGGGAAGGACTGATATTCCAGGTAACTCATATAATATTGGTGTAATAAGTGCCCAACTGCCCATCATGTTGGATGGTATTAGACTTAATAGATTATGTAAAAATATATTGTTATCAGGCTTTGTTATAAAAATTGGCATGATCGTTATGATACTAATAATGATCATAACCCCAAAGGGTGATTTAAATTTTGCTGATAAGAATAATGTAATGGCTGATGAGAAAATGTTAGCAAACAGAATACTAATGGAAAGTAATAATGCCACCTGCCTCATTGTCAATGGGTATGCACACATGGGTACCGATAACTGAAATGGAGCATCTCCCCCGTCAAATCCATATATTATCATGCACTCAAAATAAGTAATCATTGTTAAAATTAAGCAGATTCCACATGTGACAGTAATCCCTGAAAAGAGCTTTGCATAAATTAATTTTTTCTTACCATGCTTTGAAGCCAATAATAATTGATCTGTTCCACTGGTATATTCTCCAGCAAAAATAGGGGCTAGAAGAATGGCTGAAACAAAGCATACAAGCATACCAGTGGTATACATGATAACAAGAAACCTATGATAACCATCTATATAATCAAATGTAAAAGGTTTTTTCACTTCTTCATCTAAAGTCAGAATCTTTGCTTTGGATCTTTCATTTAAAGTCATGCTATTTATAGACTCTACTAACTTACTATACCTTAATTTATAAAAATCATCAGCTTGTTCTATTGTTAAATTTTGGAGGGCACTCATATCGAATTTATGTAGTCGCGTATTATAAACTGACATTATTATCATTCGTATAGCACTGTATGGACGAGCGTAAGTTTGATATGCTTCAGTAACACTATACCGATCTTGAAGTGGTACTTTTTTATATGCTTCGGCAGTTTCCAGCAGCAAATCTGTATCAATTTCTCTTCCTGCTAGGTTACGTGCATAAGCCCTTTCCTTCACCATCCCTTCATAATGACTTTCAAAAGGTTCTCCATCAACATAGTAATCACCAAATAAAATAGCTGCACAACTAAAAATTGTAACAATCAGAGATAAAGTTAATGTAACAGTAACACTTTTTCTTTTAAATATTTTTTTATACTCATATCCTACTAAATCCAAAAAACTATTCATATGTATTCACCTCACTAAAACGATAAAGGTATAAATCCTCTAACGTCGCACTCGTACTTGTTGCTGTTTCACAAGGTCTTTCTTCACTAACAAGGCGTATATGTACATGACTATTCTCCTGCCTAATGTTAATAACTGGATAGACCGAGGTCATTCTATCTGCACTTTGACTATCGACCTTACATTCCCAAATTTTATGTTCAATGTCTCTAATAATTTCTGCTAGTGATCCTTTATCGATAATCTGTCCATCTTTCATAATTAAAATCTTATTAGCAATACTTTCAACATCCGACACAATATGAGTGGATAAGAGTACAATTCTATCCTTACCAAGTTGAGAGATTAGATTACGAAATCGTATCCGCTCTTTTGGATCAAGTCCAGATGTTGGCTCATCTAAAATTAAGATTTTAGGATTATTAAGTAAAGCTTGTGCAATGCCAAGACGTTGTTTCATTCCTCCTGAGTAAGTTTTGATCTTTTTCTTTGATGCATCTGATAATGATACTAGTTCTAGAAGTTCTACTGCTGATTTCTTTGCTCTTTGCTTTGTTAAGCCTTTTAGACTTGCCATATAGCATAAAAATTCCATGGCTGTAAATCCAGGATAACACCCAAAATCTTGTGGTAGATAACCAAGAGCATCTCTGTAATCTTCATGACTTACATCAATATTGTTAAATTTCACTTCACCACTTGTAGGTTTTAGAACACCACAAAGCATACGCATGAGTGTTGTTTTTCCTGCTCCATTAGCCCCTAAAAGTCCATAAACACCTTTAGTTAAAGATAATGAAATTCTATCTACAGCAATTTTATTCTTATATTGCTTCGTTAATCGGTCAATGTAAAGTTCCATTGTAGTTCCCCTGCTTTCTCTATAAATTTGACTGTTTGTTTTGCTATAATAATAATCAATATTAAAATTAACATACTCCAAAGCTTTAAATATCTACCTACAATAACTTCAAAATACCGCATAGTAAATAAGCTATTGATTACACTAACAAAGGAAGCCATTCCAGCACAAACATAGATGGTATCCCTCGAATGTATATGATTGAGAATCAGAAGTGACAGGGAGCATGTTAACAAAAAAGGTGTAACTAAATACATACCGAGAGGAATCATACTGATATCGGTCTTGTATAAAAACAATAATAACAATAGCCCCAATACAACAAGGTTATAACCCCCAACTATGCATAAACGCACGAGTACAACATCTGCATAAGTGTGTTTACAACTCATTTCTAGTTCTTCCATCTGATAAGACATACTGCGTACTATCTCTGTAACTGCAACAAGGGCTACAAAAGGAAGTAGTGAGGATACTATCCATATGATATTCAGTGTACCGTCTCCCTTGTAGTCATATAAACCTACCAGTCCTGCTATAAGAAAAATACATGCTACTATCCATACTCTTTTTCGAATAAAGCCTACCTGGCGCAATATAAAATCCATGTGAGTTGCTTTAGGATAATTGATAGACATTAAGAATTCTTTTTTTCTTGTTGTTCCAGGTGCCTCAAAGGCATCTTTTATATATGATTTCAATTTTCTATTCACAAAAATCCTCCTCACTCAAAAACAGCCTCAGCTTACTTAAGGCATTTTTTATTTTTCGATATACTGCAAAACGTGATAATTCTGTTATTTTACTTATTTCAATAACAGATAACTCATTTACAAATCGTAGTAAAATGATCTCTTGTAAGTCTTGTGGAAGTCTACTAATGGCTTCTCTAATGATTAGCTTTTCTTCGTAAATTGCCATATCACTTTTTGCAATGATATCATCTTCTAAAGGTAGTGATTCTTGCTTTTTATAGACATCTATACACAAGTTTCTTGAAATAGTATAGAGATATGCAAGGGTTTTGCCTCTGTTTATGTAGGTGTTTTGACTGAAAAACTTGAGGAAAGTTTCCTGTGTTAAATCTTCCGCAAGCTGTGCATTTTTAACTTTGAAATAACAGTACCTGTATATTTTTTCATATTGATCTTCGAGCTCTAAAGACACAAGAAATCCTCCTTTCAGTATGTATAACGATTAAGATATGTGAAATGTGCGGGTGAATATAAAAATTGTACCACTTTTATTCAACTTAGGGTATTCTTGCTTTTTAGAATAATATTTTATTTTTTTTGGAAATAAAAAATAGTGATGGAATGACTGGTTTTATCCATTCCATCACTACAAACACTATAGATCTAGCTCTAATGTTACATCCCCTAGCCGAATAACCTCAAAATTATTAGCTTTAAACTCTTCGTAGTTGAAAGCCTCTAACTCATCATATGCTAGCTTATGGAACTCATAGAAGTTCTCCCAATACTCCCATCCGCTGCCTAGGTTATTCTCAAGAAATGCACGTGCACACTCAATGCCCATTTGAGGAGCTACATAGAAAGCACCCATGGCAAGTACATTCACATTATTTCCAGTAATAGCTCTCTTGGCAGCTGCCACACTTTCAACAACTGTTGCATGAACATGTGGACATTTACTAGCTGCGATATGTATTCCTGTACCTGTACCACAAAAGAGCAAAGCTCTTTCAAACTCCCTTTCAGAGATTTTAGCACCTACTTTTAGACCTATACGGTGAAACATCTCTGGATCTTCTTCATCTTCAGTTAAAACTCCTATGTCTTTAACTTTCCAACCTCTTTTTTTTAAGTCCGCTACAACTGCTTCTTTTAAAGGAAATCCAGCAAAATCAGCACCTACTAATACATATTTATCTTTAACAGTTTTCATAATTTCTCCCCATTTACAATTAATTTTTTTATCTTACCACGGAATACTTTAATAGAATTCTCAGTAAAGTAGTTAATAACCATTACAGTAATCAAGACGCCACCCCAAATTAAAGGGATGTAAAAACTACTAATCTGCGGAAAACGATTTAAACCTGATGACAACATTTGTAAGACACAAATAGCAAGTACAACACCTGTTACTTTCCCTTTTCCACCAGCTGGATTAACCCCACCCAGTACAACAATTAAAACACATTGTAACGTATATACTGTCCCGTAATCTGCTCTAGCGGAATTATAATTAGCAAGCATTATTAAGCCTGCAAGTGCAGCAGAAATACTGGAGATCATATAGGTTTTTATAAGTACGCTCTTAGTCCTAATACCAGAGAACTTAGCCGCTGTAATATTTGTTCCTGTAAGATATAGTTTTTTCCCATAGGCCGTATTATTTATAAGAAAAGCTATTAGTAAAACTACTACAAGAAAAATTAATAATTGATTAGGTAAAATGCCAAATAGCTTATGGGTAATAGCTTCAGAGAATTCAAAGGGTATACCACTAATGGCTTTACCTTTTGTTAGAATTATACCAATACCTCTAAACAGCTCTAGAGAACCTAGGGTAGCTAAGATCGGTGGAATACGTATAACAGAAACTAGGAAGCCGTTAAGTGCTCCTGCTAAAGCACCCAGTACAATACTTATTAAAAATACCAAGGGTATGGCTATAGTAAGTAACTCACCATTCACTGTAATAAACTGTTTCAGTATTATCCCTGAAACAATGGCTACTAAATTCGCCACGCCTACAACGGATAAATCTATGCCGCCTGTAATCATGCATAACATAACGCCAAGAGCCATTAACCCAAATTCAGGAAACTGAGCCGCCATAGTTTGAAAATTAATTAATGTATAGAACTTATCAAACTTAAATATAGCCATGAATATCATCCAAACAATCATAAGAAAGATTAATCTAGTGATATATATATCTTTTCTCAGAAATGACTTTGTATTGTTATAATTCAACTTCATTTGCTGCCCCCCTTGGTACTTTGAATTTTTGAGGTTTATTGGCTTGTCTTACTCTGTAAGCACTAACCCCTGTTCCCAAAATAATAAGCATACCTAAAAAGAACCCTTGCCAAAAAGTTGGAACACCAAGAAGAATTAACGAATTCTGAACCAATACGATTAAAATTGTACCTAGCATACAACCTATAAGAGTTCCTGCACCACCAGTTATAGCCACACCACCTAAAACAACCCCTGCAATAATCATCATTTCCATTCCAAGCATATTAGTTGGGTGCATCTGTGTCATCATGCTAACACGTATAAGACCTGCTAAACTTGATATTATACCTACTAGAATATACAATGTAAATTTAATTCTCTTTACATTAAAACCAGCGCGCTCAGCGCTTGTTTCATTTCCCCCTATGGCATATATTCCTCTTCCATACATGGTATGATTAAGGATAAAGTATGTCAGGATAAGAACTATAATTAGTACCAATACTGCCACAGGCATACGAGCTGCTAAGCCTGATTCCTGATTCTTTACAACAAAAAGTGAAGCTGTTCCAAATGAAGACATCCCTTTGGGTATTACCGAAATCTGTACACTTTTTAGTACACCTTGCATGAAACCTTTAAATATACTAGCTACACCTAGAGTTACAATCAGTGGTTGCAACTTAAACTTGGAAATTAATAAGCCATTAATTGCACCTAAAAAACCTCCAAAGATCATACATAATAGGATTGGTAACCAAATACCACCTTGAAAGTTGATGTCCACTAAAATTCTTGTAGTGGCATACACGCTCAATGACGCTAGTGCTGGGAAAGATACATCTATTCCTCCTGAGACTAGAACCATAAATGCGCCTATTGCAAATAAGCCAGGTACAATCATCGCCGATATAAGGTCAACAATATTGTTACTGGTATAAAACTGTCCTGATCGTAATTGAACGACTAAACTGATTAAAAGAATAACCAGGAATATATAAAACTCATTATGCCATAATAGCTTTTTTATTTTTCTCTGCATTCCCTTTCTCCTTTCACATCATTCTGGTCGTAAGTTCTTGCACATTAGTTTCTGATGTTTTTAAAGAAGCAGCGATTTCACCGTTTTTCATTATTAATACGTCAGAACATAGAGAAAGAACTTCAGGAATATCATCAGAAATTATTAAGATAGCTAAACCTTTGTTGGCCAATTCTCTTAAAATATTATGTATATCATACTTCGACCCAATATCTACTCCTACTGATGGTCCATTGAGAATAAGAATATCCAAGTCAAGGGTAAGCCATTTCGCTAAAACTATACGTTGTTGATTTCCCCCTGACAATGTGTTACATGGATTGGTAGGGTCTGGTGTTGCAATGGATAACTCTTCAACCCATTTATCTATTTCTTTTAGTACCTTTTTCTTGTCAAGCAGATAATATTTATTTTTGAGATAGTCAATCTCAGAGATAATAATATTGTCTCCAATGCTTCTTTTCAAAAATAGTCCTTCTGTTAATCGATCTTCCGGTACATAACCGATTTTATTTCTCATAGCTATCATTGGACTATCAATTTCAACTTCTTCACCACCTACTTTTATAGTACCTGAGTCAATATGATTGATACCAAATAGGGATAAGGCAAGCTCTGTTCTCCCCGATCCCAGCAATCCAGTTATTCCTAATATTTGACCTTTCCTCAAAGAAAATGAGATATTTTTAAAATACCCCCTCTGAGAAAGGTTCTTTACTTCTAGGATTGGTTGATCATCTATGTATTGACAACTAAATGAGGTTGATTCAAAGTTCCTCCCGGTCATATAATAAGAGAACTTATCTTGGTTTAACTCTTCTCTCTCTCCAGTAAAAATTAGCTGCCCATTTCGTAATATAGTAAATCGTTCTGCGATTTCAAATACTTCATCTAATTTATGACTAACAAATAATATGGCTATACCTTGCTTTTTTAGGTTCAAAATAATATTAAAAAGTGCATTAACTTCTTTTCTAGTTAAAGCTGTGGTAGGCTCGTCCATAATAATCAACTTGGCATTAAACATTAAAGCACGAGAAATGGCTATAAGTTGTTTACTTGCCACTGGTAAATCTCCTACCTTTGCTTCCAAATCTACTTGGAAATCAATTTTCGCAATAGCTTCTTCGGCAATTTGCCGCATTTTCTTCTTATTCACCAATTTCCGTTTATTTGCTAATTCAGTATTAAAGGCTAGATTCTCTATAACTGAAAGATTGGGAAATATTGAAAAATCTTGATAAATGACCTGAACTCCATGACGAATGGCATCAATAGGTGTGATTTTTCTATAAGATTGTCCACTAAATTCAATATGACCATCATCAGGTGTATAGACCCCTGCTATTACTTTAATTAAAGTAGATTTACCGCTCCCATTCTCTCCTGCTAAACAATGGATTTCACCAGGTTTAATCTCTAAGGTAACATCCTTTAGGGCTTGAACGCCTGTAAATGACTTATTAATATCTACAGCTTTTAGCACACGATCCATAGTATAGTTCCTTTCTTATATAAAGTTACCTTAAATTGTAGTACAAAATGGTCTTTGACCAGTTCTATTGGAGCTAGGAAAGTACAATTCTATGTGAGAAAATATGAACTATCCTAGATCATAATAAAGGGTCATGCCTGTTCTTAAGACCAGGCATGACATGTCTTTCTTAGAAACCAAAGCTGTCCACATTATCTTTATTAATTACAATCCATCCTTGACCTTCCATAACAGTTTTACTATCTTGCTTAAATGTCATTTTATTATATCCTTCCACACCTAAATCAAGATTATCTGTTATCTCTTCACCACGAAGAATCTTAACAGCTAGAGAACACATGGCTTTTCCTGCTAAAGCAGGGTCCCATAATGTCAATGCATTTACAGCTCCACTTTTTAGTATTTCAGCATTTGCAGCAGGTAATCCTGTTCCAGCAGTAAATACTTTACCTGTAAGACCTAACTCATCAATGGCTCTTGCAACACCTGGTGAGTCAAAGGAAGAGGTTCCCATAATTCCTTTTAAATCAGGATACTTCTTAAGTAACTCTTTAGCTGTTTGATAAGCAACATCACCGTTATCTTCAGATTCAACTCTTGGTTCTTCTTCTAATAATTTCATATTAGGATAAGCCTCTAGCTGATGTTTAACACCACCATCAGCCCATTCATTATGTGATGCATTTGTAACATGACCAACCATAGTAGTATATAGACCTTCTTCCCCCATTGCTGCAGCTAAGTTATCCATGATAAATGCGCCATATTTGTCATTTGAAAAAGCTTCAATATCATAATCAACATTTTGTAAAGAAGCACCTTCGTGAGCAACAACAACAATACCTGCTTCACGAGCCTGCTTCAATACAGGTTCAAGACTTGATGGATCTACTGGAACAACACAAATTGCATCCACACCTGAAGCAATTAAGTCTGCAATTAGCTGGGACTGAAGCGTAGCATCAATTTCAGGAGTTCCCTTTTGATACACATTTAGACCTGTCGCTTTTTGATATTCCTTAACACCTTCATCCATTCGAACAAACCATGGATTTGTTGCATCTTTTGGTACAACAACAATCTCCCATTCTGATTCATCAGCTTTGCCTGCAGTCTTCTTTGAAGAAGAACAAGCCACAGCTGAGAGAACTAAGATTACAACTAAAAATAATGTCAATAATCTCTTCATCATTTTACTTCCTCCCTATTATTTTATTTAGGCTTACACCTATATTAAGTCCTAGAACAAACTTTCCTATGAAAACACACCCAGCTTTAGATTTCGGTCAATAACATAGCTAATAATTAAGTTTCACCAGATAACTGAAGGAGTACATTTGAAAGTTTATTAAGTGAAAGATATAAGTAAATTTAATAGTATGAACTTGTGGAAAAGAAATATGATTAGGGGTAGTCATAACCATTGAGTTGGGTTAAATAACCAGAGTTATTAAAACCTTTTAATTATTATTTAGATGGAGTTTCTAATAATTAGCTCTTGTTTGAGTATAAGATGTGGTAGATAATTAATTTCTTTCTTTAGTGCCTGATACACTATATCCCATGTTGCATGACCTATTTTATCTGGGTCTTGTAATATTGTAGTAAGAGTAGGTTCAGAATATGCTGACATTGAAATATCATCAAATCCTACAATGCCAAAATCCCTTGGAACGTTATACCCCTCTGATTTCAAAGCACCAATCATGCCTATAGCAACCAAATCAGAGGTTGTAATAAATACTTCGGGTAAGCGATTGTTTTTCCTACTTGTTAGAATGTCCTTCATAAGATCATAACCATTTTTCATCTTGTTTAATTGCAGTTTTTCTTCAATAAACATATATTCTTCTCTAATTTCTAGACCATTGTGTTTCATGCCTTCTATGTACCCATCATATCGATCTTTAAGGTTTGTTAAATCCATTTTTTCTGTAACAAAACCTATCTGGGTATAGCCTTTTTCTTTCAATACTTTAATTACTACCTTGAGCATAGACCTGTTATCAAACTCGACTACAGGATATTGATTATTTATAGATTTCCTATCACCAAGAATAATGGGTATACCTATTTCTTTTACTTCTGCTAATAGCTTTTCATCCTTATCACTACCACCAATTACTACAATAGCATCTACACTCTTATCAACCAAAACGTCAAGTTCAAGTTGTTCTCTTGATAAATCATACTGGAAGCTACAAAGCATTACTGTATAGCCTTCTTTATATGCCAAATCTGTAAAGCTTCTTGCTATTCGAGAGTAATACTCATTTGTTATATCTGGTACAATTAGACCTATCATTTTAGATTCACTTCGCCTTAGACCTCTTGCCATAGAGTTAGGAATGTAGTGCAACTCTTTTATAGCTTTCTGTACTCTTTTTTTTGTTTTAATAGAGATGGAGGCTGTACCGTTAATCACATGTGAAACAGTACCTATTGTCACACCAGCTCTTTTAGCCACATCGGACATAGTTGCTTTCTTTAACTTTTTTTCTTTATTCATAAGTCACCATAATTAAATCGTTTTAATTAAATAATATATAATTTTCCAGTATTTGTCAATAGGGATATATTTTCTTTATAGCTAAAAAAAGAAGAGTACCTATCCTAATGTGCTTTATCTTTATAAATAGCTCGCCAATCAAAAGTTAAAGATTCAAACATCAGCAATAATTACGTTTAAAAATTTCTTAATCATATCAACACAAGCACTTGTCATGAATAAAACATCCCCCTCATAGACTTATTATAGGTTACTTATGAGGGGGACGTTATGAATTTTAGATTAATTAATGGATTGTTTACTATCCTCTTATGTGTATTATTAATTCGATTACTTGTCATTGATATGAATGGCTTAGTTGCAGTTGATTCTAAGAAAACAGAAAATCCTTATTATATACATGTTGACTTAGATTTAACCACTATGTATGTTTTTAAAGATGGGGAAGTACATAAGACCTATCCTGTATGTGGTGGTAAGTATTCCACACCTTCACCACTCGGTACTTGGACTATCATTTCTAAGGCTAATTGGGGGGAAGGTTTCGGTGGCTCATGGATGGGGTTTAACGTACCTTGGGGAAAATATGGCATACATGGTACTGATGAACCTTGGACCGTTGGTTCGAATGCTTCAAAGGGATGTATCAGGATGTACAATGACGATGCGAAAGAACTCCGCAGTTATATACCTCACGGAACAAAAGTCTCTATCGCCATGGGGGAAGGATACTTTGGATATGGCTATAAGACCCTAAAACCTGGCGCTAGAGGCTCTGATGTTTTCGCAGTTCAATTACAACTAAAAGAATTGGGATATTATCATGGCCATCCTGATGGCATTTATGGTGACGGATTAAAGGCTGCTGTGACTAAATTCAAGAAGAGTAATAACCTTGGATCAAATCCTTGGATTACCAGCGCTGTTTATGAAGCTATGGGATTTTTCCCTTTTGAGTAGGCATACAAATCTATCACCAAAGCTCCTTGAGTAGGCTGTTATACTACTCAATACAAATAATAAAGCCCACTACGAAATTTCGAAGTGGGCTTTTTAGATGAGAAGGGGTATCCAATTAAGCTTTTATAGCCCAACGCAATTTAGCACAGCGAGCGCGACTATTTATTTTACATTCTTCTAAGGATGGTCGAATAAAATTGGGAGCTATTTCTTTGTAAACCCCTTCACGATATAATCGTTTAAATGATTTTTTGACCAGACGATCTTCTCCTGAATGAAATGAAAGTATGGCAACACGCCCACCCTCTGCAAGGGTGTCAGGAAGCTTTTCTAAAAACTCATATAACACTTCAAATTCATTGTTGACATCAATTCGTAATGCTTGAAAGCATCGTTGGCAGGCTTTTTTGACCTCATCATCCCGCTTTTTTTCAGGTATAAATTTCAGAGCCTCTTTGACTATTTGACGAAGTTGAATTGTTGTTGATATGGTTGTTCCCTTCTTGATTTTGGATATGATAGCACGAGCAATCACCTCTGCATGAGGCTCGTCTGCGTTTTCTATCAACATACCCTGCAATTCGTCTTGTGAAATAGTTTTTAAACGTTCTGCAGCAGATATACCTTTATGGGGATTCAACCGTAAGTCAAGTGGTCCTTCAGTCTTAAATGAAAAACCTCTTTCTGGATTGTCTATTTGCATGGATGATACCCCTAGATCTGCCAATACAAAATTCAATGGTCCTGATTGGGAAATCACTTGATCTATATTGGAAAAGTTTAATTGCTTGATCGTCAAAATCTCAGGACCATAACCTAGTTTTCCTAACCGCTCCTTGGTACGCTGTAATTCTATAGGATCTACATCCAGTGAGTACAGGTGCCCCTTTGAATCTAAACATTTAAGCATCTCCAAAGTATGTCCACCATAACCTAGTGTTGCATCTAATCCGATTTGTCCAGGCCTAATCTGTAAGAATTCTAATATTTCCTTAACACAAATAGAAATATGCATACCGGCAGGTGTACTTCCTTTTTGAATTACTTTTGCTACAGTATCAGCATATTTCTCAGGTTGAAGCTCCTTATATTTTTCTTTAAAAGTTCTAGGATGAGTGCCTTTATATCGAACACGTCGTTGATGTTTTGGCTCTTGATTATTCATAGCATAACCTCGCAAAATTAATATTTATATAGAAATAATGAACATAGTAACTGTATTCTCATACTACTTTATAATATTTAGCAGCAATTTATATTATATACTAATCTTTCATGTATTTAAACTACTTATATGAATCTGGAGGAAAAGATTTGAAAATGCGTTGTGTGGGAGCGTAGTTATATTTAAAAATGTGTATATTCAATTATTCTTATTTCTTCACCAACTTTATTGACTATAGCTTCTTTCATTTTCTTAAAATAAGGACAGGGAAAACCAATGGGAGTTCCTTTTGAGATGCATGAAGCAAAAACAATAGTATCAAC
Source organism: Vallitalea okinawensis (assembly GCF_002964605.1). Lineage (NCBI taxonomy): Bacteria > Bacillati > Bacillota > Clostridia > Lachnospirales > Vallitaleaceae > Vallitalea > Vallitalea okinawensis. The sequence goes on from NZ_PQDH01000002.1 coordinate 888,537, forward strand.
ACCCCTTTTAATCATTTCAACTGCTCTTGGGACAGCTTTTTTTCCTGGACAACCACCGCAGTTATTTACACCCAAAACTTTGATTTCTTCATCATATTTATCAAATTCAAACATTTTATAGTCGAATACTGTGAAACAGGTCGATCCTGGACACATATCTTCAGTGTTCTTACATCTTAATAATCCTACTTTCATAATAAACGCTCTCTTTCTAAGTATATTCTGATTGCTTATTTATAAAATCTCAAACCTTCATATATCTCTTGTAAATGATTTCATAATATCTTATTATACAATAAAAGAAAGATTGCTAATTCTCGAATTTTTTAATATAGTATCTTAATTTCTTATATCTATACTTCTTGTATAAATATAATTATATATTATCAGAACGACTAATTATAAACACTGTTATTTATTCTGCTACTTCAATCATACATAAATGGACAATAGATTTGTGCATCACAATACTCTAATAATAGAATAAGGAAGATTACATCATAACAATATAACCTTCCTTTTAATCAACTATCTACCTAATATTAAACTATTATATCTCTATACCTATTTGTTTCATCAAATAGACTGCATTAAATGTATCTGAAACCCCTTTATATAATTTATAGTCAAAGTAGATTTTATTATCCTTATAATACTCTTGAAAATGAAAATTTTTAATTCTTGAATGAGGCTCAAATGCTAAATCTGCTAATTCTAAATCATGTGTTGAAACTAATCCTAATGTTTGTTCATTGGATAGTTTTTTGATCAATGTCTTAGCACCTATATGTCTATCTCTGGAATTCGTTCCTTTAAATATCTCATCTAACAAATAAAAAACTTTTTCTCCTTTATCAATTGCTTTAATTATATTTTTTATCCTTAATAACTCTGCGTAGAATGAGGATACTTTATTATCAATGTCATCTTTCACCCTCATAGATGTATAAATATTCAATATTGGGCAGCTAAAAGACGTAGCACAAACTGGTCCTCCTGCATAAGCAAGAACTAGATTAATACCTATCGTTCGAAGAAATGTACTCTTTCCTGACATATTAGAGCCTGTTATTAATAGAGAGGTAGAGCTCTCTCCAAAAGTGATATGATTGCATACTCTATCCTTCTCATTAATCAGAGGATGTCCTATTTCCTCTGCCTTAATTTCATGATTTTTTGTAATGGTTGGCATTACCCAATTAGATTGTTCATAGGCAATGGTTCCTAAGCTAATTAATGCCTCAAATTCACCTAAGGAATCTAGCCATTTTTCAAGATGTTTCCCGTATTTGTTTTTCCAATTTTCTAGTGCAATAACGCAATGATAATCCCATATAGTTATGATATTAAATAGGACATAAAACTGCATTTGCCTTAGACTTAGCATATCCATAATGCCATCCAGCTTTTTTATTTGCATTGAAGCAAGTTCTTTTTCCTGATAAATCATCTGATTCTGTAATGATTTCAGTAACAGGGATTGAAATTGTTGTTTTTCTATACTTTTGATCATTTGCTCATAAACTTTTATTTGCTGACGATATTGACTCATCGAAGCTACTATTTCATGCCTTGTTCTAAAATTAATAATAGTTATAATAACTTGAATAGCTATTAAAATAACCCCATAACTATAGGAAATGGGTGTGAAGTAAGCGAATGTTAGCATACTCAATGAAATGATTGGCAACAATCTCACAAGAAATTTTAGTACCGCTGTTGAATAAAGGGAATTGACTTCTTTACACCATCTTAGAAGTTTTTTATAATCTTGTTTTAGATTTTTATTAATTATTCCTGTAGCTCTAAACTCATGTACCCACTCCATAATTGAAATAAGCTCTATTACAGCCTTTTGACGTTTACTTATGACGTCAATACTTTTAACTGGATTAATTAAAGCATCTCTCAATTTTTCTTTTCCCATCAGAGTATTGGTATGATTGATCCATTGAAACAATGAGTGCTTACCAAAAATATCTAAATCCCAAGAATAACTATGGCTATCGTCTATATATTCTTCTCCATTCTCCTCTGATTGACTCCATTGTCCATCAATATGTTTAACACCACAATCATTTAATTGATATAATGCTGATGTTTTAGTTTCTAGTGTATGAATACGATGATGTATAGCAACTAGTCCAAGAAAGACCACTAATGTAATAATTAATGTGTTAAATAGGTATAAATAGGAATGTTGGCTATAGAACCAAATAGAAAGTATAATACCTATTACTATGATTAATAATCTTAAATTACTATAGAAATTTAATTGATTATTCAGTTGTTCTAATTGTTTTTTATATCTGTCTCTATCTTTAATATATTGTTCTTTTGGGTTCATAGTTTCATCCAACCTTTATGTTTTATTCTAGTAACATTATATCTTTTATAATTTAAAATAACAATCCCCATATTGGTAAATATTAGATACATCATTAACCTTACTAGGACTAGTTATTGGTAGAGACATCATTCAAGATCCTGTAAAATCATATAAATATAATGAGGCATGATTCCCATTAATTGAAATCATGCCTTATATTTCGTTTTTCACTATTGTGTTATAAAAATTTTATATTCCTAATTGTCTCATACTAAAAATAATATTTTTTTCCTGTTTGATGAGAGGTATAAGCACCTACCATTAATCTAGTTAATACGATAGCATCCTGGATATTGAATACAATCTCCTCTTCTCCTTTTATGGCACCAAGCCACGTAGGAATAGCTTGTTTTAAAGAGGCTGGTAATTGGGATACATCTATCCACCCAGGACATTCAGCATTTAATTGAGGGGATTTAATAGTTACTTTATCATTTTTTATGATTATACTTCCCTTTGTACCGTATACCTCTATAGAAAATGGTGAATAGGGTGTAACAAAGCCTGTTTCATTGATAGCCATTGCCCCATGATCAAATTCAATAACTGAAACAGCATTATCTTCTACAGGGACATCCGTCACATTCGTAAACATAGATACAATACTACGAGGTTGACCGAGTAACCATGTTGAAAGATACATACCATGTGCCCCTAAGTCAATCATTGCCCCTCCACCACATTGCTCTTTATTATAAAAATGTTGAGGCAACCAATTATCTATACTTCCATTATGTGCATTCCTGATTCTAACCATAGTTGGCTGTCCGATATAGCCTTCTTCAATAGCTTTTTTGGCGAACAAATTGTGTGACTTTGTACGATGAGGATAAGAAATTGAAAATAAAATATTATGTTCATTAACTACTTTTTCAATTTCTTCACACTCTTCCATTGTTAGAGCCATGACTTTCTCAGTAAAAATATGTTTCTTTGCATTTGCTGCAGCAACAAATATGTCCGCATGCATGTTGGTAGGCGTACAAACAACAACGCCATCTATTGAATCATCACTCCAGATGGCTTCTAGATCATTGACAAATGTTGCGTTGATTTCATTAGCCCAATCTTGACCACGCTCTTCAACCTCATCCCATATGGTGGTTACTCTTCCTATCCCTGAATTATTAACTTCGTCTGCATAGCCTTTAGCGTGAACATGCCAGCCGCTTAACATAGCAATATTTAACATCCTAATACCCTCCTTCAAATTATAATATAAATTTCTGATAACTGACTCAGAACTTATCTAGATTAATCATTAAAATATACTGGCTGCCCTGTTTCAGAAGACTCGTAAATCGCTTCAAGAATTCTAGTTACAACTAGAGCCTCTTCTGGTTTGACTCTTAGTTCTGTTCCTTTTAATATAGCGTCATAAAAATTTCGATTCTCAATGTCCGAAGGAGAACCATTACAATCGCCATCATAGAAAGCAACCCCGCCGCTTTCGAGATTTGGTTTTTCTATGTATTGTTTATTATATTTCACTCCGTTAACTCGAACACCATCTTCCATATCAGCTCCTGCCTTTGTACCACAAAGTGTACATTTAGCTTCTTTGACATCAAGTGTATTTAATGCCCAGCTTGCCTCTAGAGTAACTGTCGCTCCATTTTCCATGACAATAAATCCAAAAGCTGAATCTTCTACTGTAAATTCATTAGGATTCCAGTCCCCCCATGCATTAGCTGTATGTCTCTGACCAGCAAGCTTTTTATAACTGGTACCTACAACCATTTTAGGCTGATAATTATTCATCATCCACAAAGTTAAATCTAGTGCATGTGTTCCTATATCGATAAGTGGACCACCACCTTGCTCATCTTCATTTAAAAATACACCCCAAGTTGGTACTGCTCGACGTCTAACAGCATGTGCCTTTGCAAAATAAATATCGCCTAAATCATCATTGAGGCAGGCTTCCTTTAAATAAAGCGAATCTGGTCTACATCGATTGTTATACCCAACTGAAAGAATCTTACCTGTTTCTTCTGCAGCCTTAACCATGGCTTTAGCTTCTTTGTACGTTTTAGCCATTGGTTTTTCGCACATAACATGTTTACCTGCATGAAGGGCATCAATAGTAATGAAACTATGTTCCTTATTAGGAGTTAAAACATGAACGACATCAATGGATTTATCTGCAAGTAATTCTTTGTAGTCTTCATATACCTCAGAACCTTCTACCCCAAATTCCTTAGCTGCTTTTTCTGCTCTTGTTACAATAATATCACAAAAGGCAACCATTTCTATATCCTTATTTCTGGATAAAGCTGGCATGTGTTTACCATTAGCTATCCCGCCACAACCAATAATTCCAACTCTTAATTGTTTCAATTTAATCTCCCCTTAAAATAATTTAAATTTTATTTAAGTAGCTCCTTTAAAATACCAAAATCATATTTTATAGCTTGAATCTGTTCATTCATTTCGTCACTAGATTCTGATTCAACGACAGCCCATTTATAATGATGTTTTTTGATAATTGAACAAACACCTTCCAAATTAACTTCTCCTTTACCTAGTAATGTTGCTGTGTTGCCTATACCATCTTTTATGTGAACAATATCTGTTTTCCCTTGATATTTATTCAAATAATCCACAGGACATTCACCACCTGCATAAACCCAAAAGATATCAAACTCAGGACTTAAAAGCTCCACTTGATCAAATAACACATCAATCAGATAATCCTCACCCTCTTTTGTGAATTCAAAAGCATGATTATGATAATAAAGTCTCATACCAGCTTGATGATATTTTGGGATAACAGCTGCTAACCTTTTAGCAAAATCCAAAACACCTTCTTTTGTTTTCATACCTTCGAAACCCGGACATATAATACGCTTATTACCTATCCTTTTATGAAACTCAATTGTCTCATCAGGTTGATCAAGTATCATTTCAGTAGAAACATGTGCACCAAGAACTTCAAGGTTATATTTTTTTAACCATGAAAGAATCTCATCAGCTTTATAATCATAGAATCCTGCAAATTCTATACCTTCATAACCTATTTCCGCTACTCGCTGAAGTGCTCTCTCCATGTCTTGTGATGTTACATTTCTTATACTATACATTTGAACACCTATCTTCATGATTACCTCCTCTGTTTTTATTTAAATCTATCATATTTGAAATAAATGTTATATAATTAATTTACAAAAAAATAATACAATTTTGACTTTCTGATTTGAGGAGTTTTAATATGAAAGAAGCCTATTTTGAAGAGTTAATCATTGAAAAAGATAAGATAAACTATCCCTTTTCTAGCTTTATTACTGAATCAACTGAAATGAGTGAAGTATTAGTAAGACCTCACTGGCATAATTACATAGAGTTACTATATTTTAAATCTGGTCATTCAAGCATCTTTTTAAGCGGCAAAGAATATCAGGTATCACCTGGTGACTTGATTATTATCAACTCAAATGAAGTTCATTCCATATTCGCAACGGAGCAGGAAGAGTCAAAATACATCGTAATAAAATTTGACCCTGAACTCCTTCATACTTCAAAGAAAACAATATTTGAAATGAAATACATCTTACCCTTTACTATTAATAATTTTTCTCACCAGAAGCTTTTTAAGCTCTATGAACTTAACTCATCACCTATCCAACAACTGGTTGAAGAAATTTATGATGAATTTATTAATAAGCCTTATGGATTTGAGCTGGCCATAAGAATTAACATTAGCAGAATATTTTTATGGATATTAAGAAATTGGAATTATAAAGGGATCACCATGGATAATATTGATTTTACAAATGAACGTGAAGTGCAAAAGCTTCAATACATTTTTGATTATGTTGATCATCATTATTTTGAAGACATATCAACTAAAAAAATAGCCCAATTGTCAGGAATGAGTTGTAGTTATTTCTGCAGACATTTTAAAAAAATTACCCATACTACATTTACCGATTACTTAAATTATGTGAGAATTAGCGAAGCAGAGAAATTGTTATCGACTACAGATATGAACGTAACTGAAGTAGCCATTACCTGCGGTTTTTCCAATTCAAGTTATTTTATTAAACAGTTTAAAAAATATAAAGGTATAACACCCAAAAAATTTAAGCTTAAATTACCGTATCAATAATGACTATATTATATCCATCAGGCCATTGTGCTTCAGTCATATTATTTGTAAAATAGTAAAAGCTAGCGAAATTCGCTAGCTTTAATACTCTAAAACTACCATTTGATGGCAGTTAACTTCTCCCACAGTATATGTAATCTTATCCTCATCTTGTGCAAAAGGTAGGTCTATCAATTGCGGTGCTAAATACACCTTTTTAATCTTCTGATCTAATTTAATTGTTGCCTTGATATTCATTACTGGCACTAGGTCCTCGATGACTTCTACACCATTACCTCTTTTTACAGGAGTGGCATATAAAAGGTGATTCACATAGCGCTTATTGTTATATTGATGCTGAAGCGTTGTTACCCCTTGTGCTCCTAGTGTTGTTTCAACGGTTTTTTCCACTCCTAATAATCGGTCAAGAGCAAACTTTACCATATCCTTCAAAATCAAACTTCCTTTGGTGGCATAATCTTCAAAGACTTTCCAAGCGATATAGATTCCTGCATCGCCTTCCACCATTCCTGCTGAACGCTTTCCAGGTTGATTTGGCGTATGAAAATGAGATGAGAAATGAAGCATATCCCGATTAAAATAAGGTTCTTCTCTTTCACCAAGAACTTTACCTCCATCTACTGCGATATTAATCCCTTCACCAAACATAACAAAAGCACTGCTTCCAAGACCATGATAATCGAATGATGGGATAAAATAATCAGGATGATAAGAACTTTCTCCTTTAAATTTTACGCCTAATTCTATTAGAAATTGATCTTCAGCCTGATTCAAACCAGATTTACCTGTTGCCAGGATTTTCCCACCATTTGTAATATAATCAATTACCTTTTTTTCAAGATTCTTATCCAGTTTAATACTATCAGGTAAGATGATGACTTTGTACTGGTTAAAATTTGACTCATAATCCATGACATCAAATAGATAATTACCTTCTAGAAGCATACGAACCGCACCTGTATCTCCTTTAGTTGAAGCTCCATGCTGGTTGGCGGTAGCAACAAAGTCCTTTAAACATTCCTGACTTAATAAACCTATGTCAGCAACATTGACAACATCATCGCACCATGCTTCTTTCTTTTCAACTTCTTTGTAAGCTTCCCCGACAAGTTTATAGGTGACTTCATCCATTTTACCTACTGGGTGAAGTTGATCCCCTATACACATTTTTGCTCCATTAGCCAAATTTAAGGCTGCCTCATAGCGAAGTGCATTAGGATGCTTAAAGCCTCCAAATTCTCCCCATGTGGTATGGAATTTTCCTGTCATGCCCAAGAATTCTTTTCTAAGCCCTTGAACATATCGTGCTGAAAGAGGGAAGTGATCGTAGCCCCAGCCCCCTGTAGGTAAAGATTCTAGTTCCAGATGGGTATAGTACTCAAGTATATCTCTTCTCCCTCTTGTTACGTGACCACTATTCTGGAAAATCTTCATCTCAGGTTTGATACTATGTATGAGCTCTTGAACTTGTTTTAGATAATTCTTGTAAACTCTTTCTGCTAACTCTATAATTGCTTTTTCATCTCTAGGATCATTACCTTCTTCAATAATCTGATTAACACAAGTTTGACAATAACAAGGGCGTATACCTACTATGTCAAGCCAAATACCTGTTGTATCAAATCTTCTAGTCACTTCTTCTATTTGACTAAGTAAATGCCCTAAGTAGGGCGTATTCATACAAAGCTCATGATAACCTGCTTGCATAAAATCCGTTGCCCAAGTGGTTTTTTGATCTTGACGTCTAAATAACCACTCTGGATGTTTTCTCGCTGTAATCTCATCCAACCCAGCAGAGATATACAATTGTGTTTCTACACCTATTTCTTCACAGGCACTTAACATTTCTTCCACTAAATCAAATTCTAGGGATGGGTGTGATGGTGTTACACCATTCTTATAATAAAGCCATCCGTGATGACATTTAGCAAATATATTGATTGAATTAACATGCCCTACCTGCAAAGCATTTTGAAATTGTTCCTTACTAAATTCACTACCCACTCCTGGTATCTTATCTCCTGTGTGAAAATCCAAATGTATTTGTCTGAAAGGCATATTCCCCATAATCTATTCCTCACTTTCCTATACTAATTACTTCATATACTATCACGAATTCTACTCATACACTTGTAAATAACTAGCTTAAATTTGTACAATATTAACTTTTTACAATGAGCGATTATTATCCTTTCTCAGCACCAGCTGCCATCCCTGATACATGTTAATCTCTAAATAAGAAGAACACCGTTATTGATAGTTTTGAAATCAGTAATGGTGTTCAATCTTTTTTTATTTATATCCTTTTGGAGAAGTACCAAAGTAATTCTTGAATTGCTTTGAGAAAACGTAAGGATCGGAATAACCTATCTGTCCAGCGATTTCTTTTACGGAATAACAGGTTTCGGTTAATAAATATTTAGCATAACTCATTTTGATTTGAAGCTGAAAACCTTTTGGTGATAAACCGTATTGATCATGAAAGAGTTTTCTAAAATGACGTTCAGATAATCCAACTTCTTTTGCCACCTCACTTATGGCTATATTCATGAATTTATTTTCTTCAATATAGATTTTCCCTCGTTCTACTCTCGAATCTCTTGCCTTCTCCTCACTATCCTCTGATAGCTGTTTCAGCATCGCTAAGAGTACCTCAGAAATGAATGTATTTGCTAAAAAATCTCGATATTCTTTTTGCCCTTCTAAATGTGTGGCGTGATAAAACCCTTGAAATTTCTGTATATACTTATGGATGTCTACTGGTATAAAGCTAAGAAAAAAAGGATCAGTAGGCACTGAAACCTCTTTCATACTCTTATTATTGTAAATCCCAAAACGTAGTGGTAATAGTCTTAATGGATTTTTTACATTTTGTACAGCACGATGCAAGCAGTTGTTACTGACAAAGACAATAGTACCTTTCTTAAGGAGGATCTTCTCCTTACCAAAATAATAGGCTCCTTCTCCCCCCAAAACTAACAGCATATGCTGATCACTGTTGTTCTGTATGTGAGTTTTCCATAGAGGTGGAGCAATAACGTTATAAGAACCATGAAGTCTAAAATGATTGTTAATGGGTATAGTCGTAAGCAGCTTTTTTAAACATAATACATTATTCACATTATTCATCTCCGTTTTCATCATCTTTTACACCCTTTTAACTATTGTTTCATGTATCTTTTTTCTATTAAAATTATAATAACATATATTTACCATAGTTAGGAGTCTTTTATATGAAAGCTATTATGCTAATGTTTGATTCATTAAACCGGAGAATGCTTCCTCCTTATGGCAGTGACTGGGTGCATGCTCCGAATTTCTCGCGATTAGCCGAAAAAACCGTTACTTTTGATAATTGTTATGTTGGAAGTATGCCTTGCATGCCTGCACGTCGTGAGTTACATACTGGAAGATATAATTTCTTACACAGGAGCTGGGGGCCTATTGAACCTTTTGATGATAGCATGCCTGAAATTCTTAAGAATCAAGGTGTGTATACCCACCTTGTAACGGATCATTATCATTATTGGGAAGATGGTGGAGCTACTTATCATTCTCGTTATAACAGCTATGAGTTTTCAAGAGGTCAAGAGGCTGATCCTTGGAAAGCTGATGTTAAAGGTCCTCATATTCCAGAAACTGTTAACGACACCGGCATCGCTCATCCTTACAACTGGGTTAATAGGAAGTATATTAAGAATGAGGAGGACCATTATCAAGCAATTACTTTTCATAACGGGCTGGAATTCTTAGAAAATAACTATGAAGAGGATAATTGGTTTCTCCATATTGAAACTTTCGATCCCCATGAACCCTATTTTGCACCTCAGAAATATAGAGATCTCTATCCTCATGACTATCATGGTAAACACTTTGATTGGCCACCCTATCGTCATGTAGAAGAAAGTGATGAGGAAGTTCTACACTGTAGGTACGAAAGTGCTGCACTTCATAGTATGTGTGATCATTATTTAGGTAAAATTCTTGACTTTATGGATGAACATCAAATGTGGGATGATACCATGTTAATCATCAATACAGATCATGGTTTTTTACTTGGTGAGCATGGCTGTTGGGCAAAATGTTGGGCTCCTTTCTATGATGAAGTTGCTCATACACCACTTTTTATCTGGGACCCACGATGCCAAAAGAAGAATCAACGATGTAATCAGTTAGTTCAAACCATCGATCTAGCACCCACCTTACTAGACTTTTTCAATATGAATCTACCTAAGGATATGCAAGGAAAATCATTAAGAGACACCATTGCATCAAATACACCCGTTAGAGAGTATGCATTATTTGGTATGCATGGGGGTCATGTCAATTGTACTGATGGAAGGTATGTTTATATGCGAGGTCCTCTTAATGCAGCTAATAGTCCTCTGTACGAATATACTTTAATGCCTACATGCCATGGTGCTGGTCGCGCCTTTATCAGACATGAGGAACTGGAAACCTTAGAATTAGCTAAACCCTTTTCATTTACTAAAGGTTTACAAACAATGAAAATGGATGCACTTACAGGCAATGAAAATTATCGATACAGCAATCAACTTCAGTTCGGTAACAGACTCTTATATGATTTAGCAAGTGATCCTCAACAGCAAAATCCACTTGATAATTTAGTTATAGAAAATGAAATCATACAACAAATGATTCAATTAATGAAAGAAAACGATGCTCCAAAAGAACAGTTCCAAAGATTAGGATTAGATTAATGTTAAGCCAGTCCCTTTTTATGGAGACTGGCTTTTTAAAGACTAGGTAATATTCTTCATCTCTTTTATATACTCTGATGGTGTTAATGAAGTAACTTTCTTGAATACTTTAGTAAAATAGTTAAGATTACTGAACCCAACCATAAGAGCTATATCTGTAATAGAGCTGTTTTCTCTTTCAAGATATAATTTAGCTTCTTCCACCCGCTTTTTATTTATATAATCTGTAATTGTCATCATTGTTTCCTTCTTGAATTGACGTGAAAGATGAGAGGGATTGGTGTGTATCTTTTCAGCTATATACTTTAAACTAATTTTGTGTTCTAAGTGCAGATTAATATAGTTAACAGCCATCTTAACGATTGAGCTATAGTTTCTCGTTGAAAACATTTTTACAGCATCACAATAATCATCTATCATAGTATTATTCAATTTTTTTAGATAAGGCACTGTTGTTCCTCGTTCGATGGTTATAGCAAATCTTTCTGAAATGTTATGCATATAGACAGGATGAACCCCACCCTTTTCAGCTGCTATTCTTAATATCGTGTTGAGTGTAATGGACAAGTTCTTGACTGATCTTAATGGACTCTCAGGAATACGGTCAGGAAAGGTAAATATTGTTCCATTCTCATGCATCAAGCGATGAACCTCTTCTTTGTTACCTAAAGAAACTGCCCTTCTAATTTTTTTCTCAAGTCTATACCGCAACTCTATGATGCTTTTAGATTCACTAATCGTCCTATTCATGTCCTCTTTTTTGATAACTGGCTCCATTACTTCTGTGGTCTGCATTTGAGCTTCAATAAAAGGATTGCCACATAAGTTAACCAATAAATGACCTAGATGATCAGGATAATTACTATCTATAACCATGAGCGATTGGTAAAATTCTTTTAATTGAACACGTTCACTGATAGGTAGCTTATGTTTTGCAATGATATCGCTCATCCATCCTTGACTAGGAACTCTTGATAAAAATGGACCAATTATGACAAACCCCTTAAAAGAATTATCCATCCTAAAAGCAGATGCAATGTATTCCAGACCAAAGGTATTGGTGTTATAGTAATAACGGTCGAGTGGGCTATTACTTAGTTCCTCCTTCCATTCTTCATGATCTAATGGTTTTAGAGCCGCTGGTAGAGGATGGTCCACTTGTTCTACTAGTTGATTCCCCTGATGATTAAACGCACAGATATCCAAATGAGTAAGAGATTTTATTAAATTGCAAATCTTATATAAATGATTAAAATTATGATTGTTATTCTCTTTCATTTTATCACCTTTTAATATTTATCATTACTATCTTAACATTTTACTTTATAATATGCAAAAATAATACGAATAAACTCAAAATTGTATGAGCACCTTTTTCTTAATAAAGCTATAATACCCTTATATCATAAAAGGAGGTATGAAGGTGAAGCAAATTTCGTTCAAAAATAAATTTGGGTATATGATGGGGGATGTAGCCAACGGCTTAACTTTCGGCATGTCAGCAGGATTTTTATTAGCTTTCTATACAGATGCACTTGGCATAACAGCCGCTGCTGCCGGGACGTTATTCTTGATTGCACGACTATGGGATGCCATTAACGATCCCATGATGGGTGTACTTACTGATAAGATGTTTAGGAAAAGAGCATTGAAACATAAGAATCAAAAAGTAGATAAGTTTAAAATCTACTTATTAAAAGGTAGTTGGCCTGTTATTGTAGCAGCAATCTTAATGTTTTTTGCACCAGATGGATTAAACGGTACACAGAAATTAATTTGGGCTTATGCGACTTATATTGTCTGGGGGATGACTTATACATTTGTCAACATACCCTATGGCTCATTAGCAGCAGTTATGACGCAAGATCCAGTAGAGCGTTCTTCGTTAGCAGTTGCGAGAGGTATTGGTGGACTTATTGGTAATATTCTTCCTAGGCTGATTGTTCCTCTAGTTTTAGTGCAATTCACGGATGAATTATCTAAAGGTTATTTGATAGCTATGATCCTCTTTGGAGTTATAGGATTGGTTTCTTATATCATATCTTATTATACTGTTGAAGAAAACATCGTACATCAAGTAAGTGATGTTGAAAGTACAGATAAAGATGGCTTTGTCAAGTCCATAGGCGTACTTGTAAAGAATAGACCATTTGTTGCTGTATCCATTGCATCAATAGCCATGCTTTTAGGTATGATGGTAAACAGTGCCATGGCAGTTTACTACTTTAAGGATAATTTGAATGCTTTACAACTGATGTCCATTACTGGATTAACAGGTTTATTGCCTATGCTTATTCTTGCACCAATTATGTCTAAAGTCGTTAAGAAATTTGGTGTTAAGCGAACTGTAGCCACGAGTAGCTTAATATCTTCCATTATATATGGCGCTCTATTTCTATTACCAAGCAATGCCATTCTATATATAAGTGTTTCTTTTATGGCTGCTATATTCATGACAATCCCTCATATGCTGGTTTGGGGAATGGTTTCAGATTGTATTGATTACAATCAGTATTTATGTGGTAAACGACAAGAAGGCGTTATTTATGGCTGCTATAGCTTTGTTAGAAAAATGGGGCAAGCTTTTGCAGGCTTTTTCGCAGGTGTCGGTTTATCCCTAATAGGCTATGTTCCTAATGCTATTCAAACTAGTCAGGTATTATGGGGTATAAAATTCTTAACCATAGGATTACCTGCCTTTGGAATGTTTATTGCTTTTATAGCTTACCAATTTATATGGAATCTGACACCTGAAAAACAAAAAGAAGTTGTCAAATCAATCAATATGTAATGTAATTCTACAAAACTTTATTCACTATTTTTAAGTAAAGAAAGAGGAGGAACAAGGTTGGAAAACTCATTTTTATATCCAGTAAATAGCTCTACAAGACGTGTCATAGACATTTCTGGGATCTGGAAATTCAAAATTGATGCAAATAACGAAGGTAGAGATCATGGTTGGAAAGATGGTCTTTGTGATAACACTTTAATGGCCGTCCCATCAAGCTACAATGATATTTTTACAGATAAGAGTATAAGGGAACATGTAGGAGATGTCTGGTATGAAACAGAAATTTTTGTACCACATGAGTGGGAATCCTTTCATGTAGATCTACGCTTTGGTAGTGCCACACACAGAGCAGTGGTTTGGGTCAATGGTCATGAAGTTGCTAAACATGAAGGTGGATACATGCCATTTAGCGGTCGTATAAACAAAGTTATCCGCTTCGGTGAGAAAAACAAAGTTGTAGTCGTCGTCAATAATGAACTGGATTATACGACGATTCCATGTGGTACTGTAAAAACTCAAGCTGATGGTAAGAAACTTCTTTTTCCATTCTTTGATTTCTTTAATTATTCAGGGTTACATCGTCATGTAAAACTTGTAGCCTTACCAAAAGAGAGTGTTTATGATATTACTGTTAAAACAGATATTATAGGTACTGATGGGCAAATCAATTATGAAGTTATAACGACTGGTTCTAAAGATGTTGTTGTAGAAATCATAGATGAGGATAAAGTAATTGTTGCTTCTGGAAAAGGTAAGAAGAATTTATTGACTATTAATGACGTCAACCTTTGGCAACCAGGCAATGCCTATTTATATACCTTAAATGCTAAAATAGTAGATGGTGATATGGTCATCGATGAATACCCCCTTCCTATTGGTATAAGAACAGTAGAAGTTAAAGATAATCGTGTGTTAATTAATAATAAACCTTTCTATTTTAAAGGTTTTGGTAAACATGAGGATTGTGAATACCATGGTAGAGGCTATAATCCAGTTGTAAATCTCCGTGATTTTGAATTACTAGAATGGATTGGAGCTAACTCCATTCGTACTTCCCACTACCCTTATTCAGAAGAATTTATGCAATTAGCAGATCAAAAAGGATTAGTTGTTATTGATGAAACACCAGCTGTTGGTTTGTTTGATATGTTAAATAATTTCTTAGCAGCTGGATTAGGCAAAGCTGATCAAACGAATTTCTTTGATCGTGACGAAGTTAAAACCAAGACACTAGCCAACCATAAGGATGCTATTCGTGAACTCTTCTTAAGAGATAAAAATCATCCTTCCGTTGTCATGTGGTGCTTAGCCAATGAACCTGATACATCTCAAGAAGGTTCTGAGCCTTATTTCAAAGAGATTTTCGAATATGCAAAATCATTAGATATTCAGTATCGTCCTATGTCCTTTACAAACTTCATGATGGCCCCATTTGGTAAATGTAGAGCTCATCAATTTGCTGATGTAATTTTATTAAATCGCTATTATGGATGGTATATGATGGGTGGTCCAGAGCTTCCTAATGCAAAAGAAATGTTTAAACAAGAGTTACAAGGATGGTCAACAACAGGAAAACCTATTATCATGGCTGAATATGGTGCAGATACAATGAATGGTGTTCACAAATTACCAAGTGTCATGTGGTCTGAAGAATATCAAGTGGAATATTTAAAAGCTCAGCACGACGCTTTTGACTCCTGCGATAATCTTGTTGGTGAGCAAATGTGGAATTTTGCAGATTTTCAAACAACAGAAGGTATTATGCGAGTAGATGGGAATAAGAAAGGTGCCTTTACAAGAACACGCCAACCTAAAAGTGCTGCCTATTTATTACAGAAAAGATGGACTAATATTCCCGATTATGGCTATAAGAAATAAACACTGCAGTTTATTCCAAGCTCAAGAACTGATGTTCTTGGGCTTTTTCATGTTTAATAAATATAAAAAAAGCATATATTACATATATAATAAAATATTTCTCTTGCTTTTTCTTGCAAAACATAGTATAATTGATAAATTGTGTGCACATGTTGCTAATAAACAACTTATTAGCATTAAAGGGCTTACGACCATATCCATATCTAGTATAGGTCGTATTTTAGATAAATAAAAAAAAATTAGGATGGTATTAAATGAATTTTAATGAATTAAATATATCAAATGAGATTATGACCGCAATAGAGGAAATGGGGTTTGAAAAGGCTACGCCTATACAATCAAAAACAATTCCTTTATTATTAGAAGGTAAAGATATTATTGGACAATCACAAACAGGTACGGGTAAAACAGCTGCTTTCGCTATACCTATACTTGAAAAAGTTGACCCTAAGCTTAGAAAGCCGCAGGTGCTCATCTTATGTCCTACAAGAGAATTAGCTGTGCAGGTTTGTGCTGAAATTAGACGAATTTCTAAGTATATGCATGGCATTAAAGCTTTCCCAGTCTATGGTGGAGAGCCTATACATCATCAGATAACAGGTTTGAGAAAAGGTGTTCAAATTATCGTTGGTACACCTGGTCGTATTATGGACCATATGAAGAGAAGAACGCTCCGCTTTGATGAATTAAATACATTAATTCTCGATGAAGCAGATGAAATGTTAAAAATGGGTTTTAGAGAAGATATTGAAGAAATCTTAGAACATGTCCAAGATGACCGTCAGACGATACTTTTCTCTGCTACAATGCCTAAGAGTATTTTGGAAATTGTAGATAAATATCAAAACCAGCCAAAACTCATTAAAGTAGTTAATAAAGAACTTACAACTAAAAATGTTGCTCAACATTACTATCAAATAAAAGATAGTTATAAAACCGATGCATTGTGCCGTTTATTAGATACTTATCAGCCAAAATTGTCTTTAGTATTCTGTAATACGAAAAGTAAAGTTGACCAGGTAACAAAGGAGTTATTAGCTCTTGGTTATAGTGCTGATAAAATTCATGGCGATATTGATCAAAGATTCCGTTTAGAAGTATTAGATAAATTTAATCATGGTATCATCAATGTTCTAATTGCGACAGATGTAGCTGCAAGAGGACTAGATATTCGTAACGTTGAAGCGGTATTCAACTATGATGTACCTGAAAAAGAAGATTATTACGTTCACCGTATCGGTCGTACAGGTCGTGCTGGACGTTCAGGTAGTTCTCATACATTAGTAAGCAGACGTGAACTTCAAAGACTATTTAATATTAACCACTATATTGGAACTCAGATTCCAAAGGGAGCTGTTCCAAGCCTACGTCAAGTCAATGATGTAAAAGCTAAGTCTTATACTGATGAATTGAAGCATATCATCGATACACATGAGTTATCAACTTATCATGGTCTTGTTGATGAAATGGAATTAAGTGGCTATAATTATAGAGATATTGCTGCTGCACTTCTTTCCCAAAATGTTCAATTTGATGAAGGTAAAGATCATGATTTATCTTATAGAGTGAATAGTAGAGAATCAAGAAGAACTAAAGATGACCAACGTAAAGGTAGAGGACGAGACCGTGGTGGACGTCAAGGTAATAAGAGAGATGATAAGAATTCTGTTCGCCTCTTTATTAATGTAGGTAAGAAAGATAGGATCAAAGTAGGTGATCTTGTCGGTGCTATTGCAGGTGAATCTAATATTCCTGGACGCTTAGTAGGCGATATTGATATCTATGATAAATATTCTTTTGTTAACGTACCGAAAGATGTCAGCCAAGTTGTTATCGATAGCATGAATCAAGCTCGTATTCGCGGACGTAAAGTTAATATTGAAATTGCCAATAAGAAGTAAATTCATTATTTCTTTAACTAAAAAAAATAGGAGGCAGGTTATCAGACCTACCTCCTATTTTTATACTCTTTTTTCTATGCTTTTTTAGCTTTTTCTTTCTTCGTCCAACTTGCAATCTTATCGACTACAATAGCGATAGCACCATCACCAGTAACATTGGTAGCTGTACCAAAACTATCTTGTGCAAAGTGTAAAGCAATCATTAATGCTTGTTGCTCTGGACCAAAGAAAAGCATTTTTTCCATGAGCCCCAATGCTGCTACAACTCCACCACCTGGTATTCCTGGTGCAGCAACCATGGTTATACCAAGCATGAAAATATATGGTATCATTTGTTGTAAAGTAGGCATTTCTCCACCTATCATCATGACTCCCATAGCAGCCAATACTAACGTAATAGTGTCACCGGCTAAATGAATTGTTGCCCCTAATGGAATAACAAAATCAACAATATCTTCTGATACTTCATTTTTAGATGCACACTGAATGGTAACAGGAATAGTTGCAGCAGAAGATTGTGTTCCTAATGCTGTAAAATAGGCTGGCAACATATTTTTAATAGACTTCACAGGATTCTTTTTAGTAACCAGAAAAGATATTAAATATTGAATAATAATATAACTTAGTTGAAGCCCTAAAATAAGTACAAAAACAATAGCAAATGAACTCATTGTTGAAAAAATCTCGCCTGTAGCTGTTAATTTTGCGAAAATCGTTGCTATATAAAAAGGTATGAAAGGAATCAATATAACCCTAACAACACCAGCAACTATTTTTTGAAAGTCATTGATAACGTCATTTAAGGCTTCAGCTTTATTTCTAGCAATACCAATTCCTAAAATAAAAGCTAAAACTAAAGCTGTCATAACACCCATCACTGGTGCCATGCCAATTTCAAAATATGGTGATAAATCAATTTCTCCCCCCTGAGCTATAGCTCCGGCTGAAATAAAAGATGGTAATATAGCAATTCCTAATGCATAAGCTATGAATCCTGCCGTTATGGCTGATACATAGGCTATCCCAGCTGTGATACCTAGAAGTTTTCCAGCTGAGTCTCCTAAGTGAGCTATTCCAGGTATAACGAAACCTAGAATAACTATAGGTACCATAAACTTTAAGAAATTACCGAATGTCGCTGCAAAAGTATTCATCACTTTTATTAAAACGTAATTATCTAATTGGGAACATACCAACCCAATAATTATACCTACAATGATACCTATGATCAGTTTAGGTAATAAACCTATTTTCTTTTTCATAAAAACACCCTCCTATATTGTCCTTGTGTGAAAAACATATGTCTTTTGTTTTAGGTGTTTTCAATATTATCATAAAAAAATACATAATGCAAGTTTTTTATTATCTCTTGCAAAAAATTACCTGCTCTACTACGTCTTCTTCATGAAGTTTGCTTCATGAAAAAAGCCCTCCAGTATTATGGAGAGCTTTTTATTGCTTCATCGATTATTTGATTGTAGTACTTTGCTATAGTTGCATAATCTTTCAGTTCTTTCTTGCCTGTTTCTGATAGCTGATAGACTCCTCTGCCGACTTTCTCAAACCAACTATAATGATTATTATAAAGAATTCTGGTGGTTTTAGCTTGATCCGTTCCCAACTCCCTTAATTCTTTAGTCGTTAATGTCTCAAACCTGTTTAAACAACAAGCAATATGTATGGCTTTTTCTTTATAGGCTGTTACTAACTTAACGCCTGTCGTGCCACCAATATTAAAATCTTCATGACGCTCTTTTACTTCATTTATAAGCCTTGCTCTTCTTTTTTTATTCATAACCTGGCTTCTCTTTCGATTAAACACTTTAGGTTCAATAACAACTTCTACATGTTTTTCCTCACCCTTAAAAGATACAAACAATAAACCTAATTCAAGGCGTCGAATGAGATGCACTGTATCATTCCAACTTCGACTATACCTAAATCCCTTAGGCTTTGGAATAGCCATATAAACTTGATCACCTATCTTCTGACGTTTAACAGCTTGAGTTAGCAGTTTTACTGTTAAGTTTTTTTTGAGCTCAACAACTGTAATGACTTCATCTTTTACAGCTATCACATCACAATCTTCTACCTCACCTCTAACTAGATATCCATTTTTGATAAAGTAGTCCTTTATAGGCTGATACAGGTCCTTTTCTAACAATGTGATCAACTACTTTCATATTTTAAATAATAATCTCTTTTTATGCTAGCAAAATATTTGTAATTTCATGCCGTTTTACTACATTGAGACACTTCAAAGAATCATATTTTTCTACAGCTTGTTGCAATATGCGATTACACTGAATCCATGCTGTCATATGTTGCTCAGGTAATAATACATATTTCTGGCTAAACCCACTTTCTGCTAGCAGCACTAAAGAATGCTCCATCTCTGGGAAAATGTCTTGATTTTCTGATTTAAGCCCTATAGGATCCATGATGACCATATATCCTTTACCACAAAATCTTCGATTATACTCCTCAAACTCATCAAAGAATTGATAAGCATCTTCTTTGAACCAAAAACCAAATGTTTGAATATGTACTATTTTCTTTAAGTCGCTTACAAAAAACTTGTATTTTGTAATTTCCACGATGTAATTCCACTCCTCTTTAATACTTTTATCTATCTATTTGTTATTATATCGAAGGGAAAAGCTTTTGTAAATAAAATAGGGCTTATTAAGGATCGAAATGTAATAAATATTACATTCAGATCTAATTTTTTTGGTATTAGATCCTTAGCTCGAGAATATATTATATAAGGATGGCTAAAAAAGCCCTTCTGTGACAAGCACTTTTAATAGCGCACACGTGTAATATAGAGGTAAGAATGAGTTTACTCATTCCTATAAATTTACCTGAATCTATTAATATATAAACAAAGTAGGTTTAGGTATGTAACATTTATTACATCTTAGTTACACTATTCTATTTTCCTAGCATTTAAAAAAAATTTAAGAAGGGGGATTTAAAATGAAAAGGAAAATGCTAGCTTTAATAAGTGTATTGCTTGTATTATCATTATTTACTGGATGTTTCTCAGATACGACGTCTGGCGGAAACAAAGTACTACGGATTGTATCAGGTGGTGAACCAGGTTCTTTACACCCCAGTTTAGCTCAAGGAACACATGAATCTATTATTCTAGACCATATCTTTGAAGGTCTCATGCGAAGAGATGAAAATGGTAATCTGGTAGAAGGTGTTGCAGAATCCTATGCGGTAAGTGAAGATAAGCTGACTTACACCTTCACGATTCGTAAAGATGCTAAATGGTCAAATGGAGATTCTGTAACAGCAGAAGACTTTGAATATGCTTGGAAGCATGCACTTAACCCATTAACAGCTTCTGACTATTCCTATCAACTCTATTACATGGTAGGTGCTACCGAATTTAACACTTATGATCTAGAAAAAGGTTCTGAAGAAGAGCTTAAAAAACTTGAAGATGCTGTTGGTGTTAGAGCTCTAGATGAAAGAACCTTAGAAGTTAACCTTGCTCAACCAACACCATTCTTCCTTGAATTGTGTGGATTCTATACCTATTACCCTATACCTAAATCAGTTCAAGAAGAAAATCCAGATTGGGCTAATGATGGCAGTACCCACATTTCCAATGGTCCTTTTGAAATTGTTGAATGGAACCATGACGAAAGCGTAGTTACTTCAAAAAATAAGAAATACTATAATAAGGACAAAATTAAGTTAGATGGTATTGAATTTACTATTCTAGAAGATCAAAATACTGAGTGGCAGATGTATCAAAGTGGTGAACTTGACATTAACAATAATCTTCCACCAGATGTGTTAGGAACCCTTAGAGCTGAAAACAATCCAGAACTCATCATAGCAGGGGATCTCGCTACCTACTTCTATCGCTTCAATACAACACTCCAGCCATTTAATAATATGAAAGTTCGCAAAGCTTTATCAATGGCAATTGACCGTGAAATTATCGTAGAAGAGGTTGCTCAAGGAGGGCAAATCCCAGCCTTTGGTATTGTTCCATTTGAGATCCCAGACGGGAACGGGGATTTTCGTGAAATTGGTGGGGATTATTTCAGCGAGGATCTGGAAGAAGCTAAAAAACTCTTAGCTGAAGGTTTAGCTGAAGAGGGCATGGATAGTCTTAACTTTACTCTACTCTACAACACACAAGAATCCCATCAAAAAATTGCAGAGGCAATTCAAGAGATGTGGCGACAATTAGGTGTTGAAATAACCCTTGAAAACACCGAATTCAGGGTAAAAATAGAAAGAGAACATGCTTTGGACTATGAAGTAGCCCGTGCTGGTTGGATTGGCGACTATGTTGATCCCAACACTTTCCTTGATATGTTTACTTCATGGAGTACGCAAAATGATACTGGTTGGACAAATGACGAGTTCGATAAGTTTATTGAGATGGCTGGTAATGAATTCGATGCTAATAAACGTATGGAATACTTACATGAAGCTGAGGCAATTTTGATGGAGGAGCTCCCCATCATGCCAATTTATTACTATACAAGACCTCGTTGCGAAAAACCATACGTTAAAGATACCTTTAAGGTCATAAATAGAGAGGTTTGTTTGATTTATGCAGATATTGAGGATGTAGAAGAATAGACTAATATGCCCCATTTAATGGGGCATATCTCTTAGAAAAGGAGGATGATCAATGTGCTAAGATATATCCTTAAGCGTTTAGGACTAGCCTTTCTTACTTTATGGGTCGTTATAACTATTACCTTTTTGATAATGCATGCTATACCTGGAGATCCCTTTGCTAAAGAAGGGAAAACCCCTCCTGCAATTCTTGAAAATCTAAGACGACATTATAATTTAGATAAGCCATTGCATGAGCAGTACTTTATTTATCTTAAAAATCTAGCAAAATTAGACTTAGGTCCATCTATGAAACATAAATCCCGAACCGTTAATGATTATATTCGCGATAATTTTCCAACCTCTGCTCATCTTGGTTTACAAGCTTTGATTATGTCATCTATTCTGGGGATTATTCTAGGTATAATTGCCGCTACAAGGAGAAATCGATTACCGGACTATTTATGCATGATCATAGCCATCATTGGTATATCGGTACCTGGCTTCATATTAGCTACAGTACTCATCGATGTCTTTGCTGTTCGATTAGATTTGCTACCTCCTTCTGGGTGGAAATCAGTTAAACATACTATCCTTCCAACTGTTGCACTAGGTATGTTTACATTAGCCTATGTTGCACGAATGATGCGGTCTAGTATGTTAGAGGTCCTTGGTCAAGATTATATCAAGACTGCCAAAGCAAAAGGATTATCTCCAGTTAAAGTCCTTTTTAAGCACGCCTTCAGAAATGCGATTCTGCCAGTTGTAACAGTTCTAGGCATTTCTGCAGCTAATCTTATAGTAGGTAGCTTTATTATCGAGAGAATCTTTGGAATCCCTGGTATGGGAAAATATTTTGTTCAGTCTATACAAAATAGAGACTACTCTGTTATTTTAGGAACAACTATCTTCTATAGCATTATCTTAATATCAATGAACTTTATTGTAGATATGCTATACATTTTAATAGATCCACGCATCAAGATAAAAAGTGGTACAAAGAAAAAAACAGCTTACTCTGAAGCACTTATTACACAAAACCATGTATGTCAGAACATGGGAGGTGCAAAAAATGAAAGCTGATATTAAAGTTACTCCTGACATGTTTGAATCCGTCAGTGATAATTACACGGATGCAGAAAAAATAACCAGACCAAGCGTTACGTACTGGAAAGATGTTTGGAGAAGGTTAAAGGAAAATAAATTGGCTATGTTTGGATTAATCATCATATCCATTTTAATCTTTTTGGCTTTTCTTGGTCCTTATATGAATCGCTTTTCTTACTATGAACAGGACTTCAATATAAGAAATCAATGGCCTGACAGTGTTCATTGGTTTGGAACGGATACTCTCGGAAGAGATCTATGGACGAGAGCGTGGTATGGAGCAAGAATTTCCTTGTTCATTGGTTTTATGGCTACAATCATCGATTTCATTATTGGTGCTATCTACGGAGGCATATCTGGTCTAAAAGGTGGTAAAGTGGATGAAATCATGATGCGTTTTGCTGAAGTACTCTATAGCATTCCTCATCTACTAATGGTTATTTTACTCATGGTCATCATGGACCCTGGTTTATTCCCAATCATTTTAGCTATGACCATTACTGGGTGGCTGAGAATGGCTCGTTTAGTCCGCGGGCAAGTCTTGCAGCTTAAAGAACAAGAATTTGTTCATGCTGCCGAAGCAGTCGGCGCTGATACAAAATGGATTCTAAGGAAACACCTTATTCCTAATACAATGGGACCAATACTGGTTAATGTAACATTGACTATACCTACTGCCATCTTTGCTGAAGCAACACTGAGTTTCTTAGGTTTAGGTGTGCAGGCACCAATGGCAAGTTGGGGGTCTATGGCAAATGATGCTCTACAAAGTTTGTTTACAGGTACTACCTACCAACTTTTTATACCTGCATTCTTAATCTCTTTAACCATGTTCGGCTTCAATGTTTTAGGTGATGGGCTTCGAGATGCCCTTGACCCCAAATTACGAAAATAGAAAGGAGGCCGGCTATCTCTATGGAAAAACTACTAGAAGTAAAAGATTTACATGTTTCCTTTGATACTTATGCTGGTGAAGTTCAAGCAGTTCGTGGCGTAAACTTTGAAGTGTACAAAGGCGAGACTTTAGGAATTGTTGGTGAATCTGGATGCGGAAAGAGTGTGACAGCCCAATCCATTATGCAACTCCTGGAGGTTCCTCCTGCTAGATATAAACAAGGCTCCATTCTATTCAATGGAAAAGATTTATTAGCCCTTAAAGATAAGAAAATGCAAGATGTTCGTGGTAACGATATCAGTATGGTCTTCCAAGATCCTATGACCTCATTAAATCCGACACAAAAGATTGGTGCACAAATTACTGAGGTACTTATGGAACACCAGCACATCAGCAAAAAAGATGCCTACTTACGGGCAGAAAAAATGCTAGAAATGGTTGCTGTATCAGAACCCCAGAAACGGGTCAAACAATATCCTCATGAGTTCTCTGGTGGTATGAGGCAGCGTGCAATGATCGCCTTAGCTCTAGCATGTCGTCCAAAGTTACTTATAGCTGATGAACCGACGACAGCATTAGATGTAACCATTCAAGCACAGATTCTTGAGCTATTAATGGATTTGCAAAAACAAACTGATACTTCCATTATTCTAATAACCCATGACCTTGGTGTCATCGCTAAGATGTGTACCCGTGTTATCGTCATGTACGCAGGGCAAGTTGTTGAACAAGGTAATGCTAAAGATATTTTTCAGCATCCCCAGCATCCCTATACAAAAGGTTTACTTAAGTCAGTCCCTCGTATGGATATGGATAGAAATGAAAGTTTACAACCGATTATTGGATCTCCACCAGATCTATTCAATCCCCCAAAGGGATGTGCTTTCTATCCACGTTGTGATTCTGCCATGAAAATATGTAAAGATCATCAACCTCTAAAGGAACCAACTAAAAACAGCCTATGCTCAACATGTTGGCTCAATCATCCTATGGCCGAAACAGCTGCTTGTCGCCTAAGGAGGTGCCCACTAAATGAGTGATCAGAAAGCTTTATTACAGGTTAATAATCTAAAAAAGTATTTCTTAATTAATCATCAACAGCTCAAAGCAGTAGATGGCTTAACCTTCGATATCTATGAAGGTGAAACCTTAGGTCTCGTTGGTGAAAGCGGCTGTGGTAAATCAACAGCTGGTAGAACCATTTTAAAACTCTATGAAGCAACAGATGGATCTGTCATATTTAATAATATGGATATCTACAACCTACCTAAAAGTAAAATGAAAGATATCAGACGACAAATGCAGATTATATTTCAAGACCCTTATGCATCTCTCAATCCTCGTATGACTGTTGAAGATATCATCGGCGAACCCATCGATGTTCATAAATTGGCATCAGGCAAAGAGAGGCAAAGTAGAATTCAAGAATTATTGGAGCTTGTAGGACTAAATGCTGAACACATGGGACGCTTCCCCCATGAATTCAGTGGTGGTCAAAGGCAAAGAATAGGAATTGCACGTGCTCTGGCAGTTGAACCAAGGTTCATTGTTTGTGACGAACCTATATCTGCCTTAGATGTATCTATCCAAGCCCAAGTTGTGAATCTTATGAAAGAACTGCAAGAAAAAATGGGATTAACCTATTTATTCATCGCTCATGACTTATCAATGGTCCGCTATATATCTGATCGTATTTTAGTCATGTACTTAGGTAATATGGTTGAACTTGCAGATAGTGATACATTGCATAGGGAGCCGCTTCATCCCTATACACAAGCACTACTATCAGCCGTCCCCATCCCAGATCCAACTGTTGAACCAACAAGAAAGCGAATTGAAGTTGAAGGTGAGGTCCCCAGTCCTATTGATCCTCCACCAATTTGTCCTTTCTGTAGTCGTTGCAAAAAAGCAAAGGATATTTGTTATCAAGCTAAGCCACAGTGGAAAGAAATTAAAGAGAACCACTATGTAGCTTGTCATCTCTTTAATTAACTAATAAGACTCCCGCTTCTAAGTGGGAGTCTTGATTTTTTTTATCATCCTTCTAACCATTACTATTAGGCTGCTTCTAATTTCTTTTAAGGTATAAGGTTTTTCATGTACAATAGCATTATACATAATGCCACCAATAAGCTCTAATATCAAATAGAGTTCTTTTTCTGCATCATCTCTTTTTTTTCCTAAAGCCACGATATTATCAATAAACTTATCCTGAATAGGTTTTAGCCTATCATAATTTTTATCGTCATATTCCCTAGTTCGAGAAAAGACACCCCAAGACAAATCTTTATAAATAATTTTTAGCATTTTTTTATTTTGATCTAGATAATCCATAATGTAATCACCCATATGAACTACTTGATCGATAGCATTTTCAAATTGCTTTTCATTAGCAGACTTCATAGCATCAATTAATAACTCATCTGTCTTTTCTTGTACGATAATATCTAATAATTGATACTTGTCCTTAAAATAAAGATAGAAGGTTCCCTTAGCTATACCTGCATGAGTAACAATATCACTTATGGATGTATCATTAACACCTTTAGAAGAAAATAAGTCGAAAGCTGCAGTCAATAATCGTTTTTCCTTCAATTGTTTTTTCTGTTCTACTTTTGACATGTTCATTTTTTCAATCATCCTCTCCCCCCTTTATATACCTATTAAGTTTTCCTCGTCTATACCCCTCTCCTTCTATTATAGCACATAATAATCTTAAGCCTAACATGGTTTTTTATGAGCAATTAAACTCAATTATCGTGATTATATGCAGTTTATGAAATCGAAAACTGATAGGCATCCTAGAGAGTCGTAAGTTTTTGTTCACAATTAATTCACTTGTCTTTCTACTCAAAGTCCTATAAAATTAAAATAGAGTTTATAAATATCATTTTAAAGGTTGATGTATATGAAAAAATTTATTAAAGTTATTTTCATATTTTTATATATGCTTAGTTTCGTTAATATGCATGTCCTATTAGAATGGAACGTCATTTTTCATCAAATTATAGGTTTTATATCTGAAGCCAATCAAGAAACTGGCTTAGTAGATGCTGGTGAAGATTATATGATCCAAGATAAACCTATTTATCAAGAAGGAGAAGATTGGGTAGGTTCATATGGTGATATTAATATAATCTATGAAGCCGTCACACCAATAGTTGGTTTCTATGTAGGTGGTCATGCTGCTGTTATTGAGGATGAGAATCAGTCCATTGAAACCACTGGACTTGATCCCCCTGGGCAGAATTTTGTGAAATATCGTGTAAACAATTGGGCTAAAAGGCATGACTTCGTTATTGGTCTTCGCGTTGTTGGAGCAGACGAAGAAGATTATCATGAAGCCGTTGCTGGTGCCAAAACCACATTAGGGAAACCATATGATTATATCTTTTATTTAATCAATCAAAGCTTTTATTGTACTGAAGTTATTACAGCTGGTTGGGATCCTCTTGGTTATCATCTCAACTATGACGGGGGTGCAGTAACTGTGCAAGACCTCATGGTAAGTCCCTTAACTTATGTCTCCTATATTCACTATACCGATAAAGATGGTAATAAGGTGGTATTCCATCTAAAAGAATAGAAAAAGCACTTGATCATGAGCTAATCAGTTTTGACTATACTCATGATTAAGTGCTTTATTACTTAACTAAACCCTTTTCTTGTAACCAATCTAAAACGTCCTTTATCTTTGCATCCCAGTATGTCCAATTATGATCTGCCCCTTCTTCTTCTGTATAAGTGATGTCATAACCTTCTTTTACCGCTATGTTCCTAAATACTACATTCATTGGATAAAGGAAATCGGCAGTACCACAACATTGATAAATAAATGGTTTTTCATCACTCCCTGCTACTTTTTTAAGTAAATGTATGGTATCATTTTCAGTCCCTGTTAACTTCTCTCCAAAAACCCATTTAAATTCTTTGGCAATTTGCAAATCTATATCAAATTGAACACTTTCTTCTTCTAATAAAGCTAAATGTAAAGCTCCTGATAGGGTGGCAAAAGCTGCGTATTTATCCGGACAACGTAGCCCCAGCTTAGCTGCACCATATCCTCCCATGGATAATCCAGCAACAAAATTATTCTCTCTGCGTTCTGATAACGGAAAGAACTGTCGCATCTTTTGAGGTAATTCATCACTTATAAAACGCCAGTAATGATAGTCATATTGCGTATCTGTGTAATAACTTCTATGAACATTTGGCATGACTACTGCAAGATTTAAGTTTTCCACATAGCGTTCAATACTTGTTTGTCGCTGCCAACGGGTATGATCATCAGAATATCCGTGTAATAAATATAATGTCTTAAGAGGCTCCTTACTAAATTTTTCTGGTAAAATCACCATGACTTCATTTTGAAAGCCTAATGCATCTGAAAAAAATCTACATGAAATTAACGCCATAACTTATCTCCTTCCTGGTATCTTATTCTTCCCAAGATTTCGCACGACCTACAGCTTTTTTCCATCCATTATAGAGCTTTCCTCGGAGATCATTATTCATACTTGAATTGAAATCTCTTCCTAAATTCCATCCATTCTTTACATCTTGTTTGTCTTTCCAAAAACCGATGGCTAGACCTGCTAAATATGCAGCCCCTAAGGCTGTAGTTTCAATGACATCTGGTCTTTCAACAGGCACATTTAAGATATCACTTTGAAATTGCATAAGGAAGTCATTTGCACTAGCACCTCCATCAACTTTCAATGTGGTTAAGTTAATACCTGAATCATCCTCCATAGCTGTGATGACATCTTTTGTTTGATAGGCTATTGCCTCTAAAGCTGCCCGAACTATATGCTTCTTGTTAGCGCCCCTTGTTAATCCTACAATCGTTCCTCTAGCATACATATCCCAATAAGGGGCTCCTAGACCTGCAAAGGCTGGCACGACATAAACGCCATTTGCAGAATCCACTTCTAGAGCTAAAGCTTCTGAATCTTTGGCATCCTCTATGAGTTCTAGTTCATCACGTAACCACTGAACAACTGCACCTCCAATAAAAATACTTCCCTCTAGAGCATATTCAACTTTACCATCAAATCCCCAAGCAATAGTGGTTAAGAGCCCATTTTTAGATGGTACAAGTTTTTCACCTGTATTCATCAACATAAAGCAACCTGTTCCATAGGTATTTTTCACCATCCCTGGTTCAAAGCATGCTTGCCCGAATAAGGCTGCTTGTTGATCCCCTGCTGCTCCAGAAATAGGTATGCTCACCCCTAATACATCTGTATAACCATAAACTTGGCTGGAAGCCTTAACTTCTGGTAATAAAGATTTTGGTATGTCTAGTATCTCCAATAACTTATCGTCCCATTGCAGGGTATGTATATTAAAGAGCATGGTTCGAGAGGCATTAGAATACTCCGTCACATGGACCTGCCCATTTGTCAGATTCCATATTAGCCAAGTATCCATTGTTCCAAATAATAATTCTCCCCTCTCAGCTCTTTCTCTCGCACCCTCAACACCGTCCAATAACCATTTAACCTTTGTTCCCGAAAAATAAGCATCCACAACAAGACCAGTTGTTTCATGAATATATTCTTCATGCCCATCTTCTTTAAGTTTCTCACATATCTCAGCTGTTTGACGTGATTGCCATACGATGGCGTGATAGATGGGTTCTCCTGTATGCTTATCCCAAATCATAGCTGTTTCACGTTGATTGGTTATCCCTATTGCTCCAATGTCCACTGGATCAATATGATTTTCTGTTATTACTTGCAACATCACTTTCTTCTGTACTTGCAAAATCTCATTTGCATCATGCTCTACCCAGCCAGCTTTCGGATATATTTGCGTGAATTCTTCTTGTGATGTAGCAACAATTTCTCCAGTTTTGCTAAATAAAATCGCTCTACAGCTTGTTGTACCTTGGTCTAAAGCTAGAATATACTTTTTTTCCATTAGATAACCTCCTCACTAAAATGTCCCATATTCTATATTTTACCACCAATTGATACAAATGAGCAATTAACTTATCATAAATTCTTACTGATTGCGCACTATAATAATAGTTCTTTAGTGTATATTCGAGAAAGGAAGCATAGTCCATGAAAACCAATCAACTTATATGTCCTGTATGCAATGGTCTTGAGAAAAAGTTACTTTACTGTAATAATTGTAATCAGCCTATGAGGGATGGTGGAAAATTATCTGATTATTATGATAGCTACAGCCCAAGCCTTCCCCCTTCAGTCACTGCTGACTCTACTGAAACGGATAGAATTTGTACTCATCTCTATTACTGCCCCATATGTAATAATGATTTTCGTTATATTGTTATGAAAAAAGAGTATTGACCCAATTTTACATGATACTTTTTGTTACGCAAATACATGATTGTTTCCTACACCAAAAGGAATGCAGATGCATAAGATATAAAAGAGCAAGTGGAAAACTTGTTATCCTACAAAAGCACCATGGAAGATTAAAGCGCCCCCTTATAATCTTCTATGGTGCTTTTCAATGATCATCAGCTTACTTTCGAACAGAGTGTTTCACAAATATAGCGTAAATTTCTTATAATATCATTGATATCTATCGTAATTCTATCGTGACCATCTAAATCATAAATCATTTTATAAGCTTCAGGATTAGCCGTATCCTTATTAAAATATCTATATAGATATTTAAGCTGCGTAGTGATTTCTTCCATATGATTTTTTTGCTCCATGGTCAAATCATCACCCTTCATAACCATAATAATATCATAAGTCAAGTGATTGATTTCTCTTAAATACATGGCTATCTTTTGAAGTAACTCTAGATCACCATGACGATCTATACCAATAGCTTTTAATAACTTATCATCTAATTTCATGTCTTCAAGTAAGGCATGTAACCAATCAATATCATTAAATGTCTGAGCCATGTCTGACTTTTCTTCTACCATAGTCTCTTCATCACGACAATAGGCTTTTATTATATCAATATGCATTGCAGTCCTACTAATCACATAAGATATCCGCTTGTTTTTCATTCTCTTATAGGAAATCATAGCGAATAAAAAGTTATAAATAATCGCTACACCTACCCCAAGTCCTAAAGCTAAAACTCGTAGTCTG
Organism: Vallitalea okinawensis; assembly: GCF_002964605.1. Taxonomy (NCBI): domain Bacteria; kingdom Bacillati; phylum Bacillota; class Clostridia; order Lachnospirales; family Vallitaleaceae; genus Vallitalea; species Vallitalea okinawensis. The sequence goes on from NZ_PQDH01000002.1 coordinate 920,005, forward strand.
AAAGTTAACATCATACTGGGGTCTCCTAATTCATTTAGTTGAACATACTGAGTCATATAAATAGATGTAAAAATAGCCACAGGTGATACAGCTTTCCAGTTGATCCTCAGACAAACAAATAACGTAAAGGATACAGATACAGCTATGGTTAAGACATTGATTCCAAAAATACTAACGATAATAGCTGTCACAATTGCACCAATTAAGGTGGCATAAACCTGCTCGATACCATTCCGAATCCCTGTTAAAGTAACAGGCTCCAGTGTTAACATTAAACCAAATAAAACAGAAATCATATCTTTACTTACCAACGGTAATTGCTTAGCCAAAAGATAGGCTGTTGCAATTGCAAAGAATGTTTTAGCAATATAAGCATTGGCATCAAAAAGATTAGCTTCAGCCTTTAACTTAAACATGTGAATAGTTTTACTCATTAGTCCACCTCATTTTTCTTTGGTTCATCTCTCATGTATCCATAAAATTTTAGTAATTTAAAATATAGTATTGCTTATTTAGGCTTAGACTGTTAAAATATAGACGAATAGCTTTAGTTTTAATTCTTTAGTTATTCCCATTTTCTAAATTTTAACACCTAACAGTTAAGATTATTCTTTAGGCATGTTTTCTTTTGCCTTGCTGAAAGGAAGTTATACATATTTTGTGCAAGCCAGGGTTTCACTATGCAACTTTGGCTAGACGACGTATGGCTTTCTTTTGATAGAAAGCTTTTTTTCATCTTATAGGAAAGCCCCTATAATACTATCAATTAACCAAGTACCCTTAATTGATGTCAAAGATGCTTTCCTAACGATACAAACTTCCAATGGAAGACGTAGCAAAGCTACTTTTTTTCATATCTATAGTTTGGAGTGATATTAATGAGGAATTTAATTGATAAGCTATATGAAAACAATTCTTTAAGTAGAGATGAATTACTTTATCTCTTAGACAATTTAACAGAAGATGATCAATCCTATCTGCACATGAAAGCAAACGATGCTCGTCAACAGCATTATAGTAATAAAGTATATATGCGTGGTTTAATCGAATTTACCAACTACTGTAAAAATGACTGCACATATTGCGGTATTCGTAGCAAGAACAAGAACGTTCAGCGTTACCGCTTAGATAAGGAGCAGATTTTACAGTGTTGTCAAGTAGGTTATCAACTAGGCTATCGTACTTATGTGCTGCAAGGTGGAGAGGATCCTTACTATACTGATGATCGAATGGTGGATATCATCAAAACCATTAAAGAAAGATATCCTGAATGCGCTGTCACTATTTCTGTTGGTGAAAAGAGTCGTGAAAGCTATCAACGATTCTATGAAGCAGGTGCTGACCGTTATTTGTTAAGACATGAGACCAATACCCGTTCTTTGTATGAAAGCCTTCACCCTCGAATGGATTATGATAACCGTATTAACTGCTTAAATACTTTAAAAGACATTGGTTACCAAGTAGGGGCTGGCTTCATGGTAGGTTTGCCAGGTCAAGTCAATGAAGACTTCGTCAATGATTTAATGTTTTTAAAGGAATTGAAGCCACATATGATTGGTATTGGACCTTTTATTCCTCAAAAGGATACGCCTTTAGCTAACGAGGAGAGTGGTACTTTAGAAATGACTTGTATCCTTTTATCCATCATCCGTTTATTATTACCTGATGTATTATTACCTGCTACGACTGCTCTAGGCTCCATTGATCCTAAAGGACGTGAAAAGGGACTTAAAGCTGGCGGAAACGTGGTTATGCCTAATTTATCTCCTACCGATGTACGCGAATTATATGCTTTATATGATGGTAAAATCTGTACAGGTGATGAGGCAGCTCACTGTAGAAAGTGTATTGAAAGACGAATCAATTCTGCTGGATTTGAGGTTGACATGGCTAGAGGAGATCATGTTACTTACCAGTAACTATCCTTGAACAAATATGAAGGTGGTGTTGTACAGCTTTATAGCTGTACAACACCACCTTCACTTCATTTATCTTCTTCTATTGCATTGACTCTAACTCTTCTTTTAGTTCAAATACACGTTTATTAAGTAATGGATGTAATGCATAGGGTGCAATTTCATTTAAAGGTTCTAAAACAAACAACCGTTGATGCATACGAGGATGGGGGATAATAATATGGCTATCGTTAGAAACCATCTCATCATACAAAAGAATATCTAGATCAAGAGTTCTAGGTCCCCACTTAATAACTCGCTCCCTCTTCAATTTATGTTCAATCTCAAGTAAGAACGTCATAAGTTCCCCAGGCTGAAGTAAGGTCTCTACTTCCCATACACCATTTAAGAAATGATCTTGATTAGTGTAACCCCAAGGTTCTGTTTCGATGAGGGTTGAAGTCTTGATAATTTTAGTTATTTGAGATTCTTCAATCAACCTTTTGGCCTCATTAATATTTTCTTCACGATTACCCATATTAGAGCCAAAGGCTATATAAGCCTTATGCCATTTGCGTTCCATTTCAACTGCCACATAGTCAACTGGTTTCCCAATAGGTGCCCATGGTTTTTTTATTTTAACTCTTACTGCTTTAGCCACTTCGTAATTCAATAATATATAGTCTGCAAGTTTTAATGTTATGGACTCAATCAGATTAATCTTTTCTTCCAAGAATACATGCTCTAATTCATGGCATAAAGCACCATAATTGATAGTTGCATCCAAGTCATCGTGGGTCGCCGCCGTTCTAAGATCTGTCTCAATTTCAACAGAGATCAGAAAACGCTGCCCAAGTTTTTTCTCAGCATCATAAACACCGTGATATCCGTATACTTCTAGGTCATTTATATATATTTTATCCATCTCATTCACTCCATCTACCTATCACTTTTCATTATAGCTTCAGTCATGACTGCAGCTCTTAAGTTTTCTTTAACATCATGAACACGTATAATACTGCAACCTTTCATAATCCCTATGACAGTGGTAGCCACAGTTCCCTCCACTCGCTGCTCCACGGGCAAATCTAAGATTTTACCTATCATAGATTTTCGTGAGGTACCTAATAGTACTGGGTAGCCTAAATCAAAGAATTCTTCAAGATGGTTCATGACAACTAAGTTATCTTCAACTGTCTTAGCGAAACCTATTCCAGGATCAAGTATAATATTTTCTTTTTTGACCCCCGCTTCTAATGCGATGCTAATTGATTCTGCTAAGTCTTTTTTCATATCTTCAATTAAATGCTGATAATCCTTATTATCTCGATTATGCATAAGGCAACATGGGACATTATATTGAGCAGCCACTCTGGCTATTTCTGGTTCAGCTTTAAAACCCCAGACATCGTTAATTAAGCTTGCCCCCGCTTTAATTGCAGCTTCAGCTACTGCAGCCTTGGATGTATCAATGGATATGGGCACATCGATATGTTGAATAAGTTCTTCAATAACTGGTACAACCCTATTTATTTCTTCTTGTACACTAACTGATTCATGACCCGGCCGAGTAGATTCACCTCCAATATCAATGATAGCCGCTCCCTCTTCTATCATTTTTTTCGCATGACTAATAGCGTTCTGAATAGTCGTATATTGCCCACCATCCGAGAAGGAATCAGGCGTTACATTGAGGATCCCCATAATATAGGTATTGTTTTCTAAGTCAAATTTTTTATTTCCAATTTTCATGAATCTTCCTCCTATGTATATATTATATCAGGCGCTTTTCGGATGTTTCCTGAACGCCTTCTACTTGAGAAAACATGACTAATATGGTAAAATATATAAATAACATCCATTTATGAAGGAGAATACATATGATTAGAAAACTGGACTATATCCTATTTTTTGCTTTGCTTTTCACAAGCTTCCTAGGTTACTCCATACTAAGGGATGCGCTTCAACTTAATATTCTCTTAGGTCAACTGGTTTTCTCGATTTTTATGACTCTTATTCTCGGTACGATAACCAATTTTATATTTCAGTCAAAAAATAATACTAAACTCTAATTTGTAAGTTTTTTAAATCCTTATCCCAATAACATTGACCATTAACATCACAACTATGGCACTCTCTTGACATTTTATCCGCTTTACATATGATACCTACCAGTGACTTTTCATCAATACGCTTAAGATTATTATGATTTTCTATGGCTTCTAAAATGTTTGATATTGCCTCTGAATCAAAGCCCACTTCCTTTAAAAGCCCTTCTGCTAAGTGGGCACTTACTATGCTGTGTTTTGTACCATCTTCATATTGTTTATACTTACCGATATCATGTAACAAAGCAACGGTATAGATATATTCTTTTGGAATATCTAATCCCATCTCTAATGATAAAATATAGGCAATTCGAGCTACGTTTAAAAAATGAACCATATCGTGCTTACAAAATAACCGTTCTTTTTCATGTTCTTCAATCTTGGTTAACCACTGCTGATATTGAGGATGTATGAAGATTTTATTTAACTTTTCCATTCATACTCTCCTCTCTTAATCTTAATAGATTTTTCATAAAGTGCCCTTACTTTAATAATACTCTCTTGTATCCCTATTTCCTTCTCAAAATACGTCACCGGCATGATACCCATTAAACTGTTGGTTAGAAACATACCATCGCAAGACCTGAGAAAATCTAAATCAATTCTTTCTTCTCTCACTTTAAAATGGTTAATAACCCACTGTCTAACAATTCCCTTTAATAAGCCAGTATCAGCATGGGGTGTATAGATACATTCACCTTTAACAGCAAAGAGATTACTAATACTACCTTCTGCTACTAGGTTATGTTCATTTAAGAATAGGCATTCATTAAATCCTTTATCCAATGCTTTTTGTCTCGCAACAATATTATCACCAAAATTAAGTGTCTTCATGTAAACAAAGGGGGATGTTGAATGTCGCTTAATTGGTGCAACAGTTAACCTAAAACCTTTTAAATAGTCTTCCTCAACATATGGTATTTTCCTAATGTTGTATATGGTGTTTTCTTCCGATACCATGATTTTTAAAGCACAAGACTTTATCCCCATCTCTTTGATTTTAAGCCTCACCTCATCAATATCAAGAGCTTTATTCAGGTCTAATTGAGTTAAAGTGTAATTAAGTCTCTTTATATGTGACTCTAAAAAAACCGCATGGTCTGTAATGAGTATGGTTTCAAAAGCCCCTATACCAAACATATAACCTTTGTCACAGTTTATAACTTGACTCTTCATAAATCCTGTCCCTCGTTTCCCTTAGGTAAATCTCTCGAATAAGTCCCTAATACCTTATAGCCTTAAATAGTGCTTTAGCTTTTGTTAAGGTTTCCTCATATTCTTCTTCAGGGTTGGATTCCCAAGTAATGCCTCCTCCAACACCTATATAAGCTTTACCATCTTTCATTAGTACTGTCCTTATGACTATATTAAAATCAGCATTACCATCAAAACCAATATACCCAACGGAACCAGTGTAAATGTTTCTTTTAGTAACCTCTAACTCTTCAATGACTTCCATTGCTCGTATTTTAGGTGCACCTGTAATAGATCCTCCTGGGAAAGTAGCCTTTAATAGATCAACTATAGAAGTATTTTCTTTTAAAGCTCCTTTAACCGTAGAAACCAGATGGTAAACTGTAGGATAAGCCTCTAATTTGAAGAGCTCTGTCACTTCAACTGTCCCTGGCTTACATACCTTACTTAAATCATTTCTCTCCAAATCAACGATCATGAGTAACTCAGATTTATCCTTTTCACTTTCCAGCAATTCCTTTTTATAGAGCTGATCTTCTTCTACATTATTTCCTCTTGGTCTTGTCCCTTTTATAGGTCTCGCTTCTACAATACCATCACGTACTTTAAGAAACCTTTCTGGTGAAGAAGATACTATAGAAAAATCCCCTAAGGGTAAGTAAGCTGAAAATGGCGCTGGATTAATTTGTCGTAGGTGCTGATACAATGTACGACTATCCTTATTAGTCTCACACGTATAGGTATGAGTCATATTGGCTATGTAAATATGCCCTTTTTTAATAAACTGCCGCATTTCTTCTACAGCTTCCATATAGCTATCTCTAGTAAAAGGAGAAATAAAAGTTTCCTTATCTTCTTTTCCTATCATTTTTGTTGAAGTATCAATACTTGCTTCAATAATAGCTATGATCTGCTGACAAAGTACCTTTGATTCACCACGTACCCCTAAGCAGCAAACATAATGTTTATTCTTCTTGTGATCAATAAGAATATAGCTGTCATAGATATTAAAATAGCAAAGTGGTATAGATACCATTTCATTTGACATAGAGGGTAATTTCTCAATTGCATCTTTTAAATCATAACTTAAGTAACCTATCGCTCCTCCGACAAAAGGTAATCCAGTATCATTTTTCAGCTTATATTGCTTAATAAACTGATCTAACTCTTCAAAGACATTTCCCTTGTATTGTCGTCCATCACAGTTACAATAATCATTTTCATAGGAAAAATGATGTACAGGGTGAAAAGCTATAATAGAAAAATCCCCCAAACCATTATTATGCATAGAGCTTTCAAGTATGACGCTCTCTCTTTCATGATGAAACAATGTATAGAGTTGAAATGGATCAAGCTCTGTCTTTAATTCAGCAATATGATAGTTTAGCATTTCTTATCTTCGCACCCTTCAATAAAGTTCTGAAGCATTTTATGACCATCCTCTGTAAGCACTGCCTCTGGATGAAATTGAACTCCTTCAATGTTATACTCTTTATGGCGAATCCCCATAATAACTTGATCTTTAGTTTTACTCGTTATCTTCAGCTCATCTGGTAAGCTTTTTCTGTCTGCTATTAGAGAGTGATAACGTGTTACCTTTACAGATTCTTTTACACCTTGGAATATCCCCAAGCCATCGTGTTGAATAGAAGAAACCTTACCGTGGACGGGCTCCTTCCCTTCAATAATATTACCACCAAAAGAGTGAATAATAGCTTGATATCCTAGGCATATACCGAGAATAGGGATTCTCCCCTGAAAGGCTTTAATGATATCCAAACAAACGCCAGCATGAACTGGAGCCTTCGGACCTGGTGATATAATGATTCCTTTAGGATTAATGTGCTCAATTTCCTCAATGGTTATTTCATCATTTCTATATACTACGATTTCTGTACCTAATTCTTCAAAATAGCGAACAAGATTATATACAAAAGAATCATAGTTATCAATCATTAGAAAGATACAGACCACTCCTTTAAAATTGATTAATACTATTTAAATATCCCTTAAGTCTAAAGAGAGCACATGACTAAATGTCTTCAACAGTACTTTGTACTACTTCTACATTAATCATGTGCTTTTAGGCATAAATCTACTTCAACATTAAGCATTATACAATAACATTAATTGATTCTGAAGTACTGGATTGGTTTTAAATTGACCTCGTAAAGTTGTTGTTAAAGTCTTAGCATTATTCTTTTTGATACCTCTAGTTGTCATACAAGCATGTTCGCCTTTAATAATAACTGCAATATCTTTTGAATCAGTTATTCTACTCATAACATCAGCAATATCTTGTCCAATTCTCTCTTGAAGTTGAAGACGTCTACCAACCATATCCGCAATGCGCGCTATTTTACTCAATCCAATAATCTTCTTGTTAGGTATATAGGCGATGGCAACAGTCATATTATACATAAGTGCTAAATGATGCTCGCAGTGACTAAAGATCTCAATGTCTTTCATAAAGACCATGTCCTTGTGTTCTTCTTCAATCATAACATCTTCTTCAAAAGTCTTATTAAACATATCAGCAATTTCATCGTTGCTATATTGCATGCCTTCAAATACTTCAGCATACATACTCGCCACTCGTTCTGGTGTATCTTTTAATCCTTCTCGCTCTGGGTCATCACCGAGCGCTTCAAGTATACCCCTGATGTGATATGCAATTTTGTTTTTATCAATCATCAATATACCCCCTTTTTTTGGGATATTTTTTTACTTCTACAAAAGAATTTCTTCATCTTTTAATATAATCATAAAACTACGTGAAAGTCAATATTTAATAATATTCCAGTAGAAATTCCTTAATAAAAAAACATCTCGCAAGGACTTAGTTCTTACGGGATGTTTTAATGTTTTAGTTTTCAATAATAACTTCTACTATAATATTGTTTACTACTTTAAACTGAGCATAGTTACCAGGGCTTAATATCTCTGGATTAGCACTTAGTAAATCTTTACTTACTAGATGTTGTGCTGTTTCACCATCTACAATACCTATTATTAATTTCATTCCTGAAGTTGTGAAGGATACCTCAATGATTTCACCAGTAATTTGTTCTACATTGTCTTCTACAGCAATTTTTGTAACTACATTATTTTGTAACTCAACCTCTACATTCATATTTACAACTATATCTTCTAATAAAGAATTTACTCCATTTACTATTATCGTTTCCATATTCTCAGCTAGATCATATTGTTCTTCGTCTATTCTTATACTTCTTTCTTCAAGGTCTATTTTCGTTAATAATCCTTGTACTTCTAACACTTCACTTTGCTGTATGCTGTTAGCATTTATTATTTCTACTAATCCATTATCTATTTCTATTTCAATCTTCATTTCAACTTCTAAATCTATTAATGTTGCTTCTGCTTCATCGATGAATACTTCTACTTCATCAGATAAGTTATATACTGCTTCATTCATTTCTATCTTTCTTTCCTCTATATTTATACTTGTTAATAATCCTTGAACCTTAATAACTTCTGAAGTCTTAGCATCTATTTTTGTTACTAACTCATCTTCAACAAACACATTAGCTTCCATACCTATCTCTAAATCTTCTAACGTTGCTTCTTTTCCGTCTATTGTAACTTGTATTTCTCTTGATAATACATATTCTTTAGCCCCTACTTTTACATAATAAACTCCAATTAGATCAATATCTTTTATTTCTCCTAATACTCTTTCTCTATTAACCATTGTAGCTTCTATCTTAATTATATCGTTATCAACTAAATAAATTATCGCTGACATTCCTAACTGTAAATCTTCTATTTGTGCTTCTTCTTCATTTATAGTTACAATAGCTTTACTTAAAAGATCATACTCTTGATCATCAACAGACAGATGATATATACCTATTAAATCTAAATCTGTTATTTCGCCTTCTAGCTTACTTGTCTCTATTATTTCAGCGTATATTTTAACTATTTCTCCATGACTTAACTCCGCTTCTACTAACATACCAACTATTAAGTCTTCTAATGTTGCTACTTTTTCATCAACTTTTACTATTGTCTCTGTTGCTAACTGGTAGTCTACTCCGCCAATTTCTACGTACCTGTCTTGTAAATTTATAGCTGATATCTTTCCTTGTACCTCTAAAATTTCTTCTTTAAATGCATTTATCTCTGCTATTTCACCATTAACTTCTACAGCATTAATTTCCATTTCTAAGCCTAAGTCTTCAAACATTGCTTCTTCGTTATTTAATCTTATTTCCACTTCTTTAGCTAACTTATATTCTACTTTATCTATTACTATATATCTATCTTCAAGATCTATACCAGTTATATTTCCTTCTATTTCTTCAATCTCAAACTCTACATTTACTTTAACAACTATCTCTTTCTGCAATTCTACAACAACACTCATACCTGTTTCTAGATCTTCTAAATCACGCGCGAAGCCATTGATAACTACTTGTGCATCTCGAGATAATTTATATTCTGCTTCATCTATTGTTATATGGTAAGTTCCTATTAAATCTAAATCTTCTATATTCCCTTCTATTTCTTCATATCCTATGCTATGAGCATAAATTCCAGCTACTTCTTCATCAATTATTTTAATTTCAGCTTCCATTCCAACTTCTAAATCTTCTAATGTTGCCTCTTCTTTATCTAAAATAACTTCTACTTCTTCTGCTATTTTATATTCTTCTTTATCTATTGTTATATGGTAAGTTCCTATTAAGTCTAAATCTTCTATATTCCCTTCTACTTCTTCATATCCTATGCTATGAGCATAAATTCGAGTTACTTCTTCATCAATTATTTTAATTTCAGCTTCCATTCCAACTTCTAAATCTTCTAATGTTGCCTTTTCTTTATCTAAAATAACTTCTACTTCTTCTGCTATTTTATATTCTTCTTTATCTATTGTTATATGGTAAGTTCCTATTAAATCTAAATCTTCTATATTCCCTTCTATTGTTGCTATTCCTTGTACACTTTCAGCTTCTATTTTCGCTTCTTCATCTTCAATTTCAAGTTCTACTTCCATTCCAATTTCTAAATCCTCTAAATCAGCCTCTTCTCCGTCTATTTCAATTTCTACTTCTGCTGGTAATTCATATTCTTTACCATCTATTTCTAGAACTTTATCTTCTAAGTCTATATCTGTTATATTTCCTTTTACTTCAATTTCTTCCTCTTTGTCATCTTCGTCATCATCATCTTCATCGTCACCTGAATATATTTCTTTTAATACTCCTCCTGGTAGACCATCTAATATTCCTTCTTCATCGAGGTCCTCTAATGAATCTTTTGATAAATCTAGTCCCAGAATTATTTCTTTTAAAACTCCTGGTGACAAGCTTCCTGAATTTTCTATAATTAGTTCTACTGCTTCTTCCTCTGATAAATCTGATTTTAAGATCATATTTTTCAATAATCCTGGTGCCATTCCACCTTTCCCTGACTTTGCGAATACCACTGGTGCTCCTGTAAGAGATAAAATAGTTATTACTAAAACAATCGATATTATTCTTCTTAATTTCATTCTTTCGACCTCCTATAAACTAAATATTATTTAAACTGCCAAACTAAAATATGTACATGCTCTTTTATCCAAAACCACTGTTTTCTTTTACTCATTATCATCCAATAACATGATGATATATTTTTTTACTTTAATACCTTGAACCACATCCCCTCTTTTTTTTATAGTACATCCTAAGTCTTAGGATTACATCATCTTAAGACAAGCCTTTTTCATACACATCCTTGTTATCTTTCTTCTCTTCTTTCTCTACTTCTTTTTCTGATTTTTTCTTTCTTGTTCTATTTCTTTTTCTGCCTTCTTGTTTTCCGGTTCTATCACTATTTCTTTTTCTGCTTTCTTTTCTTCTTGCTCTATCTCTTTTTCTGCTTTCTTCTCTTCTTGCTCTATCTCTTTTTCTGCTTTCTTCTCTTCTTGCTCTATCTCTTTTTCTGCCTTCTTCTCTTCTTGCTCTATCTCTTTTTCTGCCTTCTTCTCTTCTTGCTCTATCTCTTTTTCTGTCTTTTTTTCATCTTGCTCTATCTCTTTTTCTGCCTTCTTTTCATCTTGCTCTATCTCTTTTTCTACCTTCTTTTCTTCTTGCTCTAACTTTTTTTCTACCTTCTTCTCTTCATTCTCTATCTCTTTTTCTACCTTCTTTTCTTCATGTTCTAACTTTATTTCTACCTTCTTTTCTTCCTTTTCTTGCTTTTTCTCATAGCTTTGGTCTTGCCTTGCTATATCGATATCACCAATCATTGTAGTCACTTCTGTTGTAGTAGGGTTATTCTTAAGTTCGTTTTTAGCCATTTTACCAATAGACTCTTCTTTTGCTTCTTTTGAAATAATAAACTCCGCAGAAACTTCTACGTAAGTAATATCAATGTTTCTACTCCCATAGGCTTCTACAATTTGGTTGATCTCATCACTCAACCTTATATTACTATCTTCATTTAATATTCCTCCTGCAATGAAGACTGTATTGTTTTGAGTGGATAAATAGTTGAGTTCTACTGCCCTGTCAATAACCCTATTAATAACTTGCTCAACAGACATTCCAATATATTTTTCTGAGAGAAGTAACTCTGCTTCTTCATTGTACGGCTTAATGGATTGTACCCTTCTGTTTTCATCTATGTAAAACTCCATGCTTGGATTAATATCCACGCTCACAACTGCTATAGCATTTGATACCATCGGTTTATAAAGATTATAGCTCATCAAAATGATGATAAACATGAATGATGCCGCAATTGCCACCCATCTGTTTACAGATGTTTTTGATTCTTGAAATAAATCTTCCTCAATAAAATATATTTCATTACCTATCTGTGTTTTTATATCTTTCTTCACCTTGACATACTCACATTGATCAGTAAAAATAATATAACATTTCTTAGATTCCTCAATAACCGTACCCTTATACATCATCTTGACTCACCTCCATTTCAGTCATATATGTTTTTATTCTGTCAAATGAACTATTATATATAATGACACTTGCTATGATATAGTTTCTATGCCTTTTTATAAATTTAAGTGAATAACCATAAGTTCTACTTAACTTCGTACTAGGTAATTTTTTCTTTCGATATAAAGAGTTAAGTAATTCACTATTTGAGTGAACCACTTTCGCTGCTGCTATACATTTCCTTCTTGTGTCAATCCCTTTTGGTACCTGATCTGTTAAATTAATCAAAGATATTTTAAAGGTTTTCAATTCTTCTTTTAATAATTCCATTTCTTCTTTCAAAATATAATGTTCTTGAATATTTTCATGACTGGCTTCATTATATCTATCTATAGAAATAACCTGATTATTTTTTTCCTTTCGGATGTAATCAATAATGCGATTTCGAATAATCAATTCCGCAAAAGAAAAGAAATTACCTTTCTTTGGATTAAATTTTTCTATCGCTTCACTAAATGCAATCAATCCTATACTAAATTCATCATCATTTTCCGTACTAATATAGCGTTTAGTCGTCTTGGAAACAATGCTTATAATAAACGGCATATATTGTTTTATGAAAGCTTCTTTTTTTACTTCATTAGAAATTATGCTTTCTATATCAATTTGTTCCACTCTAATCCTCCTATCAGCTAAGTTAATCATTGGTACGTTTCTTTTCTTCATTATAGTTTAATTCCTAGTAAATGAAAAGATTAATCCACCCTAGATGGCTGTATTCATAGAAGAAATATTTGTCAACTAAATGAGTATACCGCTAATAACAATTCAGACTTTAATAAAAAGTAAGGTTCCTTACGAGCAAAACTCACTATTGCCCTATACTAAGAAAAAAGCGGGAAGGATCTCCCACTTCAATAGATCTTATCAATTAATTATCTTTTATTCATTATCACCATCGTATAAATCAAATTGCTCCGCAATAAACTCTAAAGGTGCATAGGGTACTTCTTCTGGATCAAGTAGATGAACTTTATCATTAACTATTACCACTAAATGATCGGTATCAAACTCCATCCAAGTGTCTCCATCTGTAATGATTACTTCATTATCTCCATCATAATATAAATCTAGCCCCATACCATCTACAATCATATTCGAAGGAATAATGATTGCTTTTCCTTGAATAAATTCCGGAACCTCATCTTCCTTGTCTTCGTCTTCCTCATCCTGATCCTTATCATCTTCTTCAAGATCAAGTACTTCTTCAATTTTTTCGATTTTATTAAGTATAGCTTCTCGCTCACTCTTACTAATATCTAAGTCACTAATTACTTCTTCAATGTCTTTCAGATATCCATAAATCTCAATAACATCATCATCTTTGTAAACATCAAAATCGGATAGATTATGCTTTTCAATATAACGTTCTGCATTACGCTCATGTACTTCTTTACTTTTTTCCTGACCATGATTAGTTTTTGTGGTTTTTGCCGAAGCTGTTAAAGTTAACATAAGCAAGAATCCTATTGTTACATACATTTTAAAATATTTCATCTTTCATGCCTCCAAATTTTTCTATTATTATATTATTCGTAAATACCATTTAAAAAAGGGACCAGAAATAAAAAAATTTTAAAACCCTACTAGACTAAGTTAGTAGGGTTTTAAATACTCTCAATTTATTTAACTATATGGCATGCAACAAAATGACCTTCTGATACTTCTCTAAATGCAGGACAGGCTTCTTTACAGATATGCTGTGCATAAGGACATCTTGTATGGAACTTACAACCTTCTGGTGGATTAGATGGAGATGGTATGTCACCTTCTAATACTGAACTGTCTTTCTTCAATCTTGGATGTTTCGCAGGTATTGAATCAATTAAAGCCTTTGTATAAGGATGTTTTGGATCCTTGTATATTTGATTCGTATCTGCTAACTCTACGATATTTCCTAAGTACATAACGGCGACACGATCACTGATATGTTTGACTACACTGAGATCATGGGAAATAAAGAGATAACTAAAGCCAAATTCCTCTTGCAAATCCATCATTAGATTAATAACCTGGGCTTGAATAGAAACATCAAGGGCTGATACTGGTTCGTCCGCAACAATAAATTCAGGTTCAAGGGCCAAAGCTCTTGCGATACCAATACGTTGTCGTTGACCACCAGAAAATTCATGAGGATAACGATTCATATGATAGGCACTTAGTCCACTTCGCTCTAGAGCCATGATCACCCGTTCTTCTATCTCTTTCCCCTTGCAAATATTGTGAGCTTTCAAAGCCTCTCCAACTGTCTGCATAACATTTCTACGGGGATTCAGAGAACTATAAGGATCTTGAAAAATGATTTGCATATCTGTTCTAAGTTGCTTCATTTTACTAGAGCCGTAATTATAAATATTCTCGCCCTTATAGTAAACTTCTCCTTCAGTAGCATCTAAAAGCCGAAGTAATGTTTTACCTGTTGTTGATTTACCGCAACCAGATTCGCCTACAATACTTAAAGTCTCTCCCTTATGAATAGAAAAGTCTACTCCGTCTACGGCTTTACAGTAACCAACAGTACGTTTGAAAAAACCTTTCTGTATGGGGAAGTATTTTTTTAGATTATTGACTTGTAATAAAACCTCTTGACTCATCTCTCACCCTCCTCATACAAAAGACAGCTAACTTTATGTCCTTCAACTACTTCTCTTAACTCGGGTAGTTTTTCTTTACAGAGTTCCGTTGCCTTTTCACATCTTGGATGGAATGGGCATCCCTTTGGCATAGATAATGGATTGGGTACAACCCCATCTATATTAGCTAGACGTTCTTTATCATTATCGATATCAGGAATAGAACCTAATAATCCTATTGTATATGGATGCATCGGATTATCATAGAGCTCAAGTGAATCAGCCTCTTCAACTATTCTACCAGCATACATAACTACAACATGATCCGCCATCTCAGCAACTACACCTAAATCATGGGTTATAAATACAATCGACATACCATACTTTTCTTGCAATTCATTCATCAACTCTAAAATCTGAGCTTGAATCGTCACATCAAGAGCTGTTGTGGGTTCATCTGCAATCAACAATTCAGGTTCACAAGCAAGGGCCATGGCAATCATAACACGTTGGCGCATACCGCCAGATAATTGATGCGGATATTCATTAACAACCTCATCCGCACGAGGTATACCTACACGAGTTAATAATTCAACAGCTTCTTTTTTTGCCGCTTTCTTTGACATTCCTCTATGCAAAATCAAAGGTTCACCTACTTGCCTTCCAATGGTGAAAACAGGATTAAGGGATGTCATGGGCTCTTGAAAAATCATGGATATTTTATTCCCTCGTACTTGACGAATTTCTTCTTCTCTATAATGAAGCAAATCTTTACCTTGAAAATTCACCTGTCCACTTATAATTTCGCCCTTTTTATCAATCAATTGCATGATGGATAGAGATGTAACACTCTTACCACAACCTGATTCGCCTACAATACAAAGGGTTTTCCCCTTGTCCACACTGAAATCTACTCCGTCAACTGCATGAACATCTCCCTTTTTCGTATGAAAATATGTTCGTAAATCTTTTACCTCTAATAATGTATTTTCCATGTCATCACCTACTTCCTACTCTTTGGATCGAAGGCGTCACGTAATCCTTCTCCGATAAGATTAATACTTAATACAGCTGTAAATAAGACTAAACCAGGTAAAATCCATAGCCACGTACGTTCAGTAAATATATAATAGTCTCTGGCAGAATTGATCAAGTTTCCCCAACTGGGTACAGGTGGTACTATACCAAGACCAATATAGGATAATACTGACTCAGTTATGATAGCTCCAGCCAAACCAAAAGTAGCACTAACGACGATATAACCTATAGTGTTTGGAATCAAATGCACAAAAATTTTCCTCATTGTCGATAAGCCCAGTGCAGTAGTAGCTTGCATAAATTCCTGCTCTTTTAAAGAAAGTATTTCACCACGTATCATCCTTGATAAGCCTGGCCATGACATGAGCCCCAGTAATACCATTACCAAATACATTCTATTTTCTGGTCTGATTATATCCATCGTCACAGCCGATATGGTAATCATCAGTGGTAAAAAAGGTAAACTCATAACGATCTCTGCAAAACGCATGAGAAAATTATCGATACGTCCTCCAAAATAACCAGCACTACCACCCACTATAATGGCCAAAATAGTACTAATGGTTGTCGCTATTAGACCAATTAATAGTGAAACTCTTCCTCCATAAAGAATTCTTGTTAAGTAATCACGTCCAAGATCATCGGTCCCAAACCAATGCTCCTCATTAGGCTCTAGATTAGAGTTCAAAAAATCCATGGCATCCCTTTCATAAGGCGTTAGTAGAGGTGCAAAAATAACAGCAAATAATATAATTGAAAAGACAACAAGTCCAAATACAGCTAGTTTATTATCTGTAAAGGCTTGCCATCTCAGCTTTCCAGGGCTTTCAATGGACTCTAACTTAACCTGCACTCTGCTTTTTCTTCTAGGTATAATTTTCACTCTGCTCCCCCCTTAATCCACTTTGATCCTTGGATCTACCACTGCATAGCATATATCCGCAAATAGATTACCGATTAAAGTTAGCAATGCAAAGAAAACCAAGGTAGCCATCATTAAATTATAATCCCTATTAAAGACAGAATCTAACATAATCCTACCAATTCCAGGCCAATTAAATACTGTTTCCAATACGGCTGCTCCAGAAAAAAGTAGTGGTATTTCAAATCCTAATAGGGTAACAATGGAAATAAGAGAGTTACGAAAAGCGTGAGAATAGATTACTTTACGCTCTGAAAGTCCTTTCGCCCTAGCTGTACGTACATAATCTTGATTGATGGAGTTGAGCATATTCATACGTACATATCGTATATAACGAGGAAGACTTACAATAATTAGCGTTAATGCTGGTAGGAACATATGATGTAAAACATCCATGAAGCTTTTGACACCTTCATAATGAGCTCCTGCGGTAACCATACCTGATACAGGGGTCCAATCTAGCTTGATGGAGAACAAAAAGATTAAAACTAGTCCCACGAAAAATGTGGGAAATGACACCCCTACATAAGACGTGACGGTGACAAAACGATCAAACAGTCCATCCTTATGAACCGCCACATATATCCCCAGAGGAATTGCTAAAAGGTATGTAAAAAGAAATACAAAAACATTGAGCTTCAAAGAGTTAATGATATAAGGTACTATGACTTCTTCAACAGGTTTGTTATAGATAGTTGATTTTCCAAAATCAAGTTGAAGCACATTAGTTATCCAAATACCATATCGTACATGTATCGGATCATTTAACCCTAATCGTTCTCTCTCTGCTTGTTTTTGTTCTGCTGTAGCTCTAGGATCCATATTGGCACCTATAGGTTCACCAGGCGTTAAAACAATAATGGAGAAAATGATGATTGATATGAGAAACATTACAGGTATCAGTTGCAGTAATCTCTTAATGATATATTTAATCATGTTCTACCCTTCTTTCTTGGTTAAAAGAGCCAAGAAATCTCTTGGCTCTTTTTTATTCCTTTGATTACTTAACAGCAATATCATGAATAATCATATCAATATCTACAAATGGAGACGTTGTATAGTTTTCAACTCTACCATTAACACATTCTAATTCTTCATTATTATTGATGAGTATATATGGTAATTCCTCATTAAATAACAATGCCCATTCTTCAAAGATTTCAATTTGTTTATCCAAATCAAATTCTGTAGAAGCCATATCTAACAATTCATCATTTCTTGCATTACGATACCCTACACTATTGTTTCCATCTGGTACATCAACACTTGAATGGAAAGTGGTATAGTTAGAAGTAGGAAGATTGGTTAAGCTCCATGCCATGTTATAGAGTTGGAAATCTCTCTCGAGATATACCTTTTCAACCAATGTATTAAATTCCATTTGTTCTGCTATAAGCTCAACGCCAACTTCTTTCCAATAAGCAGTTAGCATAGGAATTAAGGTTTCTACATAGCGACTATCTGTATAGGTTAACCATTTTAATTCAAGCTTTTTACCATCTTTATAGCGATAGCCATCATCGCCTGTCTTCCAGCCAGCTTCTTCTAATAAAGCAACAGCTTTCTCTTTATCGTATGTATAAGGATTAACCTTAGATTTAAGTGATTCTGTATTAGCATAACTTACTTCTGAGAAAGGTACATCAAGGACAATTGAATGACCATCATAGTATTTTTGAACAAAAGCCCTTCTATCAAATGCATAAGTTAATGCTTGTCGAACCTTCATATCGGATAAGATTTCATCACGCATATTAAAGCCCATATACCCATATCCATTTGATGGGAAAGTATGTGGCATAACATAATCTAGGCGATCAACTACACCAAAGTTTTCAGGTGTAGGAGCAACGTTAAGAAGGATATCTAAGTCGCCTTTTTCTAGTTCTGCCATTTGCGTATCCACAGTAGTCATTTTGTAGATTAATTTTTCCATCTTAGGAGCACCTAAGTGATAGTCATCATTACGTTCAAATTCAATAAATTGAGTAGGTTCAAAATGAACAATCTTGTATGGTCCAGAACCAACCCATTCATAAGCATTCATTTGATCTCTTAATTGTTGCGTATTACCATATTCATAAGCATAAACAGATTCAGGCATGATCTGCGTAGTCATATTACTTATATTATCAAATCGAGGTTCAGTAAATGTAAAGGATACTGTGTACTCATCGAGGACTTTTATACCTGTTACATCATCTGCCTCTCCATTTTTATAAGCTTCTACACCTTCCATAAATTCTACGACTGAGAAATAACGACCATCATAACTAGGATCAGCTAAAATCTCATATGTAAACTTAACGTCATTAGCTGTCAATGGCTCGCCGTTTGTAAAATTGATATTATCTTTCAATTTGAATGTGTAAGTTAAGTTATCTTCTGATAATTCATAACTTTCAGCCACGTCTGGAATAAACTGGCCTGACTCATCTACAGATAGTAAGCCATCGAAAATAATACCACATGTATAGCCATCATATGTTGTTGAGTAATACACTGGTAAAGCTTCTCCTTTTGGAGCTGGCATACCAACAACTAATGTATCTGCTGCATTAGCTCTTGTACTAGCCGGATTAGGGTCTTCTGTTGGTTCTTCTTTCTTGTCTTCTTTCTTTTCTTCTTTTTTATCTTCTTTTTGTTCCGTCGTAATACTGTTTTCTTCACCACTTGCATCTTCTGTTTCATTTGAGCCACAACCTACTAGGAGTAATGATAAGACAAAAACCATAGTCAACATTAAAGCAAAAACTTTTTTCATGTTTTCCCCTCCTTAAAAGGTAGATCACCCATCTTGGGTAATCATTATTAAAGTTTACAAATATCTACATTTGTAATAAATTGATTATAATATACTCGCCCACTATTGTCAATATGTACCAACTACAGCAAATTTTCCAGTATTTATAACTGGTTACCAATAAAATTGTATGTAATTTAATGAATATTATAAATATTTTAAATTAAAAAAAGGCATATAATTATTGATGAATTCTAATCATATGCCTATAAAGAGTACATTAAAAATTAATCTTCCGTAAGATCATCAATCTTAACAACCCGAGTACCATAGTCATCACTTAAACCTTCTACCTCAGCTTTATTTTCTTCTTCATTTAACCCTTTAATCCAAATAGAAGTCCCAAAATATGTGACGTCAATAACACCTTTTGATTCATATATTTCTTTCGCTCGTTTAAAATTCATGGAACTAACCTCCTTATAGATTCACTTTTCTATGTGCTTATTATGGCACTCTTATAATTTTTCATACCCAGTATAAAAAGAATTTATTTGATTCTGACTCAGTGAAATTGTCCAATACTTATACAGAAATTTTTTTTGCTAAAGCTTTAAAAAAATATTAAATAAATTTTACAATTTTATTACACTAAAGTATCAGATGAATTATTTTACAATGAGTATTACTTTGTTTCATACCAGTCAATAAGGAAATTAACAGGTTACTGGCTCTTTAAAAATCTATATAAATATGCAAGAATAGTATTATCAGAAAATCAAATGATTTTTCAATTTATTAAAGGTAAGGACGTTGATCATGATCTTTTTAGATTTTAAATTAAAGAATGATTCATCAAAATATATACAGATCGCTGATTATATTAAAGAACGAATTGTTGATGGGGCACTACGAACTGGTGATAAACTCCCTTCAACCAGACAGCTAAGCGCATTATTGAAGTTAAGTCGTACAACTATACAATCTGCCTTTCAGCTTCTTGTTGATGATGATTTTATCTATAGTCAGCCTGGTGAAGGTTATTATGTTTCTGATAAAGATCCAATCCTTAGAACGCCTTCACACATTCAATGGAAACATTATTTCAATACTAATGGTGAACTAGCGAAAAATATGGACTTAATCAAAACCGAGTTGCCATGGAAAAAGAATATGATTTCATTTACCAGCATCGCTCCTGACTCAAGCTACTTTGACACCGATGCTCTAAAAAAATCTTTTCTTGATATATATAGCCTTGAGAGTAATAAGCTTCTTAACTACGGTTATGCTAAGGGGTATCAACCTCTTATTGACACTTTAAAGACTTATATGCACTCAATGGGTATTCATCTTAAGGATAAAGACGTACTTATTACGAATGGCTTTACAGAGGGACTCAATCTTGTCTGCAATACCCTTACAGAACAAGGTGATTGTATTTTATGTGAGAATCCAACCCACCATACTGCCCTAAAAATATTTATGACTCATGGCTTAGTACCCATTGGCATACCACTTTCCGAAAATGGACTTGACCTTCAACTCCTTGAGGCTAAAATTCAAGAACATCAACCAAAGTTTTTATATTTAACTCCCTCATATCATAATCCTACTGGAATGGTCATTTCACCACAAAAAAGAGTTGCTATCATTAACCTTTGCAAAAAGTTAAATATTCCAATTCTTGAAGATGGTTTTAATGAAGAACTACGCTTTTCAGATATCCCCATCAGACCCTTAATGAGTTACTCCGGTTATGGGAATGAAGTCATTTACATCGGCAGTTTTTCCAAAATTCTATTCCCCGGTTTAAGACTGGGATGGGTCATGGCAGACCATGACGTCATTGATATTTTGGAGAGTTTTAAAAGGACTATGACGATTCATACTTCTACTCTTGATCAAGCTGTGCTTTATCAATACATGAAAGAAGGATACTATGATAGGTACTTAAAAAAAGTTCGACAACATTATAAAGAACAATATCAATACGCAGTTGATGAACTGAAGAAATACATTCCATACAAAAAACTCTATGGAGAAGGTGGCTTACACCTCTTTATTGAAGTCCAGATCAATGCAAGACAACTTCTAGAGAAATGCTATGAACGGGAAGTGTTATTTTTACCTGGAGATATCTTCCACCTTGATGATGAAGGCAAAAACACGCTACGATTAGGCATCTCTCGTGTTACTAAAAGCGAAATCACAGAAGGCTTTAAGATTATAGGTAACTGTTTGGAGGAATTACTATGACAGTCAGTATTATAATGGGTGGCCCCTCCAGTGAAAGGGATGTATCCATCCATACAGGAAATGAAATTATGAAGTATATTAATAACGATTATTATGATGTCAATCCTATATTATTTGATGATAAGCAGCAGTTAATCGATCAATTAAAAGGCACTGAATTTGCCTTCCTTGCTCTACATGGTGCATACGGTGAAGACGGTGTCATTCAAGGAACTCTTGAATCTTTAGGTATTCCTTATTCTGGATCTGGTCTCTTATCCAGTGCCTTATGCATGCATAAAGCTAAGGCCAAAATGCTCATGGAGCATCAGGGTATACCTACCCCTAATTGGCAGCTATTAACATCGGATAAATATTATTGGGTAGATAGAAATCGAATAAAGGTGGATCTCCCTTTGGTGATTAAACCCAATGCATCTGGTTCGAGTATAGGCACTTCATTGGTTAAGACAACTGATCAATTTGAAGCTGCTCTCAAACAAGCTTTTCATTATGATCATCAGGTATTATTAGAAGAATATATTGATGGATTGGAAATCACATGTTGTGTTTTAGGTGGCACTCTGTTGCCAATACTGAGTATACAACCTGAACATCAGTTTTTTGATTATACATCCAAATATGAAGAAGGTGGCGCATTAGAAGAAGTTATCACACTCCCCACTTCACTTCATACCAAAGTAGAAGAAACAGCTTTAGCTTGCTATCATTTATTTGAATGTAAAGCTTATGCAAGAGTAGATATGCTGATTAGAGATGATGAACTGTTTGTACTTGAAGTCAATACCCTTCCAGGTATGACTAAGAACAGCTTGTTTCCAAAAAGCGCTGAAGCCCAGGGTTTATCTTTTACAGAACTTATTGATCAAATCATTCAGTTATCCCTAGCGCCATGTTGTTAACTAATAAAAGTACTAAGGTAGGATTAGATAAAAGTTTCCTGAATCACAGAAAAAGGTTGGCTCATTTAGAACCAACCTTCGTTTCATTTATTGATTTTTCATGGCTATGGTTAGGCAAATACCAAATCCACCCCATAATAATCCCATTGCAATAATAGCAAAGATAATCGCGCTAGTACTCATTACATCTCAACTCCTTTAGAAATGTTAGCTTCGTAAGTTTGTGATCCCTTAATACTCTTAAAGATAAAGGCTGCAATAGCTGTTACAATAATTGTACCAACACCAAATACCATTAACTCTGATACGCCATAACCTTCATAAGGAACTGTTAGGTCAATAAACGTTTTATAAATAAACATAGTACCTAATAAAACAGGTGTTAAGAATTTAAGTGTAAAATTCCACCAACGCGCTACAGTGAAATCTGATAATCCATTGGCATACTTACGAATTCCTTCAAGGTTAAAGAACCATGCAATAAAAATAATCTCAAGTAAACCAGCAATAGCAATACAGTAAGTATTGATAAAGTGATCGACGATATCTAGAATGAAGATACCAGCACCTGTTACAAATAATAATGATATAGAAAAACCAACTAGAGTGGCTATTGTTAATACTTTCTTACGTGATGCATTAAACTTGTCCGCTGTACCTGCAACAAAAGTCTCCATGATTGACATACTGGAACTTACTCCTGCAAAGATCAAGCATAAGAAGAATATGGCTCCAAATGCAGCATTAAAACCTGGTAAAGCATTAATAGCCATAGGGAATACGATAAAGGCTAAACCAATACCGCCGGTTGCTACTTCTTCAACTCCTACACCTTGAGATGTAGCCATGAATCCTAGCACACTAAATACAGCTATACCTGCTAATAAACTGAATGAACAGTTACCAAAACCAGTAATAAATGCGTTATTAACGATATCTGTTTTCTTAGGTAAATAACTTGAATAAGCCATCATAACACCGAAACAAATACTTAATGAGTAGAATATTTGGCCATATGCGTTAATCCACACTTCTGGATCAGCTAAAGCTGAAAAATCAGGTGTGAAGAAATAATCTAAACCAGCACTTGCACCGGGTAAAGTAATACCTCTTATAACAATAACTAATAAACAAATGATTAACAATGGCATAAAAATCTTATTTGCTTTTTCAATACCGCCTTTAACTCCAGCCATTAAGATAACATAGTTAATTAGCCATACAAGTACTAAAGGAATTAATACAGCAGAATTAAATCCTCCTAGTTGGAAAGCTCCTTCAGTAACATTAAGGAATTCCCCAAAGAAGAAAGCTTTTGTATCTGTTCCCCAAGCACCACCTTGTAATGCAAATACAAAATAGTTAAAAGCCCATGCTATAATAGCAACGTAATAAACCATAATCGCAAATGAAATAATTGTTTGGAACCAACCTAGTGTTTCAAACTTTCTATTAATTTTACCAAAAACACCTGGTGCGGATGTTTTTGTCTTATGTCCAAGTGAAAACTCTAAAATCAGAATTGGTATACCTGCAGTTAACAGTGCGAATAAATAAGGTATTAAGAATGCTCCTCCACCATTACTTGCAGCCACATATGGAAATCTCCATATATTCCCTAAACCGATTGCGGATCCAATTGCGGCTAGAATAAATCCCATCCGTGAACCCCATTGACCTCTTTCACTCATAAAATTCCCCTTTCATATTTTGATATGAATATTATATAATGTTGTAAATAGTTTGACAATAACTATTTGTCAATAAATGTAAACACCTTTAAGCACATACTCTTTATCTATATATTATCGCTAAACTAAGCAAATAATGCACTTTTAGGATGATTGATGTTATTATACTTTAATAATCTGCTAAATGCAAGTTGAAAAACCCCCTATTCATCAAGTTTCAAATTTTTATCCTATATCTTTTGATATACAAAGTAATTTATCAAACTAAAGTGCAAAAGCGCTAAAATTTCATGCTTCAAATTAGTGTAGAAAAAATTTTCATTCAGGTCAACCAAGTACATTCTATAAATATTTCTTATAACTCCAATATTTTCTACTTAAATTAAAGTATTTATTCATCATTTACATAAAAAGTAATATGAACTTAGAAAGAGAGCTCACGAATGAGCCCTCTCAAGCTGTCGACGAAGTCAACGGTATTTTTATTAGTTATCATTTCAAGTCACTAGACTCGTTAGTTTCAATAATGTTAAGAATCACAGTTGCAGCTTCTGCTCTTGTCAATGTATCTTTTGGAGCAAATACACCATTTCCACGACCTTGTAGAATGCCAATACCAACAACATAATCAATACTCTCTTTCATAGTATCAGAAATGTTCTCAGTATCACTAAAAGTAATAGGCTTTACAGGATCAATAGGATCAAGTTTAGGTTCGAAGGATTTTCCTGATCGTAAAGCTATAGAGATAATAAACGCCATTTCTTCACGAGTAATGTTTTCATCTGCTTTTGCTTTGTGGACCTCAGTAATAAATCCTTCATCTAATGCTGCTCGCATATATACTTCATACCAGTCTCCAGTAATATTATCATCTAATTCGATGTCAAGAGTTACTACAAGCATCTTAATAAATTCTGCGTAAGTGACAGTACCTTCTGGATCAAAGATATTGTTTCCTCTACCACTAACTATTCCAAGTGAGGCAAGCTTCTCTATTCTATCTTTAGCCCAATGACCTTCCTTAACATCAGTAAAGGAGATTACTTTGACATCTACTTTATTTTCTTTTTCACTTGATGCTGAACTGCTAGACCCGCTTCCAGAATCATGATCATCATCGTCGTCATTGTCATTATTATTGTTGTTATTGTTGTTATTATTGTTATTGTTGTCGTTATCATCATTACCATCATCAGGATCAGTTGGAGTATCGTTATCTTCTTCAAGTGTAACAGTTAGTGTATAACTCCCCTTATTACCTACTTTATCCTCACCGGTAACAGTTATGTTATTTTCGCCTACCTTTAATGGCACTTTATACTCTTCGAGTTGAACGATAACTACACCATCTTCAGGTGTGTATTCAATATAATTCTTATCAATTGTTTCGACATGATGATTATTAACCCTTACTTCAAGGAATGCATGGTCTTCAGTGACAGTGGCGTAAACAGTATAATAGTATTGATCATTTTCCTTAACAATTTTACCTCTATTTCCGTGAACTCTTACAATAGGGTCTATTGTGTCAAAATATAGCTCATGATCAAATTCAATCGTATTTCCTGCCTTATCTTTTCCTCGTACACTGATTGTATTCTTTCCTTCATACCCATCATAAGGTACACTAAACTTCCATACTTCCTCATCAAAATCAAAAGTAGTTTCTACTTTCTTATCATTTATTTTAACATACTTGAGCGCTGAGTCATCTTTAACATATCCTTCAATCATAACAGATTTATAATCAAATGCATTTAAAAATCCCGGAGATGTTATCTTAATATATGGCGGCATACTATCTCCATCAGCAATACCCTTAGGTTCTTCTGTCTCGATCACGGTAACTTGTAAAGGCAAGACAAAATAGTCTTTTCCATCCACATAGCCTTCTAGATCTTCCATCTCTACTGCTGCAGAGGTTGTCATACTAACTACTGATGAAGATGTTGTATCAGCTTCTAAATCTTCTGTATTAGTAATTGATTCGTAAAGATCATCATTGGCTATATAGACAACTTGAGTAGTCGTTACACCTACACTCTCAGCTGATATGATTAAAGTTTCTTCATCGATATTAATAATTTCCTCATCATACCCATCCATTACAAAAGTTCGCTCTTTTTCTCCATCCTGTAGGATATAATTATTTGCATCATCAACAATACCTAACTTAATTGTTACTCCTATAGTTTCTTCTTTATTTGAAGACAAATTAAGTACAATATCATCATTGTTTAACATAGCACCTTTTACACCATTTGTCTCAAAATCACCATTGATTAATAACCCAGTATCAGTTATAAAATCAACTGATTCATTCCAACTTTGAACGCCTGGAAAAAGTATAATTGGCTGAGAACCTAATTCCTTTTTAACATCTTCCAAATTAATAATCGCTGAATCACTTATATATAGGTCTGTAGAACCATCTAATAGATTTTCAGCTAGTAACATGTACGCACGGATACCTCTGCCTTGTTCATTGGCATCTATGGTAAGTGTATTGTTATCTAATAAAATATTTTCTACTGTTGATTCACTATGGTCAACGTAAACAGGGTAATCATATTCTTGCCATTCTGCACCTACAAAATCTATTTTTGCGCGAACACGAATATAGTATTGACCATCAGAAACAAGTTCACCATTTACAGTCATATCCCACGCGAACTCATCTTTCAGGATATATTGTTCATCATCTGATAATGTAGATTTTCTTGTCCTTCCATCATTACCCAATTCTCTAATTACGTTCTTTTCTTCATCAAGTACTTCAACAATTATCTCATCTGTATTACGAAGTAACGAAATTACGGGATTTGCAACTTTGTTACTCAACTCATCATCCAAATTACCAATGACGATGTTTTCCATAAGTAAGTTGCCATCTATATCTTCACCGAGGAAGAAGTTATTTTGATCTACTAGAACAGCTCCGGTTGGTAAACAAGAAGGTCTTGTTTCCTCTCCATATACTGATGCTTCAATAATCGGTGCATCATCCCACTCACCATAAAAGCCCATGAAAGGAATACTTAGTTGAGGTGCAGTATCATTTTGACTATCAAACACAATATAACCATCAATAAAAGTACCATTTGGATAAGCATCATTTATTGGTCCACCATAATAAAGCTCTCCTCCTGTAAGGTCAAAACTAACATTTACATCAATACTACCATTAGCTGGTACTGTAATTTCATCTTCATTTCCATTAAAGGCTATTGGTAACCGTATTATCCCCTCACTTGATGGGTCTGGTAGAGTAATAGCTGTACTATCAGAAACATTTAGTCCAATAATTGTACCATCGGAGTTAACTTGACCCGACATATCATAAGTAATATCATTATCTGAGAAATTAGTTAGTGTAACTTTAAAATCAACTTGTTCATCGATCTCCCCTAATACGACTTTAGAATCACCTAAGTATTGGTCTGTTATAACCACAGGAGTTGTTATAGCACCATATAAGTCCATAACCCCTGCCCCAGCTCTTCTTGGTGATACATATGATTTAAAAAGATCACTATCATCAAGGTCTTCATTTAACATCCCTGCTGAAAGATGAGGTGTAGCTGTACTCATCGCTAAATTCTTAGCCATCTGAACTCTATCAAATCCAGTAAGTTCTGGAAACTCTTCATCAACTCTTTGCAATACTAAAGCCATTCCACCTGCTACATGTGGAGCAGCCATACTTGTTCCACTATTGGAACCATATGTATTATCATTATAAGTAGAATAAATATTACCACCTGGTGCTGTAATCTCTGGCTTCAAATCTAGTGTTTGTGGTGGTCCCCATGATGAAAAACTTGACATCTGTCCTGCAGATGGGCTTTCTATATTAAGGTTACCCTCTACAAAACTTAATGTATTTACAGTTGAATCTTTGAGCTTCAATCCATCGGAGTTCTTAATAAAAGTCGCAGGTATTTTAATATTTTCAAGTCCTCCCATGAACATAAGTTCCTCAAGTCCATCTTTATTAAAGATAATAACGGCAACAGCACCATTTGCATAAGCGTTATCAACTTTTTCAGAGAAATAATAATTTCCTCTCTGAATTAATGCCACTTTACCATCCACATCTAAACCTTCAAAATCACCAGGTCCGCCAAGACCACAATAAACATACTCATATTCCTCAGTCCCTAATTCTTCTGAAGGTCTGAATGGTCCATTAGGAAGATGCTTGATTTCAAGCTCTTCATCACCATTAACTTGCTTAAGCATCCCTGCTCCAGCTAGGTGCGTATTTTCTATTGATGCTACTTGAATAGAATTAAGTGCAATACCTGGTGCTCCAATCACTGATGTTTCTGGATTGGAAGCATAAGAGTATGGATAACCTTCTGTAAAATCGGAACCAAAGTGCCCAGAATTACCTGCTGAAATAGAGCAAACGATACCATTATCTACCGCTCTTTGTACGGCTATCTGTTCAAGATCGGAGCTATCTTGGAAGCCAGCTGATGCACCTAAAGACATATTAATAACGTCGGCTCCCATAGCTATGGAATCATCTATTGCTGCTATAATAATATCACCATAAGTTGAGGGGTATGCTGGATTATTTGAAAATACTTTCATACCAAGAATTTGACATTCTGGAGCGATACCCTTTAATCCATCTGTATCAGCACTATTTGCACCAACAGTACCGCTAACATGCATACCATGTGCTTCAACATCATATGTATCTTTTATTGTCTCATTATTATCAAAATAGTTATAACCATACGGTACTTTTTCAGTATAATACTCACCTTCTAAACCTTTTACCTTGATAATTGACTTTACATCTTTTTTGGTTAGTTTCACATCTGTTTCTTCTGATATTCGCATATCTTGGTGTAAATGATCAATACCTGAATCTATAACAGCGACAACCATACCTTCACCATTATATTTTCCATCATAATTAATTAATGTATCTTTATTGATAATTGAACTACTGCTAAACATTTCAGGACGCTGATACTCTGTAGCTAAATAAACATTTTTAACGGCTGGCATGTCCTCAATTTTTTTAGCATTTTCAAAGGTTGTTATCGTGCTAAATCCATTGACTACATTAGTAAAGGATTTCTCCACCACCATACCATTTATTTGTTCTTCTATACTTGCTATAGAACTTTCCTGCTCCAACTTAATAGAATCAATTATGCTCTGATTCTCATCGCTATTAATACTTCCTACATTAAACCCCTTGTAGTTAACTGCAGGATCACTATCAAGTTCAACAATTATTCTTACTTCTTCTTGGTCTTGAACACCTAATAGATCTTGAACAACTTCTAGTCTAGTTTGATTTTCTGTACTATCACTTTTCCATATTTTCGCAGACGTAGGCAACATGTTAGTTAGAACCAGTGTTACGATTAAGAGAAAGCTTAGAAGTTTTTTTCTCATCACTTAGACCTCCTATAGTATATTTACAAATTACGTATTGGTAATTTATGGAATCATTATATACCAGAAGGAAACTAATTGTCAATATTTACCAATTTTATTCAAGCAAAAGTAATACACATTACATTATTACTAAATTTTGTAATATTTATTACTTTTGCGCAAAATTAAAACACATAATCAATGTTTATGGAAAAAATAATTCCTTACATTAATTATGTGTTGCATACATAGTTACATTATCCTTCAAACCCAATTAAATCTTTAACTACTTCAGATGATATAATTAGACCAACAACTGAAGGAACAAATGCCACGCTACCTGGTATTTGACGTCTCTCGACACATGTACGGTCTTTATTAGGACAAATACAGTGTTCTTTGCACCCTCCACCAAGTTCAATTGGCTTCATAGGTTTCTCTTTTGAATAAACGACCTTCAGTTTCTTTATTCCCCGTTTTTTTAATTCAGAACGCATTACTTTTGCTAATGGGTCGTATGAGGTCTTATAGATATCTGTTACCTCAAACATGGTTGGATTTAATTTATTACCTGCTCCCATACTGCTTATAATTGGAATCTGCATATTCTTACAGCGCTGAATTAAGTCTAATTTTGCTGATACCATATCAATGGCATCTATAACGTAATCGTATTCTGCTCTTAATAATCGCTCTGCGCTCTCAGCATTATATAATTCTTGATAAGTTTCAACATCAGCTTTAGGATTAATAGATAAAATACGTTCTTTCATCACTTCTACTTTAGGCTTACCTACAGTCTTACGAGTTGCATGTATTTGTCGATTAATATTGGTTAAACATACCTCATCATCATCAACTAAAATAAATTTTCCAACACCGCTACGTGCAAGACCTTCAACAGCATAAGTGCCAACTCCGCCAATACCAAATATAGCAATCGTACTATTTTTCAATTTATTTAAACCTTCTGTTCCTATAAGCATTTCTGTCCTAGAAAATGAATGTAGCATTCAGTCATCACCTCATTACAATTTTTTCACCACTTCATTATATTATACTCCCTCCTTAAAATCAATGAGGTTTTATCTCATGGTGTTATGGAAATTAACGGAGCTTATAACTTTTTTATTTACATGGAGGCTGAAATTTAGTATTATTGAATAATGTGCGTTTTTTAACCTTATTCAAAGGGTTTTAGCGGAATTTTAAAAGTATTGCATAAGAAAGGCGGATTTTGACTTTATGTCTATAACTCAAACTAATAAATTGATTCAAGAATATGGATATGATCAAAAAATGATCAAAGACCTTTTTCCTGAAATGAAAGAGCCCTTTAAACTCAATGATTTTTTAAATAAGATGCCTAAAGCAGAATTGGATCAAATAAGACGTAATTTGGATATTAAAGGGGTTAGTCAGTTAAAGAAGGGGGATCTTATTAATGCATTATACCATACCATCGATGAGAAATTGCCACACCTCTTATCTTATATAGATGATCGACAATATCAGTTTTTATATCAACTTTCAACCAACGCATTTCAAACTATTGATGATTTTGATGATATACCCCTTATCTATTTTTATCGTCAAACTGGTTTGGTTTATACCTGTACCTATGAGAATAGATTAGTTTATGTTATGCCAGAAGAAATACGTTCAATAATTACCGAACTACCCAAAACTGACATTATATCTCGAAATGAGGAATGGGTCAGACTTGCACAAGGTATGCTTTATTACTACGGTGTTCTTGAAGAAGAAAAGCTGATAGAACTTATTGAAAAAAACAGTAAATACAAAATGGATCGTGAAGCATTTTTGAAGGTGCTTGATATTGCATGTATTATTTATGAGCAAATCATTCGTACAGATTATGGCTTCTCTTTTTGCACGTTATTGGATCCAGAATTTATACTTACTCAACAAAAGAAATGTTCAAAGGATTATAATTCTGTTAGTTACAAAGAGCTCTATAAAGCTGGTGAATTAGATTTCATCGAAAACTCCTACCATGTGAAACAGTTATTCTCTTTTTTAATGAGTCACTACGATATCAGCTATGACATGGTCGATGATATTGTGACTGGATCAATTTTTGATATCAAAAACTTGATACCATTGGATAACATTCTATTATCTTTACAGAGTGCTATACAAATAGATAATCCTGATTTATTGAAATCTATTACTTCTCATCTGTATAATATAAAAGACCATACTCCTTTATGGTCTCTGAAGGGTTATTCAGAAAAAGAATACGATTCTGGTTACAGTGTACTTGTATCCAAAAAAAAATCCAATGTGGTTCAACTTACTAATAAAAAAATTAGCAGAAATGCTCCCTGCCCATGTGGTAGTCAAATTAAATATAAATTTTGTTGTGGCCAAGAAAAGTAATGAAAAGCACCCCAAAGCTAATATGCAAATGGGGTGCTACTTTTTATACTTATTTTATAACTCTTTCAAAATGGCTCTAATAGGAGACCCTTCTAGTCCTTTTAACTTCAAGGGTAATCCAATAAATTCATATATTCCTTCTCTTATATTTTTGAGACGAAGTCCTTCAACTATGGGTATCCCTGCTCCTAGTATTTGTCGATGAGTAGCATAATCTGATTGGCTACGCTCTATTCCTAATGAATCAATTCCTACTAACATTATTTGCTTCTCTACCAAATAATTAGCAGCAGTATGATCTACATAGATAAAATCCATATTAAAGGTATCATCATTGGAGTTCTTTGTTTTCAATAAGATGCGATCACCAGCAACTATATCTTTATTTATTAAATCCTCTTTAGATATATGATCTTCTATTTGAGTTAAGTCTAGTACCTTACATGGTCCCATACATTTTTCTAATGTTGTCTCATCGATGGTTGCACCATCCTTTAGCATATGCAAAGGAGCATCCATGTGGGTTCCTGTGTGCAAATCCACTTGTATAGTGCTTTCATAATGCTTACCATTATCATGATTGGCTCGATTGATAAACTTTGGTTTTTTTTCCTCTTTATTTTTGTATACCATCATTTCCTCTTGAACAGTCATCGATATATCATAAATATTCATCAACTTTCACCCCCTGTCCACCAAGTACGATGATCTTTTTTTAGTAACCATTCTGCTTCATTTGGTCCATTACTTCCTATTTCGTAGGAAGTAATCAGCTGTCGTTTATCTTCTAGACTTAAATTTGTGATGATACTTTCAACAAAGCGCCATGAGCTTTCTACTTCATCCCAATGGGTAAACAAGGCTGCATCTCCCTTCAGCACATCCCAAATCAAGCGTTCATAGGCTTCAGGTGACTTATAGTCTAAGTTACAATTTTGACAAAAATCCATTTTTGCAGGAAGAATATTATATAGACTACCTGGTTCTTTCATATTAAACCGTAAATAAACACCTTCAAAAGGTTGAATACGGATAACTAAAAGGTTAGGATCGAGCATTGTTTGATGCATAAAGTTTAACTCTGGAGCAGACTTAAACTGTATGCTTATATAGGCTGCTTTATCCTTCATTCTTTTGCCTGATCGTAAATAGACAGGAACCCCTTGCCAACGCTCATTATCAATATATAATCTTATGGCAGCAAATGTTTCAGTTATAGAATCAGGTGCTACATCAGCTTCTTCGAGATAACCTTTTTCTTTACCATTACCTGAATATTGACCTAGTATAACATTATGCCGCACTTCATTTTGCTCCATTAATCTAAGTGATTTTAACACCTTTACTTTCTCATTCCTAATTGCTTCAGTAGTAAAACTTACAGGAGGTTCCATGGTTACTAATGCTAAAATTTGAGATAAATGATTTTGAATCATATCTTTTAGAACACCGGATTTCTCATAATACCGTCCCCTGTTTTCGATTCCTATTGTCTCTGAAACAGTAATTTGTATATTATCTATATTATCTTTATTCCATATAGCATCAAAAATTCGATTAGTAAAACGAAGGTACATAATATTTTGAATCATTTCCTTACCCAAATAATGGTCAATACGATAAATATCCTCTTCTTTAAATACTTTACTTATTTTTTCGTTTAAATAAACAGCAGATTCAAGATCTCTGCCGAAAGGCTTCTCAATAACCACTCTTTGAAAACCAGCTCCACTTTGATTAACAAGATTATTACGATTCAAAAAATCTACAATAACCTCGAAAAATCTAGGTGCCGTTGCTAAATAAAAAACTCGGTTTCCTTGTGTCCCTTTAGTCTTATCTGTTTCCTCTAAATACTTTTTCAAAATACTATAACCAGACGGCCTAGTAAAATCAAATTTTACATAAGTAATCCGCTTTTTTAGCCTTTGCCAAACAACATCATCTATTTTTACTTTTGCATACTTTTTAACACCTTCGAAGATTTCCTTCGTATATATATCACTATCTTTATCTCTTCGCCCTATAGCAGCTACCTGAAAATTCGGGGGTAACATATTCTTAAACTCAAGGTTATACAGGGCAGGTATTAGTTTTTTATGAGTCAAATCACCCGTTGCTCCAAAGATAACAAATACACTGGACTGATCCATCATTCCACCTCCAATATATATTAAACCCAAATAATAATTCGAGGTTAACTTATTTTGTTTTATTTCTATACATGTCTTTTGCCTATCTACTTCTTATGAATATAATGCCCTCCAAATTGATTTCTCTGAGCTGCAACTACTTTTCCTGAGAAGGTATCCTGTTGCTTTGAACGATAGCGAGTAAATAATGCTTGTGTAATAACTGATGCCGGCACTTGTAGTTCAAGTGCTTCTTCAACTGTCCATAACCCTTCTCCTGAGGAATCTACTATTCCTAAAATATTCTCAAGCATTGGATCTTCCCTAAATGCTTGTTCTGTCATCTGCATAAGATATCCTGAAATAATTGAACCATTATTCCAAACACGTGATACTTGCTCCATATCCAAATCAAACCGACTTTGTTGTAAAATTTCAAACCCTTCACCTATAGCTTGCATCATACCATATTCTACACCATTGTGAATCATTTTAACAAAATGCCCTGCACCAGCGGGTCCCATATGTCCATATCCATTCTCAACACATAACGCTTTAAATGTTGGTTCCAAATTCTCAACTACTTCACTGTCTCCACCAACCATCATACAAGCACCATTACGAGCCCCTTCTGTACCACCTGATGTCCCGGCATCAACTAAATGAATGCCATGATCTCTTAACAACTTATATCTTCTTAATGTATCTTTATATTTTGAATTACCGCCATCAATTATAATATCTCCTTCATCTAACATTGGTAATAGTTTATCTATGGTATCGTCTACTGGTTTTCCTGCAGGAATCATTAACCATATAATTTTGGGCGATACTAGCTTGTTAACCAATTCTTCAAGACTGTAAGCGCCTTCTATCCCACTCTCTTCAATTTCTTTAACTTTATCCAGCGTACGATTGAACGCAACCACATCTATATGATGATCTTTCATATTTTTTGCTAAGTTTGCTCCCATTTTTCCTAATCCGACTAGACCAATCTTTATCTCCATTAACTTCACCTCATTTTTATTTAATAATTATTATTAACTACAACTTATAATTATTTTATGTTATTTTCTTCCGACTGTCAATGTTATTTTAACCAAAATTAAACCTGATACAAGTATATTTTCATAGAATATTATATGAACTAATTTGAGGTGCTCTTATGAAATTTTATAATATGTTAGCTAGAGCTGATTTAAAAGGTAGTTCCAAATATCCTGACATAAAAGGTACTGTTTGGTTTCAGGATGTCCCTTTAGGAACAAATGTATGTGCCTATGTTAAAGGTTTACCTCCATATCAACCAGCTCACGATAATGAAGCTCCAATAGGTCCCTTTGGGTTTCACCTTCATGAATTCGGCAATTGTAGCATCGGTGATGAGGAAAATCCTTTCCAAGATGCTGGTGGTCATTATAATCCAACAAATGAACCTCATGGTAATCATGCAGGTGATTTTCCTGTACTATTTTCTAACGCTGGTATAAGTAAGATGTGCTTCTTTACAGATAAATTTCACGTCGAAGATATTATACAACGAAGTGTTATTATTCATGAGAACCCAGATGATTATCGTAGCCAGCCTGCTGGTGATGCTGGTAAACGAATCGCATGTGGTATTGTTCACTCTATAACTCCCTATAATTTTTACCCCATCTTTTTTCATTAATAATGAGTAAGCCAGGATTATTCATGATAAACGTTGATGAAATGTGCTAATTTAGGATTAATAAGTGTTCTTACATTTAAAAATTGTACCTGGAGGGTTCATTTTAAAATTGTAAGGATGCTTAGAGATTCAAATTATAAAATTCACTGTTTTGGATATAATAAAACCTCATAGAACTTCATCTTACGAAGTACTAAAATGATTATCGATCTTGGTGAAATGAATGAAAAAATTTGAATTGGTACAGGGCAAACTTCTAAGGAAATTACTAGAATATATTAACCCTTTTAAAAAATTAATTATTACAACTGAATGCGAGGTTCACGTCTTTAATAACATTCAGGCACTTGAAGTACTTAGAAAATTTAATTATTCTAAGGAATATAATTTGCTAAATGACTATCTGAGTTTCATAAATAAAGGCTCAATATGGGCTGATCAGGATTTTAGAAGCATAAATCATTTTTATAGCCCGAATAAAAAAAGAGGATTATTTGGTCACAGTAATGCTCTTAATTTAGCATCAGATTATTATGATAAAGCTTCCTATTTTTGGCGTATTAATGATAAGGATTTAAGCATGTTTTATTTAGGTGCTTGCGTGCACGTTATCCAGGACGTTACGATTCCTCAACATGTAACTATTCGACTATTATCCAAACATCGTCATTATGAAAACTTTGTTAAGTATACTTATGACCTTATTAGTGAGTATAAAGCAACTGAAAAACCTATCTTTCTAAAATCTCCAGAAGAATATATTCAATACAATGCCAAACGAGCATATTACGTAGGCTGGAAATTGAGACCTCTAGAAGATGACAAACTAAGGTTTCATAAACAGACATTGTATTCTCTTCCATTAGCTCAAAGAACAACTGCGGGTGTTTTTCTTATGTTTTTGAACGCCCATCCTCAAAAGTAACTAACACCCCTTTTCTAAATTATAATAAGCCGATAGATCTAACTCTATCGGCTTTTGCTTGATATTTTATGGTTATTCAAATTTGATATCCCAAGACATCTCTGCTACCTTGGAAATAGTTTGATAAATTGAGCAATATTGTGAAGCAAGTTCCATAGACTTAACTAAGCCCTTTTCCTTCTCGGCATTTTTTATAGTAACCTTAACATTTACCCATTTCAAAGTTGTTGGAACCTCTTCACGCTTTTCTCCACTCACTTCAAAGTGTGCAGCATCAAATCCAATACGTTTTTTCTGAGCTATTTCTAAAAAAGTAGCATATAAGCAAGATGCTAGACCGCCAAAAAGCATATCATATGGCGCAATAGTCCCTTCCGCACTACCTATTTTTGCGTTTCCATTTGGTGCAACTAATTCACCTTTAAACTCATTTGTAAAATTAACCTGTACTTTTTTTTCAGACATATTCTACCTCCGATATTTGTCATTTAATATATTTAGGTAATTTACCTCACATAACTCTATTATAATATATTCTACTATTTTAACAAGAATAATGTTGACTTCATCCATGCAAAAATGATTAAAGACGTCGTGGCATGTTCGTATAAACGAGTATTACTGTGAATAATTGATTGGCTCAATAGATTGCATATTCAGCCAATTTATCGCTTCAACTTCTAAGGAATACTTTAGTCTTGGCAAAACAATTTCTCCCCATGCTCTTATGAAATAGTTTCTCGCTTTTCTCCAATCCTCACCTTGTCCAAACCCAATGTTTCTAAAAACTATTCTTGTTTTACCACTTTCCTCAAATAAATAGAAGCTAGCCATTGTTCTTTGTAGCCTAATGGTAGGTATCTCAGGGGGTGCACTCCAAGTAAAGGAGAGTAGTTTTTCTTTTTCTAAGGCAAGGATAGTCATTCCCTCTGATCCTTGCTTGCCGGCTTCTTGTGCCGTATCAAAAAGGATTTCAAACCTACCTCCAACCTCAAAATCTACCTTGAAATGAGGCGCAAAAAAGGACTTGATACCTTCTTCCGTTGTTAATTGCTTCCAAACACCACTGACTGGAACATTAATAACAAAATCAAAGTAAATATCATTGTTCTCAATTATAGTCTTAAGTTTCCTACTCATGCTTATCCTCCCTTATTATCGTCCAAAATTTATACATCTTTTAAACTATCCGTAAAATATTTGATGATATCAGCAGTAAACCCCCAAATAATGTAATCCTTATATTCATAAAAGTATTTAGTATTATTTCCTGTTCTGAAAGGATAGTTCTTCCCACCCCTTATTTTATCAAATGGAAAATCCTTAAAATTAACAGGTCCCACTTTGATATTATAACCTTTTGGCTTTTCCTGTATAAAAAAATCAAGAGGAACATAAAAAATATGGTCTACTTCATCACTATTGGGGGACATAATAACATTGTTATCTAGAATACCAATGTGTGGATAGATTCGAATACCATAGGGATTTTCTAGATAATCCATGGCACCAATATACTGAATGCCACTTTCATCTATTCCAAGTTCTTCAACTGTCTCTCTAATAGCAGTATCTTTATGTGTTTCATTAAGATCTCGTTTACCACCAGGTAAACAGATATCCCCAGGCTGGCTATTGAGATGAAATGCCCTAACTTCAAACACTATATGCCAAACCTCTTGAACTTTTTTTAATAGAATCATAACTGCACTTTCTCTATATGTAATCATTGAATCAGGATAATGATTTTTATATTTATTAATTATTTTTTCAATCATTAGATCACCTTCTATAAGCCATTTCTTCTTGTATTATAGCACACTATTAATAGCAAATTAAAGTATGCTTATTCTCTTTTATTTCTTAAATAATTCAAGGTTAACTTCAATAATATAGAATATATTTCTTAGATGTAGTCTATCTCTTTTAGATTGTCCTTTATTAGTGCTATAATACACTTAAATGATATAAAACTTATTAATTATATAGGGGAGGTTATCGGGATGAAAAAGGGTGATTTTATATGGGGAGCCATCTTACTTTTAGCAGTATTTATTATCATTTCTCCATTTACTAAAGATGCTTTTATCGCTTTCACAACAAGTTATCCCTACCTAGGGGGCTTTCTGAAATTTGCTTTATTAGCTACAATGGGAGAGATGCTTGCTGTCAGAATTAGATCTGGTAAGTGGGTTAAACTCAGTGGATTGGGTTATCGTGCATTTATATGGGGTTTTATAGGTGTTGTCATTACTTTAATTTTTGTTATATTTGCTACTGGAGTAGAGGGAGCTATGGAAAAAAATTATTTACCTGGTCTTCATTCACCATTTCTAAGTGCATTTTTCATTAGTACTATTATGAATATCATTTTTGCACCTACAATGATGGGTTTTCACAAGTTAACAGATTCATATATTGATTTGAAGTTCGGCCAAAAAACAAAAGTAGTCAAATTGGAGCAAGTTATAAATCATGTTGACTGGTATGGATTTATTCATTTTGTTTTATTCAAAACAATTCCACTCTTTTGGATACCAGCACATACTATAACCTTTCTTTTACCACCTGAATATCGTGTAGTCGTTGCTGCCCTTTTATCTGTAGCTTTAGGTATCTTACTTGCTATTCCCAAGAAAAAATAATGTGTCCCAATGAGGAGTTGACTTTAGCAGAGATAATTATTTTCTCTGCTTTTTTTGTGACTGACGTCATTTAACAACAATCATGATGAAGACGGATACAAAAGTTTAATGCAACTTGTCCAGCATCAGGAAAACATATGGTAACAGTAAGAATTGAATCAATGTCTGCCATTATTATAGTTCTTGTGTCGACTAATGTTAGATTAAAAAATTCTAAAGTTCCATCCTTTTTAAAGATAATAACAAAAAAAAGCGAAACTGTACCAGTTTTTTCAGTATTGAAACTCATTGTAGCCACTTGATTAATTAAACCATTTGAAACCCATATTTGATCAACTCTAATTGTAGATGCATCGCAAGGAAAAAGAAAACACTGCTTCACTTCATCCGCTACTCTTTTTGAAGAACAATTGTTCATTATTATCAACTCCTTTCTCATCTTTTCTTCTTTAGTATATTAGAGGTATTTAAATCTTAATAACTAACAACATTCATAATTGCAAATAACGCAAAGCTTAAATCTACAAACACCAGTACCAGCAATACATACAACATCAATTTGTGTAAGAGGGCTTGATGAAATAATAATGGATTGTCCTGAAAGAAGAGGATTTGTATTAATTACTGTAGCACCACCATTTAAAAGAATATTGACGCCTGCACAAGCAACATCAACAGACAATACTAATGTTCCACATGGATTAAGAATGCCATCACTACTCCACACAGTCTGCGTCGTTCCATCACAATTCAATTCAAAACATTCTTCAAAAATATCTTTTTCTATTCTTTTATTGCAACCTGATAGCATACTTTGACATGTACAATCACTCATGATATCACCTCCTAAGTCACAGAATTTTGAGAACGGTTTAACAGCAATCATAGTGTATTAACATACAGAAAAATACTACACAACCATCATTATCTGTTCCAGCTATACAATCTGCTGTAATCGAATCAATTCGATCTACTGTTATAGTTCTTGATTCTCCCTGAAGTAAATTATCAATCTGTATTGTATTGCCATTTGTTTGGTTGATGGTAATATTGACACCACCGGCGGCAGAGGTATCACAAGCCTGCTCTACATTAAAGATAAGAGTGGCACATTGATTAACCAAACCATTTGAAATCCAAATTTCATTATCAGTGGAACCACATGCTAGTCGAAAACATGCTTTAGCTTTGTCAGTATCTCTTCGTGAATCTAAACAACAAAAACTCATTCATTTCTCACCTCCATGATTCTAGATTAGTCTGTATTTTACAATTACCTCCTAATTCTCTCTAGGTACATCAATATCTGGCTCATCCTTTCAATGTCCTTTATACTATTTAAAGCTTGTCTCTCTTTATTATTATATTCACTATCAAAGTAGTTGGTTCTCTACATTTCTTCTCAACTTCGTTTTACTTTAATATAAACACAGAGTTTTTTATATTTTCATATATTATATAAGAAGTTTTTTCTGCTTATGTAAAGAACTACAATATTTCTTTAATACTTTTAAGGGAGTTGATATTATTGAGTTGTTGTTTATCCAATGAAAGACAGATTTTAAATACTTGTTTTCAGAATCAGAAGTATACTCTGAATTGTACCAATGACGCTGATGATCTCACATTATTATGGGAAGCCGATGGTTTATTTAACCCAAGTGGAACATTTATTATTACTATTGTTAAAGCTTGTTTTCAAGTACGTCTATTTGTTAATGACGATGAGGTAGAACTTGATAATAGTATTCAAGAAGGGGATACACTGGCCTTTACCTTTGACCCACTAGAGAAAATTGAGGCAAGGTGTACTGGTAGTCTAGTTGATGGTTGTGAAATCCTTTTATCTTTATCTGTTAATTACGATGCGTAAGCTTCATTTTATATTAGAAATGTAACCATTATTTCTTTCAATATCTGCAAAAACAAGGAAAGTATGATTCCTTGCTTGATCATTTCGCGTAACGAAATGCATCAAACATAATGAGATTCGATACCTCATACTTTTATAAACAAAATGCGAGCTTTCCTACACTAAAATAAAGGGAATAGCCACTGGCCATCCCTTTATTTTTTCTATAATCCATTACGAATTTGTTTAATCTCTTGATTACAGAAATGTCTAGACTCTCTCCTGCAATCATCTTCAGGATAATGTATAAGTAAGCCTATACATCCTGAACACTTCTTCTCTCTACATGCTCCAATACATGCAAGCTGAACACTAATTATACATGTAATCGTAAATATCTTTTCAGTGCTAGGAGGTACTATAGCAAATATAGGTTTTTGGTCATTACTTCTTTTTATTATAACAATCATATAACAATCCGATGTGTTTTGGATTTTTACTGTTCCAGATGGCAGCACGCCAATTGCCTTCCAAATAACTCTGAGAATACCGTCACAGGATTGATTTATTTTACTGCAAATTTCTTCTGTTATTAACTGTTTATATTTTTTATAATGGCAATCGTACATAGAGAGTAAGCACCTCCCAATAATACTTCTCAACATTATTATATTCCACGATCATGGACTTAGTTCTTATCATTATGCAACATAAAATAAAACTATGGCAGACATATAAATACAATAAGTTACTGTAATTAGTAAGGTTCGCTTATAAAAAATATATAGCTCATATGTATTTGCAATAAGTCCAAAGCATCTCCCAAATAATTCTAATATTCCCACTAAACAAAAGTGAAAACTCTACAGCAAACAAATAGCCGCATTCATCACATAAGCCTTCTATTTCAACACATCTTCCACATATGTATTTCTTTCTATCTTCAATAACGATACACTGATAGCAAGGTCTCTTCCACTTGTTTTTCATATATGTATCTAGTGCACTATACAAATTAAAAACTGGGATATTACTCTTCATCATCTTTTTTATTTTGCTCACTACCAGTTGCTTTTCTTGATAATTGAGTCGAAGATGTTCTGTTCCTTCATAAGGAGTATGGAAATTAAATGAGATGGCTTTAATATGAGGGTGTTGCTTCGCAAGTTCACCAACTTCTCCAATTTCATTATAGTTCATCTTATTAACTGCCATGTAGATACAAATATTAGAGTCATTAGCCTTATCCAAGTTCTTTATAATAGTGTCAAAGGTTTCACCTCTAATAAGATCATGAGTCTGTTTATTACCATCAATACTCAGAAAGATCAAATCTGCTTCTGGAATATTTAGATTTATAGTTCCGTTTGTAACAACATTAACGATATAGAATCCCATGGCCTTTGCTTCTTGAACTAGATGCCTTATGTTCTTATTCCCATCTTGCCACAGCAGTGTCTCACCACCACAGAAGAATAAAATTCTAATTCCCTCTGAATATAATGATTCCATGTCTTCCTTTATATGTTCATAAGAATATATTTTTTTATTAATATTGCCTACAGCACAGTGTTGGCAATTTAAGTTACATTGATCCGTAAGTATAATAGTTCCCAAGATTGCTTTTTTCTGTCTCATTAGTATGGTTTTCACCCCAAACCATGATAGAGAAATAAAGTGATTTATTTTCATGACCTACCCCCATCTACAATTTTACTTCCTCTATCCATGGCTTTCTCATGGATATTTCCCATAATCTATTTAAGTAATGAATTGAATATTGCTTTTCAA
This sequence comes from Vallitalea okinawensis, assembly GCF_002964605.1. Classification (NCBI taxonomy): domain Bacteria; kingdom Bacillati; phylum Bacillota; class Clostridia; order Lachnospirales; family Vallitaleaceae; genus Vallitalea; species Vallitalea okinawensis. The sequence goes on from NZ_PQDH01000002.1 coordinate 963,127, forward strand.
TGTAGTGGTAAATAAAACGCCCTAGGTTTGTTAAAACAATATTATCCCCTTTATTCTTTGTCATACCAAATAGCTTGGCAATTCTAAAAGCTAGTTTAAATTCTTTTAGCATATCCTTATGGAACAAATTTTTAAATCGCTTTTGATTGATGACTCCTTCATAACATCTCCAGAAAAACCAAAAGATCATTTTCTCTCTTTCAGACATCCTATTGACAAGATTAATTGGCTTTCTTCTAGCCTCTATAGCTTCAATATATGCGTTAACGTTAAAGGTATTAAGATAAAAGTATGTATCAAAGTGAGAACTAGCTCCTGCGCCAAAGCCAATAAATGTTTCTCTTGTCACTGATGTATACCGGTTACTCTTTGATTTACCATATGTCCATACAGAACTTCTATCATAATCGTATTCCTTGGATATTATATCAATAATTTTTAGTATTTTACCTTCTTGCAACTCACTAAATCGACTTAATTTATTCTTTTTTATAATCTGACTCATTGGGGTCAAAGGAAATACTATTAATGGATAAATGGACAACTGATCAATATCATAGGAGTATACCTTTTTTAGATCATACTCAATATCTTTTAAGGTTTGCCCTGGTATATTGGTCATGATATCCACATCAATGCATTTAAAATTATATTGTTTAACTAATGTGAGAACTTGCTCTATTTCTCTTTCTCTATAATCTCTCCCTAGGAATTCTAAAGCTCGATCATTAAACGTTTGTACTCCAATGCTAATTAGATTAACTCCCATTTCAAGTAGTTCATCTAATAATTGGTTATTGACCTCTGTTGGGTAAACTTCCACACCTATATTCCCACTAAATCCATATAACTCTTTAAGAAGATTTATTACTTCTTTCAATGTAGGCAGCATTAGAGTTGGTGTACCTCCTCCAAAATAGACAGAAGTAATTTGTTGGTTATTAAATTCATCTCTATAATAGGTAATTTCTTTTAATAAAGCTCTTCTATAGTTTTCTGCAATTTTCTTATTATAGAGCGTCTTATTGTAAGGACAATAAGGACAGATTTTCTTACAAAAAGGAATATGTATATAGAAACCTATATGGTCATTAATACTATTAAAATCAATCATCCCATCCATATAGCTTACAAACTTAAATTTCTCTTTTTTTCCGAGTATGACTCGACGTAATATATTAGTAAGCATTTTTTCCCCCTTATAGCTTTTGGTAAAATTTCTACTAACCCCCATTTTAAACTAAGCTCCTTAACAAGTAAACAAATAACAAATAATTTTAAGTATATTTTAATAAGAAAGTGACTATTGTCATGTTTTATTTATGAATAAGAAAAGTAGAGTGAATCCTCCTAAAGTTTCCACTCTACATACTACTATTCTATCCTGTTACCTTGTGCCATCTCGCGCTCCACTCGTTCAATCATACGTTTTACCATCTGGCCACCAATATTTCCACCACTTTGGACTTGTTGGTTAACGTGTTGTGGTTCATCAGTTATATTACTCATCTCCTGTGTATTTGCAATTCCTAATTCATTAGCTATTTCCATTTTGAATTTAGCTAACGCACCTTCAGCATTTGGTATTAGTGGTCGTTTTGACATATTTTCACCTGCTTATATTTTTTCCTTGTTGCATTATTTATTATCTCTCACTCTTGCTTTAATAAACAAATCACTATCTACCATTAATTCAATTTTTTCTCATTGTAAACCATTGACTAAAATCAAGTTGACAATATATCTATATTTTTTTATAATAAGATAAGTCTTTATAAAAATTAATTTGAATAAGTATATTCATCTTATGAATTAATCTTAGTATAAGATAGCTAATGTTGCTTTAGCTAAATTATAAGAAGACTAATAAAAACAAGTTAGAAAGAAGGCATCATCATGAGTCATCTGTTTATAACTGGATCTGATACTGATGTTGGAAAAACCTTTGTCACAGCCGGTCTTACCCATGTCTTACATAAAAATGGAAAGAAGGTTTGTCCTTATAAGCCTGTTCAAAGTGGTGGAGAGATAGGCGAAACAGGGCTTGAGCCTGGTGATTGTAAATTCGTCAAAAATATGACAGATCTACTATTACCCTATGATTTAATGAATACCTATTGTTTAAAAGAACCCATTTCTCCTCATCGAGCAGCTGAGAAGGAAGGTGTTCATTTAGTCCCTGAAAATATTTTAGACCACTATTATTTCCTAGAAAATAAATTTGACCATGTCCTAGTTGAAGGAGCTGGTGGTGTTGTTGTTCCGCTTCTAAGAAATAGTTTCTATATGTATGACCTCATGAAACAACTTGGAATACCTGCTATTGTTGTTACTCGAACTGCAGTTGGAACTATTAATCACACAGCTTTGACTGTGCATTATTTAAAAAGTATAGGTATACATATAAAAGCAATTATTTTTAATGGTTATGAGGGTCATGATTATGAGGATGACAACATCAAAATCCTAAAGGATATCACTCAAATTGAGCAAATCTTTGTTTTACCTAAAGTAAAAGAGTTCTCTCGTGAGAAAGTTCAGGAGGTTTATGAGAAACATTTACCTTTTGATCAAGTTTTGAATCTACTGAAATGATGGAGGTATTTTTTCACCACACCTTGATGAACTTGATATTGATTAGTAAGTCATCAATTACGATGAGGAGTTAGGTTTCTAACTCCTTTCTCATTCCCTGAAACAGCTTTTAGTTAATATTAATTTATTTGCAATTTATTTGCATTAATAACTTTTTCATGGTATAATACATATGCATTTTTTATTTTGATAATCAAAGTATTCTTGAGGTGGTACATGTGAATACACAAATGTTGAAAAACCTTTTAGCGTCTAAAACTATAGCAGTCTCGATACTTAACACAAAAAAACTTGACCAATTAATATATTACATGAACGATACATGTAAAGAGTTCTTACAGTATGACCAACATGAACTCAATCAAGTAACATTAAAAGCTATTATACATAAAGATGATCTCCATAGTTCAACTCAGATGCTCCATAAACTGTTAAATTCTGAACTTAAAGAGTATACAGCTGAAAGAAGATATGTACGTAAAGATGGTAGCGAGTTTTGGGGATTACTTACTCTAAAATGGCTAGATGATACTTTTATTCTATGGACGATACAAGATATCCAAGAAAAAAAAGATATAGAAGAGGCTTTTATTAACTTTATTCATCAAGGTTCGGTTAATAGAATTTCTTCTGAAGACTCTTTCGAACATCCGACAATGGACTCTGAACTATCTATAGGTCCAAAGAGTAATAGGAAATATTTTAGAATTTCATTAAAATGTCCGATTTGTTCAGAACTTCGAATCCTTCGGGAAGGTAAAGGCTCTATGGCAACTTCTTCATCAACTAATATTTGTATAAAAGATATTGGTCCAGGAGGGTTGAAATTTAAAAGTGATCTAAAATTACCTGTTGACTCACAATTGACCTTGGAATTTAACTTTCAGCTTCTTGGTATAAAATTTAATCTTCGTGGAAAAGTGGTTAGAGCGGTTACTAAAAAAGGCTATTACCAATATGGCGTTCGATTTTATATCGATGAAAAAAATAGAGCTTTGTTGGCTAGAACTTGTAATAATGTAGCAATCTTATATCGTAATCGTATAGCTTTATACGATACCCATTTATGTGAAAAATCATGTGACTAACTATAGGTGTAAATACATATAGTCATACATATTAAAGAGGGCTCAAAGTTGAGCCCTCTTCTTATATTAAATTACTTTTGATTAGACCTGCACGTACATATAAAGTTATACTTGATAATAAGATACATGATAATATATCACCACCAACTGATACTAAGAAACCGTATTGAATAGCTAACATGATTGAGAATTCTGCACCAACGAATAAGTTCTTTGCCATATATAAGTATGGTACACCGGTTATATAGATAACTATCATGGCGATTAGTGATGCAATAATATACCATTTAAAAGTATAAGTTCCTTTTAATTCTATGATTTTACCAGCTACATATGCGCCTAAAATGAAACCAATCAAATAACCGAATGTTGGTGTGAATATATAATAAATACCACCCCCACTAGCAAAAACAGGGACACCAATTAAGCCAATGATGACATAAATCAACTGTGATAACATACCTAACCTAGAACCCAATAATAAACCAGACATGATGCAGAAAAATAATTGCATAGTAAATGGTACATAAGGTAGTGGTATTTTTATCCAAGCCCCTACCGCAGTTAATGCAGCAAATAATCCAACTAGAATTATATTCTTAGGATTAAGATCCGCCTTATACATATTATAAACTGTGATAGCTCCCATAATAATAAAAGCACCTACAGCAAGTATCAATTGTAACTCTGTACTCATAAATATTGTTTCCCCTCTCTTTAAGCATACTATTTTAATGTTAACTCCATTATATAAGACAACCTTTTTATTGTCAACTAATTTACACGATTAGGTTAACAATAAACCAAAAAAGCTCAGGTGTAAAACCTGAGCCCTATCTGATTCATCACTTATGCATTTTTTAGTTTACCAACTTTTTCATAGTTTTTTTTATAACAGATTAAATAGTAAATACTTATTCCTAAAGTAAGTAGTTCAGCAAATGTAATGGATAAGAAAATACCTGCCTCACCTATAAAAATAGGCAACATATAAATTCCAATGACTACAAACAATAAACTTCTTGATAAAGATAAGATTGCTGACTTTACTGCTTCTTCTATAGCAGTAAAGAATGAGGATACAATAATATTAAAGCCCATTAAAAAGTAGGATGTTATAAACAGCTTGGTCATATAAACAGTCATATCTATCAATTCTTTATTTTCCTTGGCAAAAATATTAATAATAGGTTCTGACTTAAAAAACATCCAGAAAAATGCTGTTATACTAATTCCTTCAGCTGTTATAATTGCCACCCTTAAGGTTTTATGAACTCTTTTATAGTTTCCAGCACCTAGATTATAGCTAACTATAGGTTGAAGAGATTGGGTTAATCCGAAGATAACCATAATCACTATTGTATTGATATATAGTACGATACTCATCGCTGAGACACCCATTTCTCCAAGAGCTTTCATAATAACAATGTTGAATAAAAGAGTAGTAACAGAAGTTGAGACCTGAGTTAAAAATTCTGAACTTCCATTGAAAATTATTTTTCTGAAAACCTCTATTTCAGGTTTGAAAAGAGTAAATTTCAGTCTAGCTTTCTTAGAAAGGAAGTGGCCTATTAATAGAGTTGTAGCTAATAGACTTGAGGTTACTGTTGCAATTGCTGCACCTTTTAGTCCTAAGCCTATGATGCCAATTAAAACAAAATCCAATAGGATATTTAAAAGAGATGAACTAATGGCAACTACCATACTATAGTTAGGTCTACCATCTGTCCTAATAAAAACATCAAATAGCATTGGACCTTGAGAAAAGATTAAGCCAAAGAGCATGACGTATAAATATTCTTTTACAAGAGGTGCCAATGTTTCATTTGCACCTAATAAATTAATTAATGGATCAATAAAAATTAATCCTAGCACAGTTGAAAGAATACTTACTGCTGCTGCCAATGATACCGTAAAAGAAAATATCTGAGAAGCTTTCTTCATATCTCCTTTACCAGCATGAATGGTTGCTACTACATTACCCCCTATGGCTATCATACCTGTAATACTACCTACAAATGTAATAAAAGGCATTGCCATATTTACAGCTGCTAAGCCTAGATGTCCTACATACTGTCCTACAAAAATCCCGTCAACAATGACATATAATGAGAGTACAACCATACCAATAATTGATGGTATCGCGTACTGAAAAAATATTTTTACAATTGAGTCATTTCCTAAATCTAGTTGCTTCATGAGCTCCACCTCCAACAGGTATCATACACGTTAGAGTAACTCTAATGTCAATAATTAATTTAAAAAAATTTGAAACTCTGTGATGTAACGAGTCTCATCACCAATCAAAAGATAGTTTTCATTCATGTATTCTATTAGAAATTGATTTTCTAAACCTTCTTTTTCCTTCATTTCAATCAAAAACTCATTAATGTTTCTTTTCAATTCATCTTCTGTACCTTCTAGAAGTAAGCTTATATATTCACCTGCAGGTATAAGTAGTATTTCATTCTCCTCTTTCACTTTCCCCTTTTCTTCTTCAGTTAAGGTAATGTATAGATTTTCTATATTTTCTTGTTGGTGTAGTAAAGCTCGATTAAATAGACTTATTTGTCCATTATCAGTTATTTGCTTGATCGTATTTTCTTCAATAATGGTCCTATCCTCTGCATCAATTTCTCCTACTTTAATTGCCAATCGCTCTGGAAATTTTTTTACTATTGGTTTATTCAGATACTGCTTATAGTGATTATAAAAATTTATTTTCTTATCTAATAAATCTTTAGTTCTTTCAAGGTCTCTAATCTGATTTTCAATTTTTTGCTTATTATCCTGTAATAGCTGATTATACTCATCTGCTTTAAAAGGATTACTTAATCTATCTTTAATTTGGACAATGGGAACATTCATTTCTCTTAATAAACGTATAATGCTCAATTCAAATATATGATCGTCATTATAATAACGGTAACCATTCTGATCATACTTGGGGTTTATGAGACCAATCTTGTCATAATATCGTAATGTATGTTTACTTAATCCAATAAGTTTAGCCATCTCATTAATGTATAATTTCATATTCTTTCTACTTCCTTCCCTTCAGAAGCCTTCATTAAGTAGTTCTTCAAGCTTCACATCAATTCTATTATACAATTGTTCAGGGGATTCAGCTATAATATTTTCTGCACGTATAACTGCATAAAATTGCTTATCACATAAGGAACATTGGCCTAAACATGGTTCTATGAAAAAGGAAACCATGGGGTACCTCTCTTCTAATTTTTTAATAACTGGCTCAAGTCCTTTACTTATATTGTTTTCACAGAGAAAAACTTCTTCTATCATGGTGTCATCTCCTTCAAAATACTGTTATTACTAGTATTTCATACTTAATTACTAATAAACATCCCATACAAATACAAGAGAAGTGACTGACTGTTTCCCACACTACAAGAAAAAGTACATGATCAAGTCTTTATTACCTTAATCATGTACTTCTTAATCCTTAAATTCATTACATCGCATCTAACATAAAGTATGCCCCTGTAGCTAATCCCGCTCCTAAAATAGTTACAATAGCTACTTTTAGCTTATCAATAGGTGTTTTCCCTTGAACTTCACCTGTTTGACCATTAACTAAAAAATTATATACCTTATTATTGAAAGTATAGGAAGCAACCCATATTGGTAAAAGGATATGCTTATAAGTAACATCTTGAAAGTTTGTACTACAACTGAAGTTTCTAATCTCATCACCATGTAAGTGACTTCTGATAGTACTTTCTATTTCACGTTCCATATCATTCTTTGCATGTTGCCATCCACCTTCTAAATCAATACCATATTTTTCTGCCATAAAACCAGATAAATATTCATGTTTAAAGGGTACTAATTCATTAAAATGAAAGGGCTCCAAGGCTTCGATCATATTTTGATCCACATTCTTGGATGCATTAACTAGTTCATCATTAAAAAACATTTCATGATGACCGCTTTCTCGATGCCAGCGTGTTTTTCGAACTCGTTTATCATCTACAGTAACATAATAATGCTCCCCGATACTAGCAGAATAACGTGAATAGGTTTGGCTATCAAAAGTCCAGTGTGGTATATAGACACCTTGAATCTTATCCAAAATATACTCTTCTTTGACAGCTTTAGGTGCAAAAAATTTTCCTTTAATCCAATCTTTAAATAAACTTTTTGCCTTATCTTTATGAATCTTAAAAGGAATTAATGATTCGGGTCGAATAGATGATCTTTCATTTTCTTCCTTTACCTCACAAATATGTGGCGAATCACAAAAAGCACAACGACTTGCAGTAACTTTTACATCTAAAACAGTGGTTGCTCCACAGTTTTCACATTTGATTACTCTTTCCTTTTCTTCATCCATCCAGTCCTCAGTCTGATTAAGTCCACTAAAGAAATCCCTTTCTTCAATGATTTCATCATCGTCTTCGATTTCTACAATAGTATTACAGTAGGGACATTTAAGTGCCTGGCTGGCAGGGTCAAATTCAAGGTCAGAACCACAAGATATGCAATCATAGACCGTTGTATCTGCTTGAATATTATCAAGGACTTTTTCTCCCATCTTCCCTTCCTCCTAATCTACTTTCGTTCCACATTCAAGACAAAACTTTGATCCTGGTGCTAGTTCAGCTTGACAATTGGAACATGTTAATTCCTGTTTTGCACCGCACTCTGAACAAAACTTAGCCCCCTTTGCAAGTGGTGCCTGGCACTTAATACAAAGGTTTTCTACTCGTGTTTTATGCCCACAAAAACTACAGAACTTGCTGCCTTCTGGAATATCTTTTTGACAGTTCTCACACTTCTTCATTAAAGATGCTTGTGATTGGGTTTGTTGTACAACTTGCTGTTGATTAGTTGATGGTGCACTTTGCTTCTGACTCAAAGCATTACCCATCATATTACCTATAGCAGCACCTGCCCCTAAACCTACTCCAGCATTTGCAAAATTAGAACCTTCATTTTGAGCCGCATCTCGAATAGCTTCAGCCGTTTGATATTGGGCATACTTATTCATATCACCTAATACACCCATTGAAGTTCTTTTGTCGAGTACCGCTTCGACTTCTTCTGGTAATGAAATATTTTCTATATAAAAAGAGATGAGCTTTAATCCAAAAAGATCAAATCGTTCTTGCAATTTATGTAATGCTTGCTCACTGAACTCATCATACATCATGGCTAAATCAAGAGCTGGAATCTTAGACTCTGCAATTAAATCAGTTAACCCCGACACAATTGAACGCTTTAATTGCCCAGTTATTGAATCTTTATCATAAGTTCCATTAGTACCAAATACTTCTTTGAGGAATTTAGCTGCGTCATGTACCTTAAAGGAATAGATACCAAAGGCACGTAATCTGAGCATCCCAAAGTCGGCATCACGCATCATAATAGGATTAGCAGTTCCCCATTTTTCATCTGTAAATTGTTTAGTATTAATAAAATAAACCTCTGACTTAAAAGGTGAATCAAACCCATATTTCCATGACTTTAGTTTCGTTAAAACTGGTAAGTTAGCAGTTGTTAATTCATAACGTCCAGGTGTGAATACATCAGCTATTTGTCCTTCATTAACAAATATAGCTATTTGTGATTCACGTACTGTCAATTGAGCCCCCATTTGAATTTCTTTATTTTGTGTTGGAAATCGATATACCATAAGGTTACTCGAATTATCTGTCCACTCAATCACATCTAATAATTGATTCTTAACAAAATCAAATAATCCCACTTTCACTACCTCCTACATATTTATCTTTATTTTAATGATGATAACAATTTATCTTCTTACTAATACATGTTATATTTTATCATTTCACCTATTTAATTTCAATTACGGTTTATTTACAAGTTTAATGAAAACCATAGAAAGACTAATAGATTTATTCTACGTATTCTATCTATGGTTCAGAGCTTTTTCTTTTTACTTATTCAATAATAATCTCATCTCCTAATTGATCAATAAGTTTATTTTTCATATTCTCAAGAGCTTTTTCTTTACTCTGACTTCCATTCTCAATACTTTTAATAGCATCATACAATGCTTCTGAAAAAACCAGATAGTTTTCGTTCTTGGGTAATAAAGTTGTATAGTCCAAAGTATAAGCTATGGAACTTAAATACTCATCTGCTTTGAATTCTTCTAACTGAGCTGTACTACGATTGATTGGTAAATGACTTGTCTCAATAGCATGCTTTGCTTGGTACTGAGGACTTGCAACTTGCTCAAGAAGTTGAATACAAAGTTCCCTCTCTTGTGTTTGTGATGATAAGGTATAAATCAAAGGTCTTGATAAAGTTAAGGGTTTACCTCCTTGTTGAGCTGCTGGAACAAGCATGAAATCAAATTGCTCTAACATCTCATCATAATCAGCACCTTGTTCAACATAGTTGAATACATTCCAAATTCCACCGTGATAGAACAAAGTGTCTCCCTGAATACTTAATTGATGTACTTCTTCACTGCTCATGTTCATAAGATTTGGAGGTGCTAGTTCTCTATTCACTAACTGCTCAAAGTAATAAAGCGTTTTTAGAAGTCCTTCCTCATCAAAGACAAACTTATCTTCTAATGGGTCATATAACTCAGTTCCAAAACCTTTTGCCAGCATATAAAAATCTGGTCCATTTAATGGTCGATGGATAATGCCATATGTGCTCAGTCCTTGACTAACTGCTTCTTCCGCTACCTTCATCATATCACTAAGAGTAAACTCTCCTTTTAATACCTGAAGTGGCAACTCTTCAATTTCTTTATCCGTCCACCCTAATTGTCTTAAGATTTTCACATTAACAAAAACGGGTCTTGCTTCCGTATCTTGTAACGCTCCCCATGTTTGCCCCTTCCAAGTAACAGCTTGCCAAAGTGTATCATACACGTCGCTATATGCTTCAGATTCTTTAATCTCATCTACAGGTTGGATGTAATCCCCTTTTGCTAACCAAGGAATTTCATCATGTCCTATGGTATAAACATCTGGTCCATTACCTGATTCAAATTCTAGAATAAATTGCTGCCGATACTCTTCCCAGTTTCCTTCGAAAGCGTATCCTTCAACTTTTACAATAGTCTTCTCTCCTTGTTGACGTAAAAACTCACTTAATTCTTCAGCAGCTTCTTCTAAGTTAGAAATTCTAGTTAACTCTGCGCCTTTAGTCCACGCACTTATGGTAATTACTTCTTCTTGACCTTGATCTTCTGTATCAGCCATAGCAATATCAACATCTTTACTCTCTGAGCATGCTATTAATAATACTACTAAACTCAATGTAAAAAGCACTAAGCTCATTTTCCTGCTCCCCATCATCATACTTGCTACGCTCCCCCCACATGCATTTATCCTTTATTGAATTAAACATTCTTCTATGGTAAAATATAGTCCTCAACTTATATACGATTTTGCATTAAACATTCTTCTATGGTAAAATATAGTCCTCAACTTATATACGATTTTGCATTAAACGATAGTTTTATGTAAATTTTGGGTAATTATTAAAGATAAAACTCATTAGAAAAAGAATACATATAAGCATATTTTATCATTAAACAAGAAATATTTCACTAATAAAATATAAATTCTCTCATAATATAAATCTATTTGAAAATTCACATAAGTAATATTGGGGATTGGTGGCCTATCATGATTGGAATATCTAAAAAAAGAAAACCTCGATTAATCTACAAGCAAATAATAAAATCTCATTTAATACTCACTGTTTCAACCATAGCTATCATTGCCATCTCAACATGGACTATTTTTTATATAACCCTCTTTCATAAGGTTTCAGAATCAAGTAATGAAAACTTATATTTTATTAATAATCAAATGGATAACTACTTCAATCAAATTCTTGGTCAACTGGATAAAATAGCAATTAATCCTGATTTAAGGCGTTACCTTATTTTGGAAGATCAATTCTCTAAGAATAAAGATATTTATCAGCCAGCAGATATTTCATCTTTATTAGATTCCTATTTTTATTTAGAAGATGCCTTTACAATCAACTTATTTACGACAACCAATATAGTAAAAAACCCTAAAATATTGAGGTATCAGAATGATTATTCTCTTAATGAAGAAGCATGGTTTAATGGTCTAATCGCCAATGAAATGGACTATTTTATCTACTCATCCGAGCCTCATTACACTAAACAATCAAGAAACAGTCTTTCGATTATTTATCCCGTTAAAAACTACGCCGGTGATCAAACCATCGGTTTTATAAGAGTTGATATTCCTCATACTTCTCTTGAGAATTATATAAAAAGGAATGTCCCTGCTAAATTATCTTTATTAATCACTGATTATAATAACACCGTACTCTTTTCTACCTTAGATAACATGCCATTGACTGATACTATTATTAGTCAGGGAAGCACCTTTATTGATGAAGTTAAGATAAATGTCAATCACGAGAGTTATCTGATTAATAAGCGAAGGCAATCTTTATCCAACCTATTGATTTATACACCTGTTTCTCTGGAAAATGAAATGAGCCCTATTGCAGACCTTATTGTTATCATGTTACCTATTATCGTCATATTAATAGCTTTAGATATCTGGATGACCTATAAGACTTCTTATAACTTAACTGCACCTATTAATGACCTTATTCGAGTCATGGTAGATACAGAAAGCGGTAATTTTACAACCTACAATCAGTATCATTCTGATTTTATTGAAATTAACCAGTTATCCCATTCTTATGATGCTATGATGGCTGAGATTAATCGATTAGTTGATACGAACTATAAAAATAATTTATTACGATTAGAATCCCAGCTCCAGGCTATACAGCAAAAAATTAATCCTCATTTTCTTTTCAATACACTGGAAACGATTAATGGACAAGCTATTTTAGAAAATGCCCCTGTTGTTAGTAAGATGACACAGACACTTGGCAATCTATTTCGCTATAATTTAAGAGCCAATGATCTGGTTTCACTAGAAGATGAAATTAAATATATTCAAGATTATGTCTATCTCATACAACTTCAAGGTGAAAAGGAGATAGAACTGTATCTTAATATTCATCCTGCAACTGCCCTATTCAAGCTTCCCAAGCTTACATTGCAGCCGTTAATAGAGAATGCTATTCGTCATGGGTTTAAGAATAAGAGAAGTGGGAAGATTACTGTGAAATCTTTGCTAATTAATTCTGGTATAGAGATCATTGTTGAAGATAATGGTCAAGGTATACACCCCTCTGCAATAAAAGAATTAGAAACTGAACTCCTCATGGATGAGAATAACTTGCAACACTTCATTGATCGTCATCAGCACATAGGTATGCGAAATGTAAGTGCTCGTTTATGCCTTAGTTTTGATACATCTAATTGCTTCACGATTGAATCCATACCAGATAAATATACCCGTATTACACTAACATTACCTGAAAAGAAAGAAGAAATGGAGAGCTCATGATGTATAACTTATTGATAATTGATGATAACCCCATTATACGTAAAAGCTTAATAGCACGCATTAACAATATCCGTAAGGATTTTCATATTATCGGTGAAGCTTCAAACGGGAAAGAAGCCATAAAAATTATCAATGCCGAATCTGTGGACATAATTATTACAGATATAAGAATGCCTGAAATGGATGGATTAACCCTCTTAAAAAAAATACGTCTTGTTGATGAAAACATCCAATTTATTGTTATATCTGGGTACGATAATTTTGAATATACAAAGCAGGCTCTTATTTATAATGTGGTCAATTACCTATTGAAACCAATCAATGATTCAGAATTATTAAATGCTTTACAAAAAGCTAAATCAAATATCTTAACCATTAAAAAGATTCAACAACAAGAAGAGATAATTAAAGAGCTTAATTATTCACAAACCTTTGAGAAAAAGAGTAAAGAATTTGTTGCCTTCTATAATGATCGAATGAACTTTCACCAACTTATGGAACTACCCTTTTGGTATGATTATCTGAATACTTATTCTTCATTCCAAGTCGTAGCAATTTATTCAAAGCTAATTAATCGTATCGAGGATTGCTTTAAATTACAGACTATGCTCGAGAAATCAACGACATTAAAAAATACTCAGATCATTTATTATGATAAATCCATCGCCTTCGCTATCATTGGTTACGAATATTATAGTGTAGAACAGCTAAACACTTTTCTAGAACTATTTAAGCATGAAGATTACGAGCACGCTTACAGGTTAAGTATTTCTGAAATTGTTAATCAACCGCTTATGATCAAGAAGATTATTGGATCAAGTATACATCAGTTACACTACCACCTCATTAAACCAACAACACAGGTAATTTACTATCAAGAATTTGAAGAAGATATTGAAACTCTCAATACTATGCATCCTATGTTGGATCAACTCCGTTTGACTCTCAATTTAGGATTGTATGAAGAATCCATTAGTCATTATAAATCAATACTGAAAAAATGTCTTGATAGCACCGATACAATAAAATTACTCATATTTTTTCAACGCTCACTAATCCACCATATGTCGGAAATAGTCATTGAGAAAAGAATTAAAGAAAAGATTATTCCAGAATATTTATATAGACGTTATGCGTTACTCCACTATAGTCAATTATCTGAGTGGAGTGAGCAGATGTTAAAGATTATACAATCCCTAAGCCTTGAAATTCAAAAAAAGAAGGCATCAGTCAATCATCAAAGTATCATTCAATATATCAACATACACTATAATAAGTCTCTATCACTTTCTGAATTAGGACAAATTTTTGATATGAATGCAAATTATATCGGTCAGTTAATAAAAAAAGAAACAGGCTTAACCTTTAAAAACTATTTACACCAATTTCGAATTAATCAAGCTAAAAAAATGTTGGTTAGTGAACCTGATAAGAAACTTGAAAAAGTTAGTTACGAGTTAGGATATAGAGACCTCCAATACTTCTCCAACACTTTTAAAAAATTGACTGGTATGTCCCCAAGTCAATACCGTAAGGAAAATTAAGCTGACCCCAGCTCATTTTGTATTAATATGTTGTTTAACGTAGACATTTTTATATTGAGTTGGGGTCAGCCCTTCTATCTTTCGAAATACTTTAAAAAAATACTTTTCATCTTCATAACCAACCTCATAAGCTATTTGCTTAATCGTTTTATCTGTTTTAAAGAGAAATTCTTTTGCCTTCTCTATTCTTTGACGATGAATAAAATGATTGATGGTCATACCCGTTTGATTTTTAAAATAACGATTGAGATAATTTTTATTATAGTTAAAAGCTTTAGCTACATCTTCATAAGTAATTGGCGCATCTACATGGCTTTTGATCCATTCAATAATCATGATCAATTTTCTATTTTGTTGTTCACCCTTGGTACTATTCATTAATTGCAGGTATGTCTGTTGCGTCATTTCTATGAGGAGAGATGTTAAAGCATAGTCTTTAGCGCATCCACTATAATAGTTATCACCATATATATGCATCATTTGATTAAAGAGTATGGTAAGACTATGAATAGAAGACCACTTTTGGTATAAAGGTATAATAGCAAAATGTTCATTAGCCTCTTGTAACCCTGACTTTATCTTATAAAAATCGATTACTGCATCTTCTTCGCTAATTATTTCAGTTTTCCCCTTAAAATGATACCAATAAAATGAGACTGATTCAGTTGATACTTTATAACCTTTATGCTGAATGTCTGGTAACAACACAACGCTCTCATTTTCTTTTACTTCATACTTCATATCACCATGTTGAATATATGCTGTCCCTTTCGTACAAAGGATAATCTCTGTATTATCCAGGGTCCGTTTTGGGTGTATCCAATCACCATTTGAGATAAAATGACCTGCGCCTACGACAGAACAAGGGTGACTTATACCTATTTTAAGATATTCCATAGTTTCCTCCACTAGATTACTCACATTTTCACTTTTTACATTACTAGAACTAATGCCTCTCATTCATATAACTTGATTAGTATTATTATATATGATTTAGGTGATATATTAAAGCACCCTTCTCATCTAAAGGGTGCTTTACATTTTATATCGTCTTAAATTCGCCTGTTTGCTCTTTTAACTGAGCTGCAACACTTTTTAATGCTACCATTTTTTCTTCAACATCATTAAATGACTGGACTTGATCGTTAAGGGCATTTTGCATATGAGCAATTACATCAGTCGTCTCCTGAATATTTAGGGTTATTTCGTTAAGACCTTGAGACAGATCTAATGAAATCTTAGCTTGATTTCTTGATGAATCGGTAACGTTGTATATTTTCTCATTATTACTTTCCATTAATTCAAGGATATTATCAAAATGCTGACTCACTTCATTTGTTTTATCTACAATAACGTCAACATTAGAATGCCCTTTTTGAATGGCTTCTGCTGCATTATTTGACTTACTAATAATATCACTAATAAGGGATTTAATCTTTTCAGTTGAATTTTTACTTTCTTCAGCTAAACCTCGAATTTCCTCAGCTACTACTGCAAACCCTCGTCCATTCTCTCCTGCTCGCGCAGCTTCTATCGCTGCGTTGAGTGCCAGTAAATTAGTCTGTTCAGATATGCTATTGATTATTGTAACAATCTCTTCAATCTCACCGGATGCATTTTTAAGAGATTGAATTGTTTCAAATGCTGTTTCTGTAGTATTTTGTAACTCTTGATTTTCCATAACAATACCGTTTAGTTCGCTAACACCGTTTTGCACATAATTCAAAACATTATTGCTGTTATTGGATACATCATCAGATTCATTGGATATGACTTCAGAGCTTCCAGCCATTTCTTCGATACCTGCATTAGCTTCTTCAACACTAGCAGCATTAGATTCAGAACTTAAGCTTAATGATTCAATGTTATGCGTAATCTCTCTTGACCCTCCATTAGCATTCTCAATCATTGTTAGCACATGTACAGATGAGTCTGATAACATATCTGCCGTCTTTTGGATACTCTTAATCAACTCATTAATCTTAGATATAAATCCATTAAAGTGATTTGCTAATTCACCTATCTCATCCTTTGATTTTACATTTATTCGCTTAGATAGGTCTCCTTTACCATTCGCTATTTCTTCAAGTATTGCGTTCACTTCATTGATTGGTTTAACTATTGCACGAGCTCTGTTTAACCCTATTATAAGTGAAAGAATAAGACAGATAATAGTTGTAGCAATAATTATGATGCGTCCTATATTCGCAAGATTATCCAGAGTATTGATTTGATTGTCTATCACATTGTAAATAGTTTGCTCCAATTCTCCTATCTGTTGCATTATCTTCATAGATGCTTCTTCTATTGCCTTCATATCAGTACTACCAGTTTTCATGCCTTCAATAGCATCTTTAAGGTCGTTTAGATACTGGGTAAGTTCTGTATAATAGTTTTTTATAGTAGCAGATGTAACACTATCCACATCTAACTCACCTTCATCATTCTGTACGATTACATGACTGAAAATATCGTTAACACTGGCAATTGATTGATCGACTTGCTCTATTGCTGTGTCAAAATCAGCTTCATTACCTGTTTGTCTACTAGTCTCAAAGGATTTTTGAACTCCCGCAAGATGATACATAATTTTTCCTGTATCAGCTATTTGAGTGAGATATGTATTGACTAACTTTTGATTGCCAGCTTGTTGGCTGTTGATCATAGTTACAGCTACTGTACCACCTATCACGATAAAAAGGCATACAATTAAAAAACCAGATAATATTTTACCTTTAAGTTTTAAATGCATGTTTCCTCTCCTCCTTTGTTTATACTTTTTCCAAGAATTTTGCAAGTATATTTATATTAGCAAAATTTTCTACAAATGAAAAGAGTTTTTGATAATAATTCTTATAATCTTTTAAATTTATTCATAATATGTTAACATTTAAGAACACCTTCCATTAGTAGTTTCCCATGATAGGTACTACATTCGATGTTTATTATAAATTCTAAAATTATAAGCACACTAAACTACCTTTCATTAATAGATTACACAAATAGATAGATTTGACAAATTGGTATTAAACTGATAGAATTAAAAAAGAGCAGGTGATTTTTTATGCAATATAAGAAAGAAGAAGTTCGTAATGCCATCCTAGAACAAGCCGAAAATGAATTTCTTGAAAAAGGTTTTGAAAAGGCTTCTATACGCAGTATCGCTAAATCTGCAGGTACAACTATTGGGAATTTTTATAACTATTTTTCTAGTAAGGAAGCTATATTCGACGCATTAGTTGAAGCTGAATATACTAAATTTGTATATTTTATTAATCATCATAATGACATTGAGCGACCTGATTATTTATGGGATTCCCTTGACCTTGATTTATGTAGAAAAGTATTAAGGGATCTGATTAATGATTTTCTGCCTATGTTTACTGATCGTCTATTACTTCTTGTTGAATGTAGTAAGGGAACCAAATACGAAAATGCTAGAGAGTTGTTACATGGTTATATTAAAGAGCACTTTATTGAGCATATGGAAGAACATAACTCTAATTACATGATGAAGACTTCTTTTCCATCTTTAGTTGCTCGTCAATTCTTGGATGGTATTGTTATTATACTAAAAGATTATAAAGATATGGATGAAAGAAGAAACTTAATAGCTGAACATATTTTATTTTACTTTATCGGTACCATGGGTTTATTAGGTCATCATAATTAATTTTTTTATATTAAAAAATAACATATGATTTTTATTGGAGGGTGATGAGTATGATTCACGTCAATCAATTGAACTTTACTTATCCTAAATCGGGTAAGCATGCTGTAAAGGATGTTAGCTTCCATATCAACAAAGGTGAAATCTTTGGTTTCTTGGGTCCCAGTGGTGCTGGTAAGACAACAACACAACGTATTATCATTGGGCTTTTAAGAAACTATGGAGGAAGTGTTAAAGTTTTTAATTCCGAACGAAGCACCATGGGTAAAGACTTTTTTGAAAAGATTGGAATAGCTTTTGACTTTCCTAATCTTTATGAAAAGTTAACTGCATGGGAGAATCTAAAGCTAATAAGCAGTTATTATCAAAAGCAACCAGAAAATCTCTTGGATCTATTTGAAAGAGTTGATTTAACTGCTTCTAAAGATCAGAAGGTAGAAAGTTATTCCAAAGGTATGAAAATGCGTTTAAACTTCATACGGGCCATCATGCACGATCCTGATATACTATTCTTCGATGAACCCACATCTGGTTTAGATCCTATGAACGCTAAGATTATTAAAGACACTATCGTTGAGATGAAAGAGAAGGGTAAGACCATCTTTCTTACAACTCATAATATGACTGTTGCTGATCAACTTTGTGACCGAGTTGCTTTTATTGTTGATGGAAAAATCCCTGTCATAGATAGCCCTAAAGACCTTAAGATTAAATACGGGTCGTCTACCGTTCAATTAGAATACTTTGATGGCAGCCATGTTCAATCTTTAAATTTTCCTTTGGAGCAAATTGGCACTCATGCTGACTTTCATCAAAAGATTAAAAAGTATTCAGTAAGGACTATTCATAGCCAAGAGGCAACTTTAGAAGATATCTTCATTCAAGTAACAGGCAAGGAGTTGGTCTAGATGCGGTTAAAAGGAGCTTTACAAACAGATATTAAGTTCCAATTTAAACAAGGTATATACGCGATCTATGTTCTTGTTACGGTATTTTATATCGTAGCTGTAAAGGCTCTACCGACATCCATACATAAGATTATTGTTCCTTTTATTGTATTTTCTGATCCTTCAGTTGTAGGCTTTTTCTTTATTGGTGGGGTCATCATGTTAGAAAAAGCTCAAGGCGTACTGACATACTTAACCATTACCCCTTTAAGACTATCTGAGTATATTTTATCCAAAATTATAGCCTATACCCTACTCGCAGAAGTAGCTGGGTTTGCAATAACACTCCTGACCTATGATGGACCTGTTAACTGGTTTTTACTTTTTATTGGTATCTTTTTAACCTCTATCTTCTTTACTTTGTTAGGACTTTTAGCAGCTTCAAACTGTAAAACTATGAATCAGTACTTTTTACGTATGGTCCCTTATATGCTCTTTGGTATAATACCATGCTTTGGAATGATCCCTTCAAGCTATACTTTTTTACTTCACTTCTTTCCCGGTCTAACAGCTTTGGAATTAGTTTATGGTGCATTCCATTCATTAGCTATAGGTAAGGTCATTGCCTATGGGATTTATACATTACTCATGGATTTACTCTTATATCTTATTACCTATAAAGTATTTCAAAGAGAAACATCATTTTAGGAGGTGTTATGAAATGATTAATTTAAACTGTATTAAAGCAGATGTCAAGCAGATCATACGAGAACCTATACTCATTATTTTTGTATTCATACCCGTTTATATATTCGTTCTTATAAAATTAGGTATCCTATACTTGGCTCCTTACCTCCTTCATACTACAGGGTTTGATTTATCCAATTATCATACCTACATACTTGCTGCTTCCCTCATTATGATCCCCAATATGCTTGGAACTGTTTTTGGATTTCTTATGTTAGATGAAAGAGATGGACATATAACAGAATTAATGGTGATTACTCCTATTGGGTACAATGGCTATATCTTTAACCGGCTTCTACTCCCAATGCTAGGCTGTTTTATTTACACGTTTCTTGGATACATTTTTTTAAGTATAACATATGTTCCCACATTACAATTATGCCTTCTGGCTTTTCTCTTAAGCATTGAAAGTCTGCTAATTGGTATAACTCTGTTCAATATAGCAGATAACAAAGTCAAAGGACTAACTTTGGCTAAAGCACTTTCACTGCTTGCACTGTTTGCATTAGCTGATTTAGTCAATGAACCTGTTGTTAGTTTGGTTGCTTCATTCTTTCCATTCTACTGGATCACTCAGGTCATTCAGAATCCATTATGGGAAGCTGGTTCAATCTTTAATAGCATTATGGCCATACTTATTCATGTCTGTTGGCTGCTCATATACTTCAAAATTATAAATAATCGCAGTACCATTTAAGATTTAAAAATCCCTATTTGCTTCACGCATATAGGGATTTTTCTAATGATCATTCATGATAGACTAAAACCATGTGGATACATTTTTTAATATCTGAAAATTAGTTAAGTCGTAATGTAATGGTGTAATAGTAACATATCCTTTATTGACGTAATAAGAATCGCTTTCGTCTATATGATCAACGATTCTTTCTCCTTCTAAGTTATATCGCCTACTCATATCACTACTTTCAGTCTCTTTAAAGAAAGGCTTGTACTGCATTTTACCAATCTTACAAACTTTCATACCTTTTATATCTTTTTGCTCTATAGCTGGTACATTTACATTGAGCACAATATCATCCTCAATTTTATTGCCCATGGCTTTTTCAATAATTTCTGCTACATATTTTGCTGCAATATCATATACTTCAAGCTCTGCATCTTGATCGGTTGAAATTGCAATGGCTGGAATGCCACATAAAGTTGCTTCAACAGCTGCTGATACCGTTCCGGAATATAGAATATCCGTCCCCATGTTATAACCGATATTGGTTCCTGAAATCACCATATCAACCTTTTGGTCAACTAATTGATTTAACCCTATACGTACGCAGTCAGCTGGCGTACCGCTTACTGAATAAGCTTTGGACTTTAATCCCTGAAGTCTTTCTTCCTTTACAATTAATGACTCCGCTATAGTTATGGAATGACTCGTAGCACTTCTTTGATCATTAGGTGCTACCATTGTTATATCATGATATTGCTCAAGTTCTTTACATAGAGCGTAAATACCTTTTGCGTGAATCCCATCATCATTTGTTAATAATAGTTTCATTGATTATCTCCTCTCATCATTCACCATTCATACTACTATTTTATCTAAAAGTGCTTTATTCTATTATTCAACTCAGTATTTTACTGGTCAATAATTAGGTTTATTAAAAATAGTAAAGGTATTAATAGATTTACCTTTACTATTCACATCTAGATTTTGATCTTTTTTGGAGATGATTTTACAAAATATTCAACTGTATCTTGATCTGGTTCAGGTATGTACTGACTACTAGATTGCTCACCTTTGCATTCAATTTCAAAGGAATCTTTATGGGTATGTAAAACGAATAACCCTCTACATGTTGGACACGCCAAAATATCACCATCTTTATGATCATGTGAATAGGAAATAATTGGTCCACATCCAGGACATTCTATTAAAGGTTTCTCTTCTCCACAAAAACCTAATACACGACTAAATATTTCCTCACTTGCTAGAGAAACGAATATCTCTGCCAGCTTTTTATCAAACTGTTTACCGCTTTCATTATGTATTATATCAATAGCCTTTTCTTTGTCCATACCTTTTCTATAGGGTCGTGTACTGGTCATTGCATCAAAAGCATCTGCAATACCAACTACTCTTGGAATAATAGAGATTTCTTTTTCTTTACTACCATTATACCCATATCCATCAATTCTTTCATGATGCTTATAAATCGCATCTTCAATAAGAGGTGCTAATGGATGATTGGATGCTAAATTTTTGCCAAGAGTTGTATGTGTCTTCATTGTATCATATTCAATATCTGTCAGTCTGCCAGGCTTATTGAGAATTGCATCTGGAATGCCTACTTTACCTAAGTCATGAACAAGTCCACCTAATTCAGCGAGAAAGATTTGTCCTTTGTCCAATCCTGCTTTACTTGCCAATATTTTTGAATATTGACTTACTCGCCATATATGACCCCCAGTATACGCATCTCTCGCCTCGATAACTGATGCTAAAGACGTTAATGATCTAAGTAATGATTTATCTAAAGATATTTTGCTCATAAATGATTCCACCTTTATTTTAAATTTATACTAAAGATTTGTTTGCATATGATTAGACCAATTGTCTATATAATCATTGTAGTTAGCATGTCAAATCTTGTCAACATAAAAATAAATAAAGTGTCTAATAATATTTCTCGCAACAATAAGAAAATTGACTAACGTCACGTTTTAAGTATGTGCAAGAAAGTATGGTCCCTTGCTTGATCATTTCATGTAATGAAATGTATCAAAAGTAATGAGGTTCGATGCCTCATTGCTTTTATAAGCAAAACGCAGTACTTTCTTACACTATAAAAAACTGTCTAATGACAGTTACTTCGTAGTGCTATTTATGCGAATTTATAATTAAATGAGTGGTATTGTTGTGCTTCTGAGATCTTTATCCATAGTGGTTTACGTTTATCAAAAGTAGTTATATATCTAAAGCCTGCAAGTTTAGCTATCTCTATAGCTTCACTCAGACCATTAGCTAATTCTGAAGCAGAATGGGCATCCGAACCAATGGTCAAAATTTGGCCACCTAAACGTCTATACATCGATAAAATATCTAAATCAGGTAAACAAGTTTTTGCATGTTGCCTTAATCCAGATGAATTAATCTCTAATCCTTTACCGCTTTCGACCAAAAGCTTTAGAACTTCATTCAGTTCTTCCATATATTCAGTAAGATGAATTCTTACTCCAGCTCTTGCAGCATATCTTTTAGGCAGATCAAAGTGACCAATACAATCAAAATCTCCCCATCTGATGATGTTCTTTATTTCTTCTAAGTAGATTTTACAATACTTATTGATATCAATCTTAGTATAATCCAATTCTCCAAAATCAACATCTTTATCCATTTTGTGACTTGAAGCTAAAACATAATCATAATAACATGTTGCTAGAATTTCTTTGATTCTTTTAGGAAATCTGTGAGGTTGCCCTAGTTCTATCCCAAACTTTAGATCTAAGAAAGGACTATATTTCTCTTTGGCTATTTTAAACTTTTCATAGTTTTCTTCAATATTATAAAATAAATAGTCTGAATCTTTTTCTGTTGGTTCAAAATGATCAGTTATAGCGAACTCTTTTAACCCTATAGTAATTGCTCTTTCACATAGTTTATTTAATGAGTCTTTACCATCAGTAGACATATCAGAATGTACATGATAATCGAAAAGCAAAGCTAATCACCTCTTATCTCATTTATTGTCTTATCTTTATAATGTAACTCTAACATACTCAAGTAAAGATACTATTAAGCTAAGGTAAATTTGAATATTTAAACAATTTCAAAAATAAGAAAAACTATCTGAAATATAGTCTCAAAGAGTTTTATGAGCTAATGATCAATTAATTACTGAGTTTGAATTGCTTTCAGTGCACTTAATTTCATCGCTTGATGTTTGGAATTAGATAAGAGAATAATTACAAAATCATAAAGACTTATAAAATTTTACAAAAAAATAAAGACTCCTTGAAATATTCTCAAAGAGTCTTACATGCATGAATCACCCGGGGCTCGAACCCGGGACACCTGGATTAAAAGTCCAGTGCTCTACCAACTGAGCTAGTGATCCACATTATTTAATTATGGCGTGCCTGCAGGGATTCGAACCCCGGACACGTGGCTTAGAAGGCCACTGCTCTATCCTGCTGAGCTACAGGCACATATAAAAAAAATATAAAGCGACCTGCGCCGCTTTTACAATTACTTATTTCAAAATCGGGGTGACAGGATTCGAACCTGCGACCTCTTGAACCCAAATCAAGCGCTCTAGCCAAGCTGAGCCACACCCCGATAAATTCAGCAGTCACCTACTCTCCCAGGCAGTCACCCACCAAGTACCATCGGCCGTCTATGTCTTAACCATCGTGTTCGGTATGGGAACGGGTGTCTCCCATAGACGCATCACCACTGAAAACTCCCCGAGCTGGACTCGAACCAGCAACCCTTCGGTTAACAGCCGAATGCTCTACCATTGAGCCATCGAGGATTATATTTGAGATTGTACTCTCAAAATTGCACGTTGAATTGACTTTTCATATTCCAATAATAACTCATTTTAAGTGATTTTCACTACATTCCATATCACTAGGTCAAGACCTCGACCTATTAGTACTGGTCAGCTGAACGTATTGCTACGCTTACACCTCCAGCCTATCTA